>NZ_JBCDMV010000023.1:0-110812 GCF_038433135.1 Luteococcus sp. H91 | reverse complement strand
CCGCCCGCGGTGAAGCCACACGCCTGGCGAGACGGATCATAGACCTCGACCACGACCTTGCCACCGCGACCAGACGCATCCTCGAACTCCTGCGCATGAGCCCTGCCTCCGTGCTGCTCGAGGAACCAGGGATCGGGCCCATCACCGCGGCCGTCGCATTCACAGCATGGTCACACCCCGGACGGGTCCGCTCCGAAGCCGCCTTCGCCAGCCTCGCCGGGACAAGCCCGATCCCAGCATCCTCCGGCAACACACAACGTCACCGCATCAACCCCGGCGGGGATCGCCGTCTCAACCAAGCACTCCACATGGCAACGGTCACACGCATGCGCATGGATCCCCGCACCCGCGCCTACGTCGAACGCCGCAGCGCCGAAGGACGAACACCCCGAGAGATCCGCCGCTGTCTCAAGCGCTACCTCGCTCGAAACATCTACCGAAAACTCAACACGGCCGCAGCCAACTGCACCCCAAGCTCTGCTTGACAGACATAGGAGATTCAACGGACTCATCGAACTCCACCGCCGCATCGCCAGAGGCTTCCGCAATCGCGACAACTACCGCCTACGCTGCCTACTCATCGCCGGAGGCCTGGACACCTGAACCACCCTCAAGTCCGAAGAGCCAGTTAAGCCCAGCAATTGGCCTGTCGGACTCTTGGGATTTCTGCGCGATCGATTTGGCTCTAGCCAACTGCTCTTGTGTGAGCGAGGTGGAAGTAGATTCTGCGGGCAAGGCTCGACATTGTCCCGCCTTGGTAGCGGTTTCTGCCCCCAAGGCCAGTGCCGTCGGGGTTGTGAGCCACGACACCATGGAGACGCTTAGAGCGATGGCAACGGATAGAAGATACTTCGAGAATAATCTCATTGGTCATCCTTCCTTCTGGCCTTCAGTTGCAATAGCAGGAACGTGGCAGCGGTGATGCACACCGCTAAAATGATGAACAATTTAAAATCAAACTCCATGAGCCTCCCTCGAATATGGGAAATTATTAGCCATTACAACCCGTGGCAGCACCGATGTCAATAGGTCGAGCTGACTCACCTAAAAGCCCCGGTGCGGGCGACTTCGAGACGCTGGTGGTCTCGATGGCCGACTGGAGCGAGTGGTATGCCTTCGGCGGCCCCCAGTACGGCACGACCGCATGGCATGAGGCGTACACCTCTGCCCGGCAGGTCATCGAGTCCAAGAACAACCAGCTCAAGAGCGGTATCACGTTCACCATGGACAACGTCCGCACACGCCTCATGCGGGGGTTCACCAACCAACTCCTCATCATGACGATGATCTGCATGGCCACCAACCTGATGATCGTCCGCGATGTCCTGGATGTGGAGGCCGGCGAGGAGACCACCCGCAAGCCCTCCCAGCCCAGTCGCCGTCCGTCAGGGCGCCTTCGCTACCGGCGCTCGTCGCCCATCAAGACCAGGCCCGCGGTAGGCAGACCCAAGGAGCCTGACCCGCTCGAATAACCGGGTCCCGGCCGATGCAGACAACCGCACCCCACTTTCCCACCGAAGGAACCCACCAGACCCGACCAGTTCGGGTCATTGGCATGCCCAGGACACACCCCAACGGCCCCATGGAACCCCAGTCAGCACCTGCCTGACTGGGGTTCTTGCGGTCCTGGGGTGTGTCCTGGGCCCATGGGACCCTGCCGGGCAGGTAGCGCGAAACCCAACAGCCACTTGCCGCGAAAATCCCACTCTCGCAGGGGCGGCCCGCGCCCGGATCCTCTCCCGCGGGAACGGGGGATCCGTCGGACGCACTAGGCTTGGACGGACAGGTTGCGGCCCGCCGCGCCGTCGTTGACAACTGGCACCCAGCAGGAAAGGCACATCGTGGAGCCCAATCCGAGCGATCCGCAGGACGTCCAGCAGGACGGCCGCCCGGCCACCGACCAGGCGCTGTTCGAGGTTCCCGCAGGCCAGGGCAGGAAGCGCAATGACGTGCAGACCCCGGCCGGCGAGGAGGACCCGACCGGCCGGATCTTCCCGGAGCTCCCCGAGCCGACGCCGCCGGCAGGGGGGCAGCGGCGTGCGATTGTGATCAGCAATGTGAACCAGAAGGGTGGCGTGGGCAAGACCACCACCACCATCAACCTGGGCGCCGCACTGGTGGAGACCGGCCGCCGGGTGCTGTTGGTGGACTTCGACCCGCAGGGATCGCTCTCGGTGGGGCTGGGGATCAACCCGCACACCCTGGACACCAGCATCTACAACCTGCTGCTCAGCAAGGAATACACCCCGCAGGAGGTGATCCAGACCTCCGTCGTGGAGGGCCTGGACATCCTGCCGTCCAACATCGACCTGTCCGCGGCGGAGGTGCAGCTGGTCAGCGAGGTGGCCCGGGAGCAGACCCTGCTGCGGGTGATCGAGAAGGTGCAGGATGACTACGACGTGATCCTGATCGACTGCGCCCCGTCGCTGGGGCTGCTGACCATCAACGCCCTGACCGCGTCGCACTATGTGCTGATGCCGCTGGAGTGCGAGTTCTTCGCGCTGCGCGGCATCGCCCTGCTGACCGACACCATCAGCAAGGTGCAGGAGCGGCTCAACCCGAAGCTGGAGATCCTGGGCATCCTGGGCACCATGTACGACGGCCGCACCCTGCACTCCCGCGAGGTGCTGGAGCGCGTCGTGGACGCCTTCGGCGAGCAGGTCTTCCACACCGTGATCAAGCGCACCATCAAGTTCCCGGAGACCACCGTCGCCGGTGAGCCGATCACCACCTACGCGTCCAGCTCGCCCGGCGCGGCCGCCTACCGCCAGCTCGCCAAGGAGGTTCTGGCTCGATGCCACGGCGTGTGAGCCTGCCCGGCGCCTCGGAACTCTTCCGGGCGACGTCCAGTGGCGTCGAGGTGGGCCCCGAGCCCACCGAAGCAGCCCCGCAGCCGGTGAAGAGGTCGGTGGCCAAGGCCGCCAAGGCCCCCGCGAAGCGTGCCCCGGCCCAGCGCCCCGCCGCGTCGGGACGGGTGAAGCACGACGAGAAGATCACCGTCTACGTCAGCCGCGACGAACTGATCCGACTGGAGCAGGCCCGGTTGATGATGCGCGGGGACTACGGCCTGGCGGTGGACCGCGGCCGGATCGTGCGCGAATCGATCGCGCTGGCGATGGAGGACCTGGCCGTCCGTGGCCCCGAGAGCGACTTGGCCCGACGGCTGAACGGCGACTGAGATGGCCGGCGGCAACCAGCCGGCCCTGATCGAGGCCCCGGAAGAGGGCGTCCACAAGGGATTCCAGGTGGTGCTCGACAATTTCGAGGGCCCCTTCGACCTGCTGCTGCAGCTGATCAGTCGGCACAAGCTGGACGTCACCGAGGTCTCGCTGAGCCGGGTGACCGACGAGTTCATCGCGCACGTCAAGGCCGGCGGCGCGGTCTGGGACCTGGAACAGACCAGCTCCTTCCTGGTGGTGGCCGCCACCCTGCTGGACCTCAAGGCCGCGCGACTGCTGCCCAAGGGCGAGGTGGAGGATCCGGAGGATCTGGCGCTGCTGGAGGCCCGGGACCTGCTCTTTGCGCGGTTGCTGCAGTACCGGGCGTTCAAGCTGGTCAGCGCCGCCTTCGCCACCCGACTGGAGGCCGAGACCAAGCGCTTCGCCCGCCCCGGTGGGCTGGAACCGCGCTTTGCCGGGCTGCTGCCCGAGGTGCAGATCCGCGCCACCCCGCAACGCTTCGCCGAGGTCGCGGCCAAGGCGATGACCCCGCCCGAGGTGGTGGAGGTCAGCCTGGAGCACCTGCACGCCTCCACCGTCACCGTCCGCGAGCAGGCCGGGATCATCGCCGACCGGCTGCGCCGCATCGGCACGCTCAGCTTTCGCGCGCTGACCGGCGACGCGGACAAGATCACCACCGTCGTGCGCTTCCTGGCCCTGCTGGAACTCTTCCGCAACCGGGCGGTCAGCTTCGAGCAGCTGACGCCGCTGGGGGAGCTGACGATCCGCTGGACCGGCGACGACGAGGACGAACTGAGCATCAGCGATGAATTCGACCAGACCGATGGGGCCGACGAGGATGCCGCGGGGCCCGAGGACATCGCCCCCACCCTGCCGACCGGGCCCGAGCCGGTCGAATCCGAGCTGACCGAACCCGCGCCGTTTGAACCGAAGGAGCAGCCATGAGCGAGCCGGAAGCACCGGACCACGGTGACGCGGAGCTGACCGCCGTCGTCCTGGAGGAGCGCGCCGAGGAGACCGAGGGCGTGCTGGAGGCGCTGTTGCTGATGGCCGAGGAACCGATGCCCGCCGAGACCCTGGCCGAGGCGGTGCAACAGCCGCTGGCGGTGGTGGAGCGGGCACTGGCCAACCTCGTCGAGTTCTACGACCGTAGCCAGCGTGGTTTCGAGCTGCGCAATGTCGGCGGCGGCTGGCGCTACTGGACCCGCGCCGAGCATGCCGAACTGATCAGCCAGTGGGTGGTCTCCGGCCAGTCCAACAAGCTCTCCCAGGCGGCGCTGGAAACCCTCAGCGTGATCGCCTACCTGCAGCCGATCAGCCGCGCCCGGGTGAGCGCGGTGCGCGGCGTCAACGTCGACGGGGTGGTGCGCACCCTGCTGTCGCGTGGCCTGATCAGCGAGGCCGGCGCCGACGAGCACACCGGCGCGATGGTCTTCAGCACCACCGACTACTTCCTGGAACGGATGGGCCTGGCCAGCCTCGACGAACTGCCGCCGCTGGCCCCGCACCTGCCCGATGCGTCGGCGCTCGAGGCGGAATTGTCGCAACTTGCCGCTACCGTGGAGGTGGACAGTCCCGACGAATCGGCGGCTGCCCCGACCGGGGAGGGCGAACCCGCCAGCCCCGAGCACGAGGAAATGGAAGACCATGAGTGACCACGACGACCGTGAGGTCGACGAGCTGACGGGCGAAAGCGACCAGATGATGGCCGAGTCCGTCGAATCCCCCGTCGAGCCCGGCGAGGAGAGCGACACCACCAGCGCCGACGACGAGGGCATCCGGCTGCAGAAGGTGCTGGCCAATGCCGGTATTGCGTCGCGCCGCCACGCCGAGATCATGATCGACAACGGCCGGGTGGAGGTGAACGGCGTCCTGGTCACCGAGCAGGGCATGCGCGTCAACCCCGACCGGGACACCATCCGCGTCGACGGGATGCGGATTCCGCCGCCTCGCCGGCACGTCTACCTGGTGGTCAACAAGCCCCGCGGCGTCGTTTCCACCATGGAGGATCCGGAGGGCCGCCCCACGCTGGGCGACATCAAGTTCGACAAGCAGAGCTGGCAGCAGTTGCGCCTGTTCCACGTCGGCCGGCTGGACACCGACACCGAGGGCCTGATCCTGCTGACCAATGACGGCGAATTTGCCCACCGGATGGCGCACCCCAGCTACAAGATCCCCAAGACCTACCTGGCGGAGGTGGAGGGCCTGCTTGACAACAAGACCCTGCGCCGGCTGGAGAAGGGCCTGCGGCTCGACGACGGCCCGGTGAAGCCCGACAAGGTGAAGCTGGTGATGCGTTCCGAGACCCGATCGCTGGTGGAGATCACCCTGCACGAGGGCCGCAACCGGATCGTGCGACGGATGATGGATTCGGTCGCTCACCCGGTGCGCAAGCTGAGCCGCACCGCGATCGGCCCGGTCCGGCTGGGGCAGCTGCCGCTGGGTGAGGCTCGTGAGCTGACCCGCGACGAGCTGGGCTTCCTGCTGGACGCCGTCAAGATGTGACCATGCAGCGCGTTCGCGGACTGGAGACCGAATACGGCCTCCAACTGCGGGTGCGCCCGGCCGACGCCGCCAACCCTGCCGGGTGGCGGCGTTTGTCGTCCGACGAGGCCGCCCAGCAGCTCTTCGCACCCGTCGTCGAGGCCAATGCCGCCAGCAATGTCTACCTGCGCAATGGCGGGCGGCTCTACCTGGATGTCGGCTCCCACCCGGAATACGCGACGGCCGAATGCTCCACCCTGACCGAGCTGCTGGCGCAGGACCGGGCAGGTGACCTGATCATCGCCCGGCTGGCCGAGCGCGCCCGGGAATCCCTGGCCCAGCAGGGATACCAGGCCCGGATCAGCATCTTCAAGAACAATGTGGATTCGCACGGAAATTCCTACGGCAGCCACGAGAACTTCCAGGTGGCCCGCTCCGGTGAGCTGAACCAGCTGGTGGAGGCCTTGATGCCCTTCCTCGTCACCCGGCAGCTGCTCTGCGGCGCCGGGCACTGGGAGCGCGACCAGCTGGGCCGCGGCCACTTCCAGATCAGCCAGCGCGCGGCGCACATGTGGGATCCGTTGAGTTCGGCCACCACCCATTCCCGCCCGATGGTCAACACCCGCGACGAGCCGCACGCCGACGCGCAGCGTTTCCGTCGGCTGCACGTGATCGTCGGGGACTCGACCATGCTGGAGCCCACGACGCTGCTGCGACTCGGCTCGATGGAGCTGGTGCTGCGTGCCCTGGAGGACTCCCCGAGCGAGACCCGACCTCGATCCCCGAGCGGAACCCAATCACGATTCCCGAGCTTGTCGAGGGGCCCCGCGAGGGGTATCCGCGAACCCGGCCGCGTGATCCGCGAGGTGGCCGGCGACCTCACCGGCCGCTGCCCGGTCGCCGACGACGGCGCCTCCGCCCTGGACATCCAGCGGGAACTGTGGGAACTCACCACCCCCTTTGCGGACGACGACGAACTGCGCCAGGCCCATGAGCTGTGGGGGCGGGTGCTGGACGCCATCCAGGATCGCGCCCTGGAACGGGTCGAGACGGAAATCGACTGGGTGGCCAAGCGGCGGCTGCTGCTGGCCCAGCGGGAGCGGCACGGCATGACCGACGACGATCCGCGGCTGGCGCAGCTGGATCTGGCCTGGCATGACATCGTCACCGGGCAGGGGCTGGCGCGGGTGGCGGAGGCCCGCGGGCAGGTGCGTCGGGTCCTGCCCGACTGCGCGGCCGAGCACGCCGTCGACGAACCACCCGGCACCACCCGGGCGGTGCTGCGCGCCCGCTTCGTCGCGGCCGCGCAACGGCACCGACGGGAGTACACCGTCGACTGGATGAAGTTCAGTTGCCATGACCTGACCGACGGCGCCGTCAGCGTGCAAAACCCCTTGTGCACCGCGGATCGGCGGGTGGAGGAGATCGTGGCCCGGATGGCCAGCGAGCCCCGCCGAGCCGGTTCGGCGGGTTTCACGGCGGCCCGGCACAGTTGGAGCCCTTCGGACCTCGGGTAACCTGCACTGGTGCCTCGAATCCTTTCGCAGATCCTGACCACCCAGACCCGCCGAGCCGGCATCGCCCTGCTGGCCGTCGGCCTCAGCGCCTCGCTGGCGGCCTGCGGCAGCAAGGACGCCGACACCGCGGCCACCCCGTCGGCCGGTGGCTCCGCCGCCGCGTCGGCTCCGGCCTCGGCCCCCGCCTCGGACCCTGCAGCCAGCACGTCGGCCTCCGCCCCGGCCACGCCCACGGTGAAGCCGGCCATGATCAAGGACCTGTCGGCGCTCGACGTCGCCCCCACCACCGTCGGCAAGGCGCCGACGGTCAAGGCCAAGTGGCCGCTGGCGATCGAGAAGTCCCAGACCAAGGTGCTCACCCCCGGCAAGGGGGAGACCGTTGCCAAGGGAGCCACCGTGAAGGTGAACTACCACGGCGTCAACGCCCGCGACGGCAAGGTCTTCGACTCCTCCTTCAAGAACGGCCAGCCCGCCACCTTCAGCCTGCGCGGTGTGGTGCCCGGCTTCACCAAGGCGATCGAGGGGCAGAAGCTCGGCAGCCGCGTCGTCACCATGATGACCGCCGCTGACGGCTATGCCGAGGGCAATCCGCAGGCCGGAATCCAGAAGGGCGACAATCTGGTCTTCGTGATCGACATCCTGGAGACCTCCAAGAACGTCGCCCCCAAGGCTGGCCTGCCGACGGTGAAGGACGATGCCCAGGGCATGCCCACTGCCACCGTCCCGAAGACCGCCGCCCCCACCGAGACCGTCGTGCAGCCGTTGGTGCAGGCGCCCGGTGAGAAGGTGACCGACAAGTTCATGGTGCAGGTGGCCTACCGCGCCTGGGACTGGAAGACCGGCAAGCTGCTGGAGGATTCCTACTCGGCCCAGCAGGCCCCGCAGCCGGTCCAGGTCTCCCAGCTGATCCCGTCGATGAAGAAGGCGCTGGTGGGTCAGACCGTCGGCAGTCGGGTGATGGTGGTCATCCCGCCGAAGGACCAGCCGAAGCCGCAGGCCTCCTCGGCCAGCCCGTCGGCCACGCCGAGCGCGCCCACCCAGACGCTGGTCTACGTGATCGACATCCAGCAGGGTCAGGCCGGCGCCTGATCCAGCCGCCCCACCACCCACGGGGTCCAGACCAGGTCATTGACCAGGTCACCGGGACGCAGCCGAGCCAAGACCGCGGCTGCGTCCCGGCCTTTTTCCAGCCCCGCCGAGGCGCACACCAGCCCCAGCACGTCGGCGGGGGAGTGCCCCAGACCGGCCAGGTCGGCCAGGGTGACGGCGCCGTCGCGCTTGGCCAGCCGCTGACCCTCGGCATTGAGCGCCAGCGAGACGTGCACGTACTCGGGCACGCAGAAGCCCAACCGCGACGCCAGCCAACCCTGCCGCGGGGAGGAGTCCAGCAGGTCGTCGCCACGCAGCACCTGCCCGACGCCCTGCAGGCCGTCGTCCACCACCACGGCCAGGTTGTAGGCGGGGGTGCCGTCGGCGCGGAAGAGTACGAAGTCATCCACCGGGCCGCTCACATCCCCGGCATGTTCGTCGCGGATGGTGAAGCTGGCGCCCTCGGCGCGCACCCGGACGGCGGGGGTCCTGGTCAGGCGACGTTGGTCGCGCTGCGTGCTGGACAGGTTGGCGCAGGTGCCCGGGTAGGGGCGCCAACTGGGCGCGCCCGGCCCGCCATTGGGGGCCTGGGAGGCCTCGGCGATCTCGCGACGGGTGCAGAAGCACTCGTAGGTCTCCAGCGTGGCTGCGGCATCACGGTAGAGCTGCAGCCGCTCGCTCTGCCGCAGCACCTCACCGTCCCAGTCGATCCCGAGCGCCGCCAGGTCATCGAGCTGCTGGCGGGCCACCTCGGGGGCGGCGGCGACGCGTTGCTGGTCCAGGTCCTCGATCCGCAGCAGGAATTCGCGGTTCTGGCTGCGTGCCCAGAGCCAGGCCAGCAGTGCGGTGCGCAGGTTGCCCAGGTGCAGGCTGCTGGTGGGTGAGGGGGCAAACCGTCCCGCTCCGCTCATCGGCTCTCCTTCCGCTGGTAGCCTCGTTCCTGCCCCGAACGCACGTCCCCGGCAGAAGGTCAGGCATGGCGCCACGCAAGAGCGAACGTATCGTGAACCTCACGATCTGCCTGCTCTCCGCGCGTCGTTTTCTGCCCAAGGAGCAGATCCGGGAGATCGTCGAGGGCTACCACGAGCTGAACGACGTCAACTTCGAGCGCACCTTCGAGCGGGACAAGGATGACCTGCGCGCCATGGGTGTGCCGGTGGAGACCGGCCACAACGACACGCTCTTCGACGACGAGCCGGGTTATCGGATCCGCCGCGCCAATTTCGAGTTCCCGCCGGTGGAGTTCACCGCCGAGGAGGCCACCGCGCTGGGGGCCGCCGCTCGGGTGTGGCAGCAGGCCAGCGTCGCCGAGCAGACGGTGAATGCCCTGGCCAAGCTGCGCGCCGCCGGCGTCGAACCGGATACGGACCGGCTGGCGGCGCTCGAACCGAGCGTCACCGCGCAGGAGCCGGCCTTCGAAGCGATCTGGCAGGCCACTCTGCAGCGTCGACGGGTGCACTTCGGCTACCGCAACCGCGAGCCGGAGCGGGTGCTGGAGCCGTGGAGCGTCACCTGGCGCAAGGGCCGCTGGTATGTGATGGGGCAGGACCTCAGCCGCGGGGAGCCGCGGATGTTCAAGATGAGCCGGATCACCAGCCAGCCGGTGCTGGAGGAGGCGCGCGACTCCTACCAGGTGCCCGACGTGGACCTGGCGGAGCTGGCCCGACGGCTGGAACCCAGCGGCCCGGCGTCGACGGCGCTGGTGGCGATCCGGGAGGGGCACGCGCCGGGGATGACCCGACGCTCGGAGCCGAGCCCGACCGCCGTCGCCCTGCCCGCCGGTTTCACGGTGTGGCGGGTGCCGTATGCCAATCGCGCCGATCTGGTGGCCGAGATCTGCGCCGCCGCCGACGATGCGCTGGTGGTGGAGCCGGTGGCGCTGCGCTACCAGGTGCTGGAGCAGTTGCGCGCCGTCGCCCGACGGGAGGGCACCGCATGAGCACCTCCGCGGACCAGGTGGCGCGGCTGCTCGCACTGGTGCCCTACCTGCAGGCGCACCAGGGGATCGCCGTGACCGAGGCCGCCAAGGCCTTCAAGATCACTCCGGCGCAGTTGATGAAGGACCTCAACGTGCTGTGGATGTGCGGCCTGCCGGGTGGGCTGCCGGGTGACCTGATCGAGATCGACATGGACGCTGCCGAGGAGCAGGGCACCATCCACCTGACCAATGCCGACTACCTGGCCCGGCCGATGCGTTTCACCCTGGACGAGGTGATGAGCCTGGTGGTGGCGCTGCGCGCGGTCGCCGAGGTGGCCAGCGGCGAGACGGCTCGCTCGGTGCACAGCGCGTTGGCGAAGCTGGAGGCGCTGACCACGTCGGGGGAGTCCGAGCGGGTGGCGATCCGGGTGGCCAGCGGCGACGAGACGGTGCGCAGCGTGCTGACCGCCGCCATCGACGAGGGCAAGCGGGTGCGGCTGGTCTACGACGGCCTGACCCGCGGGCACACGTCGACGCCCGAGGTGGATCCGGTGCGGATCGACCTGCGCGACGGTGCCGCCTACCTGCAGGCGTGGAGTCTGGAGCGCGATGCCTGGCGCACCTACAAGCTGGACCGGATTGTCCGCGCCGAGCTGCTGGAGCTGCCGGCCGAGGCCCACGGGACGCCGCCGAAGCCGGTGGCGGGTTGGTTCGAGACCAACCAGGCCAGCGTGACGCTGGAGCTGCAGCCGTCGGCGGCCTGGATCACCGAGTACTACCCGACGCTGGAGGTGCACGGCTCCGGAAGCGACGGTGAACTTCTGGTGGCGACGCTTCCGGTGGCCGACCCCAACTGGTTGCGTTCGCTCTTGCTGCGGCTGGGGGGCGGCGCGCGGGTGCTGGAGCCCGCCGGTGCCGGCCGGGATGCGGCCCAGGCCGCGGTGGATGCGCTGGCGCTGAATGCGTCGGTCTTCGGCACCGACCCGCCCGACGAGATCGAGCCCCAACGGGCCGCCGACAAGGGCTGATGATGGGCTGGCTGCTGCTGTGGTGCGGGATCGGGCTGCTCTGGCTGGCGACGATGGCCGGTTGCGGCTGGATGTTGTGGCGCAAGGGTCGGGCGCTGGTCCGGGAGCTCGCCGAGCAGGGCCGCACCCTGGGTGAGTTGGTCAGCCTGCTGGGGGAGCTAGAGTTGCAGGGCGACGATGCTCGTCACAGGTCGAGCGCAGGTCGGTAGAGTCTTTGGACGGCCGGGGCCCCTCCCGGTCACGAACATGGGAGTTGGACATGGCTGGTCTGGGTTGGCAGGAACTGCTGATCGTTCTGGTGATTGCGGTGCTGCTGTTTGGCGGCACCCGGCTCGCCGGTGTCGGCAAGGCCTCCGGGCGCGCGATCCGCGAGTTCAAGGAGGAGACCGCCGGTCTCAAGGAGGTCGGCAAGAATGGCGCCACCGCCGCTGACGCGTCGAAGACGACGGCCGAGGCCGAGATCGTCGACGAGGCCAACAAGCGCATCAACTGACCCGTGCCCGCCAGCATGAAGCGGCGGTTCTCGCGGCCGGACTGGCTGCGGGTGCCGGAGCCGTCGGATGACGGGTCGATGGCGCTGGTCGACCACCTGAAGGAACTGCGCTACCGGGTGATCGTCTCGGCGGTCGCCATCGTGGCCATCATGTGTGTGACCTTGTTCTTCAACAACTACTTCGAGAACTTGGTGCTCGGCCCCTATGACCGTGCCACGGCCATCTTCAGGGAAAGCCATCCTGACAGCAACATCATCATGTCCACCGACGGTCTGGCCGGTGGCATGATGTTGACGCTCAAGATTGCCCTGTACTCGGGGCTGGTCTTGAGCTGCCCGGTGTGGCTCTACCAGATCTGGGCCTTCATTGCTCCGGGGCTGCTCTCCAAGGAGAAGAAGTACGCCCTGATGTTCCTGGGCACCTCCATCCCGCTCTTCCTGGCCGGCGTGGCGCTGGGCTACTGGATTTCGCCCAAGGGCTTCGTCGTGCTGCTGGGCTTCACTCCCGAGGGTGTCTCCAACATTCAGGACGTCAACAAGTTTCTGCAGTTCATGACGGTGACGCTGCTGGTCTTCGGGATCGCCTTTCTGCTGCCGGTGATCCTGGTCACGATGAACCTGGTGGGGGTGCTACGAGCCCAGACCTTGGCCAAGTACCGCACCTTCGGTATTTTCCTCTGCTTCGTCTTCGGTGCCGTGGCGACACCCTCGCAGGATCCGTTCAGCATGTGTGCCTTGGCGGTGCCGATGGCCGTGATGTACATCATCAGCGAGATCATCTGTCGGATCAACGACAAGCGCCGCGCCGCCCGCGGTGACCTGGTCCTGGTCGACTGACGGCATGGTTTCCGGCCCCATCATCCACCTGGTCGTCAACCCCAGCGCGGGGCGCGGCCGGGCCCGTCGGCTGCTGCCCAGGGTGCACAACACCCTCGCGGACGCCGTTCCCGACGGGCGGGTGGTGGTGCACCTGACCACCAGCTACGACGACGCCCGGCGCCAAGCGCTGGAATCCGCCCGCTCGGCCCGCCCGGGCCGTTCCGGGAACGAGCGCGACAGTCTGGTGGTGATGGGTGGCGACGGGATGGCGCACCTGGGGCTGAATGCCTGCGCCGAGGCTCGAGCCGATGCGCTTGATGTGCCGCTGGGGATCATCCCGGCCGGCACCGGCAATGACTTCTGCCGCGGGGTCGGCCTGCCCGCGGACATCCGCGAAGCCACCCTGGCCGTCGCCGGGCGTCGCACCCGTCGGATCGACCTGACGGAGGTGGCCGGTCCGCTCACCGGCGGCGACGAGCACCGTTACGTCGGCTCGGTGGTCTCCACCGGCTACGACGCCCGGGTGAACCTGGCCACCAACGATTTCCGTTACCCGATCGGGCCACTGGGGCCGCTGGCCTATGGCGCGCTGGCGCTGGGCGAACTGGCCCGCTTCCGGCCGCTGGACTACCGGATCGAGATCGATGGCCAGCGACGCGAATTGAGCTCCGTGCTGGTAGCCGTCGCCAATGCCGGTCACTTCGGCGGTGGGATGCACATCGTGCCCGACGCCGACGTCACCGACGGCCTGCTGGACGTGCTGATCGTCGGCGACCTGAAGCGCCGCCAGGTGCTCGCCCTGCTGCCCAAGCTCTACACCGGCGGGCACGTCGGGCACCCCGCGGTGGAATTCGTCCAGGCCCGGCAGGTGCGGATCGACGGCCAGATCGTCAACCGCGACGGCAGCCGCGCCCCGATGTTCGCGATGGCCGACGGCGAGCGCCTCGGTGGCGTCCCGCTCACCGCCACCTGCCGCCCCGGCCTGATCGACGTGTTCACCGCCTGACGAGGGCCCCTTCCACGACCTCTCGATGAGCTCGGGGACAGCGCGACGTAGCTGGCTGCGCTGAGGAAGACGCCCTGTAGTGCGGTGCGCCTGCCCAGGGGAGTGGCGGGGGCCGTGGCCGACCGTCGCTCTCCGGCCGCGTGGACATTCGCTGGTAAGACCGCGAGGAGGAGGACAACCAGCCCCCGGGCTGCCCCGTTCCGCACCAAGCCGGATGGCACGAGCAGGGCGACGGTGTCGGCCAGTTCCATCAGCCCGCTCACGGGGACCAGCAACTGAGGATGAGGCAGCGCAGGCGGGACGATGGCGATCAATCCCTCCCGCCTTGCGGGCGCGAAGTGGGCCAGACCCGCAGGGTGAGCATCACTGCGAGACCGACGGCAACGGCTTCCACCCGCCTTCCCGGCGCAGGCGCCTGGCCATGTGGTGCACGGCCTCGCGTCGCTTCTGGGGGAGGGAACGCTCCCCGAGGAGTCTGCGGAGACGATCACCCGTCGAGCAGCACACCAACTCTTCGGGAGAGCGCGCGAGGCCTTGACAGCTCCGCGGCCGGCACTTCGCGCCAAAGAGTCGGCCGCGTGACTCCGCGCCGAAGGTCCGGGCCGTCGGCTGTTCCATGAGCGCGCGGAGTGGCCCGAAGTGTCGCGAGGTGCCCATTGGTGCCCGGGTATTCCGTGGGGAGAGGTTTCGTCCCTCTCAACCCCCTCGACAAACTCGGGGACCGTGGTCGCGAGAGCAGCTCTGTCACGATGGCCGGGGCAAAGCAACCACGATGGCCGAGCCTGTCGAGGACCCTCGAACCGGGGAACGCAGAAATGTCAGATCCACCGGCTAACCTCATCGGTGATGACTGACAACGAGATTCCCGAGGTTCCCGACGACGCGTCCGAGCTGCTGGACGGGCCGCTGGCTCCCTTTGTCGTGCGGCCGGGCAGCCTGCTGGAGCAGTTCGCCGCCGGCTACAGCTTCTCCCTGGACGACTACCAGCTGCGGGCCTGCGCCCAGGTGGAGGACGGCGCCGGGGTGCTGGTCGCGGCCCCGACCGGTGCTGGCAAGACCGTGGTCGGTGAGTTCGCGGTCTTCTGCGCCCTGGCCACCGGCAAGAAGTGCTTCTACACCACCCCGATCAAGGCGCTGAGCAACCAGAAGTTCCATGATCTGACCGAGCGGCATGGCGCGGATCGGGTGGGGCTGCTCACTGGCGACTCGTCGGTCAATTCGGAGGCGCAGGTGGTGGTGATGACCACCGAGGTGCTGCGCAACATGATCTACGCCAACTCCACCACCCTGAACAACCTGGGCTATGTGGTGATGGACGAGGTGCACTACCTGGCCGACCGCTTCCGTGGCGCCGTCTGGGAAGAGGTGATCATCGGCCTGGCTCCCAGCGTGCAGGTGATCAGCCTGTCGGCCACCGTCAGCAATGCCGAGGAGTTCGGCGACTGGCTCGACGAGGTGCGCGGCAACGTGCAGGTGGTGGTCAGCGAACGTCGCCCCGTGCCGCTGTACCAGCACATCATGGCCGGCAAGCAGATCCACGACCTGTTCGAGGGCGTCGCCCCGACCGCGTCGGCGCTGCCCAGCGAACGCGCCGCCCGGGTCAACCCGGACCTGCTGAAGCTGGCCAGGAGCGAGGCCAAGGAGGTACGTGACGACTCGCGTCGTCCCCGGGGCCGCTCCGGCAAGGGCAAGAAGAATGTCGCCTACGGCTCGGGCCAGTTCGGCGGCGCCGCCAAGGCCCACCTGGACCGGCGCGGAGGTCGCGGCGGGCGCGGTGACCAAGGCCGGGACTCCCGGGATTCCCGCGACGATCGTCGCCCCCGGCTGACCCCCAGCCGGGCCGTGATGACCACCCAGTTGCAGCGCGCCCGGTTGCTGCCCGCCATCTGCTTCGTCTTCAGCCGGCAGGGCTGCGACGGTGCGGTGCGCCAGCTGCTGGGGGCCGGGGTGAACCTGACCAGCGACTCCGAGGCCACCCAGCTGATCGGCATCGCCCAGCGCCACCTCTCGGGCCTGAGCCCGGCAGACCTGCGGGCCTTGGACCACGACGTCTTCCTGGAGGCCCTGAGCCGCGGCATCGCCTCCCACCATGCCGGTTTGCTGCCCGCCTTCAAGGCCGTGGTGGAGGAGGGCTTCGCCGCGGGCCTGATCAAGATCGTCTTCGCCACCGAGACCCTGGCCCTGGGCATCAACATGCCCGCCAGGACCGTCGTGATCGAGAAGCTGGTGAAGTACAACGGCGAGAGCCATGTGGACATCACGCCCGGCGAGTACACCCAGCTGACCGGCCGGGCCGGGCGGCGCGGAATCGACGTCGAAGGCCACGCCGTGGTGCTCTGGCAAGCGGGAATGGACCCACGCGCCGTGGCCGGCCTGGCCTCCCGACGCACCTACCCGTTGAAGTCCTCCTTCTCGCCCACCTACAACATGACCGTCAACCTGGTGGGTCGGGTTGGTCGGGAGCGCGCCCGCGGGCTGCTGGAGCAGAGCTTCGCCCAGTTCCAGACCGACCGCTCCGTGGTGAACCTGGCCTCGGTGGCGGCGCGCAACCAGCGGGAGATCGACGACTACCTGAAGGCCGCCCACTGCGAGCGCGGTGACTTCGCCGAGTACGCCCGGCTGCGCGAAGAGGTGAAGCAGACCGAGGCCGAACAGGCGCGGCTGCGCAAGCAGGACAAGCGGGCCGAGGCGCTCAACTCGTTGCTCACCTTGGAGGCCGGCGACATCATCCACGTCCCCTCGGGTCGGCACGAGGGTTGGGCCGCGGTGATCGACCCCGGCCGTCGCGGCGGCCGCGGGGGAGAACCGCACCCGATGGTGGTCACCGAACAGCGCGACGTGGTCCGGCTGACCACCAGCGACTTCCCGACCCCCACCCAGGTGGTCGGCAAGCTGCGGATCCCGCGCAAGTTCGACCCGCGCCAGCCCGCCAGTCGTCGCAACCTGGCCGCCTCCTTCCTGGACAAGCTGCACAGCCTCAATCCGCAGCTGGCCACCCTGCACGGCCCCAAGGCCGACGCGGAACTGACCGCCCAGATCACCGACCTTCGGCGCGAACTGAAGCGTCACCCCTGCCACGAGTGCCCGGACAGGGAGACCCACGCCCGCTTCGCCGAACGGGCAATGCGGCTGGAACGCGACCGCAACCAGGCCCGATCCCGCGCCGAGGCGCGCAGCAACACCATCGCCAAGCGCTTCGACAAGCTCTGTCAGGTGTTGGAGAGCCTGGGCTACCTGGGCAGCGAGGACCATGAGGTGACCGACGCCGGCCGGATGCTCGCCCGGCTCTACTCGGAGCTGGATCTGGTGGCGGCCGAGTGCATCCGTGACGGTGTCTTCGACGGGCTGGATGCCCCGCAGCTGGCCGCTGTGCTCAGCTCACTGGTCTACGAGACCCGACGGATCGAGCAGGGCCGGATGGCCCGGATGCCGGACCGGGCCACCGAGATCGCCCAGCAGGCGCTGCGCACCAAGTGGCGTGAGGTCAGCCTGGTGGAGCGGGACTTCCGCCTGGAGCGAAGCGGCGAACCGGACATCGGCTTCGCCGAGGCCGCCTACGCCTGGGCGTCGGGCGAACCGCTGGCCCGGGTGCTCGGAGACTGTGGCCTACCGGCCGGTGACTTCGTCCGATGGGTCCGTCAGGTGATCGACATGGCTGGTCAGGTGGCGGCTGCGGCCGGTCCCGGTGACCTGCGTCGCACCTGCCGGGAGGCCGTGACGGCGATGCGCCGCGGCGTGGTGGAGTTCGACCCCGACGAGGACTAGGCCGTTACCATGGACGTGGCCCGGGTCGCCGGGCCATCGTCCTGCCCGGACGCCTTCCCCTGACTGACCCATCCTGAATCGGAGAAATCCATGGCCGGTGGCCTCGCAGCACTGCTCGACGACGTGGCGGCAATCGCCAAGGTGGCAGCCGCTTCCATTGACGACGTCGGGGCCGCGGCCGGCAAGGCCAGCATCAAGGCCACCGGCGTCGTGGTGGATGACACGGCCGTGACCCCGCAGTATGTTGCCGGCGTCACCCCCGACCGGGAACTGCCGATCATCAAGAAGATCGCGCTGGGTTCCATTCGCAACAAGCTGCTCTTCATCCTGCCGGTGGTGATCCTGCTCAGCATCTACGCCAAGTGGGCCCTGACCCCGATCCTGATGTTGGGTGGCGCCTACCTGTCCTACGAGGGTGCCCACAAGATCTGGGGGAAGCTCACCGGCCACGGACACGGGGAGGGGACCGGTGGCGACCCGGAAACCCCGGTGGTGCTCGAAGGGCCGGAGCAGGAAGCGAAGATGATCAAGGGGGCCATCACCACCGACTTCATCCTCTCCGCCGAGATCATGGTGATTGCCCTGAACGAGGTGACCGACCAGCCGTTGATGACCCGGATCGGCAGTCTGATCGCGGTGGCGCTGTTGATCACCTTCCTGGTCTACGGCGTCGTGGCGATCATCGTGAAGCTGGACGACATTGGCCTGAAGATGACCCAGAAGGGTCTGAAGTCGGGCGCCATCGTGGTCAAGGCGATGCCGGTGATCCTGTCGATCCTGTCCACCGTCGGCCTGGCCGCGATGCTCTGGGTGGGTGGCCACCTGCTCATGGTGGGCGCCGACGAGCTTGGCCTGCACGCCCCCTACGAGTTCGTGCACCACCTGGAACACATCGTCACCCACGCCGTCCCGCACGCCCTGTCGGCCACCCTCGGCTGGTTCACCAACACGCTGGGCTCGGCCGTGATCGGCTTCATCGTTGGTTCGATCATCGTCGGCATCCTGGCGGTGCTGCCCTTCGGGCATGGCAAGGGCCATGGCGATTCCCACGCCGAGACCGCGCACGAGGGCGGGTCACATGCCGTCGAGGCGCCGGCCGAGCCCCAGGCTGCGGGCGAGTGGCCCGGCGAGGGCACCCGGGATGCCGACGTCGAGGAGAATGCAGTGCCGGAGTCCGAGGACGCGACGTCGGCCGATACCGAGCCTCGCGCCTGACTAGGGTGGGCGCATGAGCCTTGCCCTGCGCGTCATCCCCTGCCTCGACGTCCATGACGGACGGGTGGTGAAGGGGGTCAACTTCACCAACCTGCGCGACGCCGGTGACCCGGTGGAGCTGGCCCGCGCCTATGGCGAGGCGGGGGCCGACGAACTGGTCTTTCTGGACATCTCGGCCTCCAGCGAGGGCCGCGCCACCACACGCGAGATGGTCACCCGGTGTGCGGAGACGGTCTTCATCCCGTTGTGCGTGGGCGGGGGAGTGGGCAGCGTCGACGACGTCGATGCCCTGCTGCGCTGCGGTGCCGACAAGGTGGGGATCAACACCGGAGCCATCCGTCGCCCCGACGCGATCAACGAGATCACCCAGCGCTTCGGCAACCAGGTGCTGGTGCTCAGCCTGGATGCCCGCCGCGAACCCGGCCAGCCGTCGGGCTTCGGCGTCACCACCCACGGTGGCAAGAAGGCCGCCGGGCTGGACGCGATCGCCTGGGTCAAGGAGGCGGTGGAGCGCGGCGCCGGTGAGGTGCTGCTGAACTCGATGGATGCCGACGGCACCACCGACGGGTTCGACCTGGAGATGATCCGGGCGGTGCGGGCGGTGGTGGACGTGCCGGTGATCGCCTCGGGCGGCGCCGGGGCGGTGCAGCACTTCGTCGACGCGGCGAAGGCGGGGGCCGACGCGGTACTCGCAGCCAGCGTCTTCCACTACGGCACGCTGACCATCGGCCAGGTCAAGGACGGCCTGCGTTCGGCCGGCTTCCCGGTTCGCTGACTACTATGGCCCCCATGGATTGTCTGTTCTGCAGCATCGTGGCCGGTGACCTCCCCAGCCGCAAGGTCTATGAGGACGAGTTCTCCTACGCCTTCCTGGACATTGCACCCTTCCACAAGGGACACACCCTGGTGGTGCCCAAGCGGCACGTCGACGACCTCACCGGCGACGCGGAGGTGCTGACCGAGATCGCCCCGGCGATCAGTCACGTCTCCCGGCTGCTGGTGGACAAGCTGGATGCGGACGGGCTGAACATGCTTTCCAGCGCGGGGCCCGTCGCCGGCCAGGAGGTCTTCCACCTGCACGTGCATCTGGTGCCCCGTTATGGCGAGCACCCCGGGCTGGCCGAGCTCTTCCGCAAGGATGTGGACGCCGATCCGGACGAGGTACTTGCCCAGATCCTGGGCTGATCCCCAGTTGGGCACTCACCGGGTGGCGAAAGTCGACCCCGGTGCTTGATGGTTGAATCACATTCTCTAAGGTGTTCAGAAGTTGACCGTTGCACGACGTTGGTGTGGCGGCTCGACATCACTCTCCCCAACATCTAAGGAATACCCATGAGCGCCAAGCCCATCAAGCTGATCGGCATCTGCTCCCTGATTGCCGGTCTGGTCATGCTGATTGCCGGAGCCGTCACCTGGGGCACCGTCACCAGCCAGCTGAAGAGCGAGAACATCACCGTCCCGGCCGACGCCAAGACCAATGCCGGCAAGAAGGTGGCCGGCCCCTTCACTGCGTGGAGCCAGGCCGAGATCATCAAGGAGCATGCCCTGCACGGGGCCGAGAACAAGACCTACGCCGAGCTGGGGGCCGAGATCAAGAAGGCCGAGGCCGCCAAGGACGCCGCTGCGGTGGAGAAGTGGACCAAGGCCCGGATGAGCGCCATGAACGGCTCCTTCCTGCGCGCGTCGCTGTTCACCTCGATCGTCAGCTACGGCGTCTCGGCCCTGGTGATGGGTCTGGGTCTGCTGTCGGCCCTGGTCGGCTGGGCGCTGATGCGCGCCGGCAAGATCCTGGACGCCGCCCGCACTGGCGGCGGAGCCACGGCCGTCTGACTTTCGTCGGCTCAGTTCCCAGCCCCGTCGGCCAAGGCCGGCGGGGCTGACCCTCTTCGGGAAGTTCACAATGCGGAAGATCGTCTCAGGATGTGGAAAGCTCGGGTAGGGTCGTTGACCGGGCCGCCGACGGTGCGGGAGAGTCAAGGCATGCAGAGCTTCCTCCTCGTACTGACCTGGCGCTGAGAACAGCCATCACCGGTTCTCAGCGCTACCTCCGTCTGCCCAGGGCAGCGGAGGTTTTTTGTTGGCCGGGCGAGGTCTGACGTCCGGCTGGCGGACAGGTCCAGAAGAGCAAGCAGTGCACGAAATCATCGGGTCAGGGCCATGAGCCCGCCCGAACCAACGACGAAGGGAATGCCATGGCACCCGCAGATGCCACACCAAAGATGATGACCGGCGCCCAGGCGCTCGTCGCCTCGCTGGAGCGTCTCGGGGTAGAGGTTGTCTTCGGCCTTCCCGGCGGCGCCATCATGCCCGCCTATGACGCGCTCTACGACTCCAGGATCCGCCACATCCTGGTCCGGCACGAGCAGGGTGCCGGGCACGCCGCCGAGGGCTATGCGACGGCCACCGGCCGGGTGGGCGTCTGCATCGCCACCTCCGGCCCGGGTGCCACCAACCTGGTCACCCCGATCGCCGACGCCTACATGGATTCGGTGCCGATGGTGGCGATCACCGGCCAGGTGAACTCCAGCTTCATCGGCACCGACGCCTTCCAGGAGGCCGACATCCGCGGCATCACGATGCCGATCAGCAAGCACAACTTCCTGATCACCCGGGTGGAGGACATCCCGCGGGCGGTCAAGGAGGCCTTCCACATTGCCGAGACCGGCCGCCCCGGCCCAGTGCTGGTGGACATCGCCAAGGACGCGCTGGTCAACTCCGCGCCCTTCGTCTGGCCGTCGGGGATCAACCTGCCCGGCTACAAGCCCACCACCAAGCCGCACAGCCGCCAGGTTCGCGAGGCCGCGAAGATGATCGCCGAGGCCAGGCGCCCGGTGCTCTACATCGGCGGCGGCGTGATCAAGGCCCGCGCGGCCGAGGAGCTGGCCACCTTCGTCGAGGCCACCGGCATTCCGGTGGTCACCACCCTGATGGCTCGCGGGGCCTTCCCGGACAGCCACGACCTGCACATGGGCATGCCCGGCATGCACGGCTCGGTGTCTGCCGTCGGCGCCATCCAGCAGTCCGATCTGCTGATCGCCGTCGGCACCCGCTTCGACGACCGGGTGACCGGGAAGCTGGAGAGTTTTGCCCCGCTGGCCAAGGTGATCCACGCTGACATCGACCCCGCCGAGATCAGCAAGAACCGGGTGGCGGACCTGCCGATCGTCGGCGACGCCCGCGCCTTCCTGCGCGAGCTGAACGGCGTCATCGCGTCGGTGGAGCTGCAGGATCTCAAGCCCTGGCGGGAGAACCTGGCCTCGCTGAAGCGGCGCTATCCGCTGGGCTGGGAGGAGCCGAAGGACGGCAAGCTGAGCCCGCAGTATGTGATCAAGCGGCTGGGCGAGCTGAGCGGCCCGGACACCATCTTCGCCAGCGGCGTCGGTCAGCACCAGATGTGGGCCGCGCACTTCCTGCCGCACGAGAAGCCCGGCAAGTGGCTCAATTCCGGCGGCGCCGGCACCATGGGCTACTGCGTCCCCGCCGCCATGGGGGCCAAGGCGGGCGAACCCGACGCGGTGGTCTGGGGGATCGACGGCGACGGCTGCTTCCAGATGACCAACCAGGAGCTGGTCACCTGTGCACTGAACGACATCCCGATCAAGATCGCGGTGATCAACAACAACGTCCTGGGTATGGTGCGCCAGTGGCAGACGTTGTTCTTCGACCAGCGCTACTCGCACACCGACCTGAACTCCGAGCGGATCCCGGACTTCCCGAAACTGGCCGAGGCGATGGGCTGCGTCGGGCTGCGGGCCGAGACCGTCGACGAGGTCGACGAGGTGATCAACAAGGCCCTGAGCATCAATGACGGCCCCGTAGTCGTCGAATTCGTCGTCGAGAAGGACGCCATGGTGTGGCCGATGGTGGCCGCCGGCACCAGCAATGACGACATCAAGATCGCCCGTGACATGGCGCCCGACTGGGAAGAGGAAATCCTGTGACCACCACCCATACCCTCAGCGTCCTGGTCAGCAATGCCCCCGGTGTGCTGACCCGCATCGCCGCCCTGTTCAGCCGGCGCGGCTTCAACATCGAGTCGCTGGCCGTCGGTCCCACCGAGCGCGAGGACCTCTCCAGGATGACCCTGGTGGCCCAGGTGGATGACCCGATCGTGCTGGAGCAGCTGGTCAAGCAGCTGAACAAGCTGATCGAGGTGATCAAGGTGGTGGAGCTGGAGCCCAACCACGTCCAGCGTGAACTGCTGCTGGTCAAGGTGCGTTCCGACGTCACCAATCGCAGCCAGATCGTCGACACCGTCAGTCTGTTCCGTGGCAAGGCGGTCGACGTCGGTCCGGATTCCATTACGGTGGAGGCCACCGGCAGCCAGGCAAAGCTGGAAGCCATGCTGGAAATGCTGCGCCCCTTCGGCATCATCGAGCTGGTCCAGTCCGGCCAGGTGGCGCTGGGCCGGGGCAGCCGGACCATCACCGACAAGACTCGCGCCTGAGCAAGATCAGCACCACGCAAGATCACCCGAGCAAGATCAACCCGAGCAAGACCGAAACAAGGAGTTCCATCCTCATGGCAAAGATGTACTACGACGACAATGCCGACCTGTCGATCATCCAGGGCCGCACCGTCGCGGTGATCGGTTACGGCTCGCAGGGCCACGCCCACGCGCTGAACCTGCGTGACTCCGGCGTCGACGTGCGCGTCGGCCTGGCCGAGGGCAGCAAGTCCCGCGCCAAGGCGGAGGCCGAGGGCCTGCGCGTGCTGAGCGTCGCCGAGGCCGTCGAGGAAGCCGACCTGATCATGATCCTCACCCCCGACCAGGTGCAGCGCGGCCTGTACACGGCGGAGATCGAGCCCAACCTGCAGCCCGGTGACGCGATCTTCTTCGCCCACGGCTTCAACATCCGCTTCGGCTACATCACCCCGCCCGAGGGTGTCGACGTCTGCATGGTGGCCCCCAAGGGCCCCGGCCACATCGTGCGTCGCGAGTACGCCGACGGCCGCGGCGTGCCGGTGGTCGTCGCCGTGGAGAAGGATGCCTCCGGCAATGCCTGGCCGCTGGTCCTGAGCTACGCCAAGGCGATGGGTGGCCTGCGCGCCGGCGGCATCGAGACCACCTTCACCGAGGAGACCGAGACCGACCTGTTCGGTGAGCAGGCCGTGCTCTGCGGTGGCATGTCGCACCTGGTGCAGGCCGGTTTCGAGACCCTGGTGGAGGCCGGCTACCAGCCCGAGGTGGCCTACTTCGAGTGCCTGCACGAGCTCAAGCTGATCGTCGACCTGATGATCGAGGGCGGCATCTCCAAGCAGCGTTGGAGCATCTCCGACACCGCCGAGTACGGCGACTACGTCTCCGGCCCGCGCGTGGTCGATTCCCACGTCAAGGAGCAGATGAAGGCCGTCCTGACCGACATCCAGAACGGCACCTTCGCCAAGAACTTCATCGAGGACCAGGACAACGGTGCCGTGGAGTTCAAGAAGATGCGCGAGACCGAGGCCGGCCACCAGATCGAGGCCACCGGCAAGGAGCTCCGCAAGATGTTCAGCTGGATCAAGCCCACCGACGAGGACTACCTCGAGGGCAAGGCTGACCGCTGACGCCCTTGGCGTCACGATGACTGGGCTGCTCGAAGCCTCGGGGTGACCTCCTGCGACGCCCCATCCCGGAAGCCCGGGGTGGGGCGTCGCGCCGTGTCGGGGCGACCCCTTGACAAGCAAATTGTTCTACTTAAACTAGATCTATGTTGTGTTTGGTCGATCCGAATTCCACCACACCGCTGTTCGAGCAGGTGGCGGCGTCGGTGCGACGTGCCATCGCCGAGGGCAAACTGGCCCACGGCGAGCGGCTGCCGTCGGCCAGGGCGCTGGCGACAAGCCTGGACATCAACCTGCACACCGTGCTGCGGGCCTACCAGGTGCTGCGCGACGAGGGCCTGATCGAGCTGCGTCGGGGCAGGGGAGCGGTCGTGACCGCCAAACAGCCGGCCGCGGGGCAGGTGGCCCATCTGGTCGACGAGCTACTGCGGGAGGCCGGCAGGATGGGGATCGGGTGCCACGAGGTCATCGACATGATCAGGGAGCGGTGAGGTGGCCACCGTGGGAGCGAGCGTCGTCTCGGATCGTTCTCCCGTGGCGCTGACGGCCGGGCTGGCCGGCTCGGCGCTGCTGACGGGAATCGGTGTGACAACGCTCTACGGCGTGCGCGACGAGTTGCCCGCCCGGCTGGCGATCCACTGGGGCATCATCGGTGAGGCGAACGGCTGGGCGGATTTCGCTGGCGTGGTCCGGATGGTGCTCGGGCTGGGCCTGGGCGGCGCGCTGTTCACCCTGGCCCTGGGCTGGTGGCTGCGCTGCGTTCGGTCCTGCGCGGTGGTGGCGGTGGTGCAGACGGCCCTGGTCGTCGCCCCGATGACGCTGCTCGTGCTGGCCCAGCGCGGCGGCGTGGTGCTGACGGCGGGCCGCTGGGGAGTGGCGATCCCGCTGGCGCTCGTGTTGCTCGCCGGGGCAACGATCCTGGTCGCCCGGCAGCGGCACAGCGCCCGGGCGGTGGGCGACGAGCCGAAGCCCTTCGGCGCCGAGATCCTACCCGGCGTTGGCCCTGATGCCCGGGTGGCCTGGGTGGGGCGGATGCACCGCGGACCTGCCCTGTGGGTGACTGCCACGGTACTGGCTGCCTCGACGATCCCGCTGGCCGCGGTGGGGATCGCCCACCACAAGTGGCCCCTGACGCTGCTGGCCCTGGTGCTCACCGTGGCCGTTGGGCTGGCGCTGACCTGTCTGGTCGCGCGGGTGACCATCGACGCGCGGGGCCTGCGGGCAACCGGCGCGGGTTTCATCAGCTGGGCCCGGCTGCCGCTGGATGGCATCACCGGCGCGAGCGTGGTGCGCGTCGAGCACCCGCTGGCCGATTTCGGTGGCTGGGGTCTACGGGGCAGCCGCAGCGGGGAGAGTGCCCTGGTCTCGGCGGCCGGTCGCGCGTTACGGGTGGAACGCCGGGAGGCGACCGCCTGGCTGCTCACCGTCGATGATCCCGAGACGGCTGCCGCCACCCTGAACACCCTTGTGGAGAAGAGAAGTGCGAACGCCCGGCGGGTTGCAGGCGAGAGGAGTGTGAGATGAGCGATGTGTTGGCGATCAGCCTGACGGACGTGATCTGTGGGGTCCTGATGGTCGTGCTGGGCTGGATGGGCGCCCACGGCACCCTCAAGCGCAACGGCTGGGCCGGCATCCGGGTGCCCGCCACCATGAAGTCCGACGAGGCCTGGCGGGTGGCCCATGCCGCCTCCAGCGGCTGGCTCATCGCCTCCGGCGTGGTGTGTCTGGTGGTAGGTCTTGCGGTCCTTGCCCTGGTGGCCTCCGGGCTGTCCGCCAATGCCGGCAACCTCATCGGGCTGGCCGGCATCGGTGCGATGACCGTGCTGGTGATCGTCGGTGCCGTCGTCGGCATCCGGGCGGCGAACCGCGTCGAGTGAGCCGCGGGCTAGGGTGACGACGTGCCCGAATCCCTGACCAGCAACATCACCGACACCGCCCTCATCTTCGAGGGCGGTGGCATGCGCGCCGCCTACACCTGCGCCGTCGTGCA
This sequence comes from Luteococcus sp. H91, assembly GCF_038433135.1. Taxonomy (NCBI): domain Bacteria; kingdom Bacillati; phylum Actinomycetota; class Actinomycetes; order Propionibacteriales; family Propionibacteriaceae; genus Luteococcus; species Luteococcus sp. H91. The sequence goes on along the minus strand of NZ_JBCDMV010000023.1, from coordinate 84,762 downwards.
GGAACTGCTGGCACAGGAGATGTACTTCGACTTCGTCGCCGGGATCTCGGCGGGCTCGTCCAACAGCCTGAACTACGTGGCGCGCGACGCGGTGCGCGCCGAGGCGAGTTTTGTGGAGATCGCCGAACACCCCGACTTCGGCAGCTGGCGCACCTGGGTGCGGGGCAAGGGGGTCTTCAATTCCGAGTTCATCTACGAACAGACCGGCCTGCCCGACCAACCATTGCCGCTGGACTTCGAGGCCTTCAAGGCCAATCCGGCGACGCTGAACGTGGGTGGCTTCAACGCCCGCACCGGCGAGCACATCTACTGGACCCAGGATGACATGCCGGACCTGCCGGCCATGGCCAAGCGGATCCGCGCATCGTCGACCATGCCCGGCCTCATGCCCATCGTCCAGATCGACGGGGAGCCGTGGTGCGATGGGGCGTTGGGCCCCAGCGGGGGCATCGCGCTGGATGCTGCGAAGCAGGCCGGCTACGAGAAGTTCTTCGTCGTGCTCACCCGTGAACCGGGCTACCGCAAGCCCCCGGCGCGGCACCCGCGCGCCTACGACGTGGTCTTCCGGCGCTATCCGAAGATCGCCCGCGCCCTGCTGGAGCGGGCGGAGAACTACAACCGCGTCCTGGACGAACTCGCCGAGCTGGAAGCCCAAGGCAGGGCCTACGTCTTCCGTCCCACCCACATGAAGATCGCCAACGGCGAGAAGCGCGTCGACCGGCTGCGCGAGGCACACGCCCTGGGCGCGGCGCAGGCAAAGGACGAGCTACCCGCCTGGGAACGCTTCCTCAATCGGTGATCCGGTCAGAGCTTGGTGGCGAGCACCACGGCGAGATCCGGCGCGACAGCCACCTCGGTGGAGGTGAAGCGTTCGTCGCTGAGCCACTCCTGCCGCAGGGTGTCGATGGCGCCGCAGAAGTCCCGCGGCGGCCACTCATTGCTGGGTTCGAAGTCGTCGATCACCACCGTGCCCCCGGTCTCGACCAGTTGCCACGCCAGATCACGGGAGAGCTGCTCGGCGGTGCGGCGGCTCAGGTAGAGCAGGGAGAAGGGCGCCCGGGCACGCAGGGTCTCGCAACCCCCGTCGAGCACCTCGACGTCGGTTCCCTCCAATGTCCGGCGTGCCTGCTCGGCCCGCTCGCCGTCCTTCTCCACGCACACGACGTGGGTTTCCGGGTGAGCGCCGCTGCGCAGCCAGGCGACGCCGGCTCCGCCGCCGGTGCTGGCCTCCGCGATGGTGCCCTCCCGACCGGCCGCGAGGGTGGCGAGCAGCCGCCCCGTCTCATTGCGGGTGGTCTGCAGCCAGCCGGTCACCAGACACTGGTGCAATGCCCGGCTGACTAGCTCGGGAACCTCCTGTGGCGTGCTCACGGGCGTCAGTCTTCCAGCTGTCGGCCGGGCCATCGTCGGGGCTCACAGCATGAGATTGTGCACCGGCGCGGTCACCTGCCCCCGCGCGGCTGGATTGGCCCTAGGCTTGGGGCGTGAGCACCCCCAATGCGCCGTGGAACCAGCCCCCGATCAGACTCACCCGCCGCGGTAGCCGGGTCGCCTCCATCGCGGTGCTGGGCCTGGCGGGGCTGTTGGTGCTGACGGTCTTCTCCCTGATGGTGCGGGGCTGTCGCAGCGACGAGGACCGGGCGGTCCCCGCCGCGGCCAGTTCGAACCCACCCAGCCAGACCGAGACTCCCGGCCAGACCGAGACTCCCAGCCCGTCACCGGAGCCCACCTCCGCGGCCCCCAGCAGCTCGTTGGCACAGCCGAGCTCCTCCTCATCGTCGGATGACGACGTGATCTCCGACACCAATGGCATGAAGCACTCCGGGTTGACCGGCAAGGGCACCTGGAAGGTGGCGAACCTGCAGGTGCCGCCGGCGAAGAAGACCTATGCGGTGCACCGGTATGTGGTCAAGAGTGAGGACGGCACCGAGATTGACGCCACCAGCGCGGCCCGGCAGATCAGCACGGTGCTGAACGACCCGCGTGGCTGGATCGGCCACCAGGGGCACTCCTTCGAGCTGGTGAAGGACCCGAAGAAGGCGGAGTTCACCATCTTCCTGGCCTCCCCGGGCACCGCGCAGAAGATGTGCCCGCTGGACATCAAGCTGACCTGGAGCTGCCGCTCGGGCTCCAACGTGATCCTGAACACCGACCGGTGGTTGTACATGACCCCAACCTTCACCGACCTGCAGGCCTACCGGGCGTACATGGTGAACCACGAGGTGGGCCACTTCATCGGCAAGGACCACGTCGGCTGCTCGGCCAAGGGCCGCAATGCGCCGGTGATGATGCAGCAGAGCAAGCGGATTGACGGCTGCAAGCCCAATCCGTGGCCCGCGCTGGACGGTAAGTAGCCGCTGCCGATGCCACGCCTCAGAGGGGCTGCACAAAGTGGCAACTTTTTGACGGTTGGAAGGTTCAAGAAGTTTTCTGGGTCAGCCTGGCTGCCAATCTGAGCAGCAGGTTGCGGTCGCGAAGCATGGGATCCCGTGGCAGGGGCTTGGTGGTCGTGGCACAATGGCCGCAACGTGTTCCGGGGTCGGTGCAAGTCCGAACCGGCGGTGACAGTCCGCGACCCGTCAGCTGCCAGCTGACGGTTGATCTGGTGCAATTCCAGGACCGACGGTGAAAGTCCGGATGGGAGGAAACACGTGGAGCTGGTTGACGCCTGTGGCGCAACCGGTTGTTTGACCGTATGTCCTTGGTCGATGGACTTCGCGACGTGCGGCGCGAACGCGCATCCGTGCGCGGCCTCGCACACCCCGGAGCACGGCAGTGGTGCCGATGCAGGGGAGCGAGATGGATCAGACACAGTGGCCGACGCACGAACGCGTCGCCATGCAGCGTGCCCTGGAGCTTGCCGCCCGTGGCCCCGAGGCCGATCCCAATCCCCGCGTCGGCTGCGTCCTGTTGGATGCCGACGGCGCCACCGTGGGGGAGGGCTGGCATGAGGGCGCCGGCACCGACCATGCGGAGGTGATGGCCCTCAAGGCCGCCGGGCCAGCGGCCCGCGGAGCCACCGCCGTCGTCACCCTGGAACCTTGCAATCACACCGGCCGCACCGGGCCGTGTGCGCAGGCACTGATCTCGGCTGGGGTGGCTCGGGTGGTCTTCTCCCAGGGGGACCCGACGGCCCAAGCCAGCGGCGGCGCCACCACCCTGCGGTCTGCCGGCGTCCCCGCGCAGCACGGGCTCATGGCGCAGGAGGCCGCGGCGCTGAACCAGACCTGGACCTTCGCCCAGCAAACGGGCCGGCCGTGGGTCAGCTGGAAGTTCGCCGCCACCCTGGACGGCCGCAGCGCCGCCGTAGATGGCACGTCGCAGTGGATCACGGGCGAGCCGATGCGCCAGGCGATGAATGCCCGCCGGGCCGCCTGCGGCGCGGTGGTGGTGGGTACCGGCACCGTGCTGTCCGACGATCCCCGGCTCACCGTCCGCGGCGCACAGGATCGCCCGGTGGGCAGGCAGCCGCTGCGGGTGGTGGTCGGGGACCGGCCGGTGCCAACCGAGGCCCGGGTGCGCGGTACCGACGGCCGTTTCCGGCAGTTCCCCGGTGGCAAGCCGCGGGAGGTGCTGCAATCCCTGGCCCAGCAGGGAATCCACCACGTCTGGCTGGAGGGTGGGCCGGCCCTGGCCGCCGCCTGGTGGCGCGTCGGCGTCATCGACGAGGTGATCTGCTGCCTGGCCCCCGCCCTGCTCGGTGCCGGAAAGGCTGCTGTCGCGGATCTGGGAATCGGCACCATCGCCGACATCGCCCGGCTTCGGCTGGTCGACGTCGAACGCCACGGCGACGACCTGGCCCTCACCCTCAATCCCACGCCCTCCAACCACCCAGCCACCAACCCCAAGGAGAAGTGAATGTTCACCGGAATCGTCGAGGAGCTCGGCAGCGTCGAGTCCATCGAGCACGGCAGCGAGTCCGCGGTGCTGCGGATTCGCGGCCCGCTGGTGGTCAGCGACGCCGTCACCGGCGCCTCGATCAGTTGCAATGGCGTCTGCCTGACTGTCGTCGAGCACGACCAGATCAGCTTCAGCGTCGACGTGATGGCCGAGAGCCTGCGCCGCTCCAGCCTGGGCGAACTGGTGGCGGGTGCTCCGGTGAACCTGGAGCGCGCGATGGCCGCCAACGGGCGCTTCGGCGGGCATGTGGTGCAGGGGCATGTCGACGGCACCGCCCGGATCCTGCAGCGCACCCCCGGCGAGCGCTGGGAGGTGGTGCGCTTCGAGCTGCCCGCCGCCCTGGCCCGCTATGTGGTGGAGAAGGGATCCATCACCGTCGACGGGGTCTCGCTCACGGTGAGCGGCATCGGTGACGACTTCTTCGAGGTCTCGCTGATCCCCACCACCCTGGAGCTGACCACGCTGGGCAGCAAGCAGGTGGGTGACCGGGTGAACCTGGAGGTGGATGTGCTGGCCAAGTACGTCGAGAAGATGCTGGCTGCGGCCGGGAAGGAAGAGGCGTGAACACCATCGAGGAAGCCCTGCAGGCGATGCGCGACGGCCGGCCCGTGCTGGTGTTGGATGACGTCGACAGGGAGAACGAGGGCGACGTGATCGCCGCCGGCCAGACCCTGACCGACGAGTGGACCGCCTGGGCCATCCGGCACAGCTCCGGCTACCTGTGCGCCCCCATGCCGGAGCCGTGGGCCGACCGGTTGGAGCTGCCGATGATGGTGGAGCAGAACCAGGACAGTCTGCGCACCGCCTACACCATCACCGTCGACGCCGCCCAGGGCACCACCACCGGGATCAGCGCGCACGACCGCGCCACCACCGTCCGGCTGCTGGCCAGCCCCGATGCCGTCGCAACGGACTTCAACCGGCCCGGGCACGTGGTGCCGCTGCGGGCCCGCGACGGGGGAGTGTTGACCCGCCGGGGCCACACCGAGGCGACGGTGGACCTCTGCCGGCTGGCCGGCCTGAGTCCCGTCGGGGTGATCGGTGAGCTGGTGCACGACGACGGCACCATGATGCGCACCGACGCCGTGCTGGAGCTCGGCGCCAAGGAAGGGCTACCGGTGGTCACCATTGCCGACCTGGCCGCCTGGCGCGCGCTGCACGACCGGGTGGAGGAGGTGGCCCGGACCGTGCTGCCCACCGAGGCGGGACGCTTCGAGACGATCGGTTTCCGTGATCTCGTGACCGGCGCGGAACACGTTGCGATGATCAGCCCGCTGGGGATCGGTGAGCGCAATCTGGTGCGGATGCACTCGGAGTGCCTGACCGGTGACGCGCTTGGATCGCTGCGCTGCGACTGCGGCCCGCAGCTGCGGCGCGCCCAGGAACTGCTGGGCACCGAGCCGGGCGTGCTGGTCTACCTGCGCGGCCACGAGGGCCGGGGCGTGGGCCTGCTGAACAAGCTGCGCGCCTACCACCTGCAGGACGGCGGCGCGGACACCGTCGATGCCCAAACCCAGCTGGGCCTGCCCGTCGACGACCGGGAGTACGGCGCCGCGGCGGCCGTCCTGACCGCCCTGGGGGTTCCCGGGATCACCTTGCTCAGCAACAATCCGGCCAAGGCCGAGGCCCTGCGGGCGGCGGGGCTGGAGGTGCTGGGGGTGCGCTCCGGCGCCACCGGCGTCGGCGAGGACAACATCAGTTACCTGACCACCAAACGGGACCGGATGGGCCACACCCTGCCGGCCAATCTCACGAATGGAGCAAGCGCATGAGCGGAGCCGGAGCACCCACCATCACCGTCGACGGCAGCGGCCTGAAGGTCGCGATCGTCGCGGCCAGCTGGCACACCACCGTGATGGACGGCCTGGTTGACGGCGCGCAGCGCGGCCTGGCCGAGGCCGGCGTCACCGACGTCACTCTGGTGCGCGTGCCGGGCACCTTCGAGCTGGCCGGGGCCTGCTCCGCGCTGGTCGACAAGTTCGATGCGCTGGTGGCGCTCGGCGTGGTGATCCGCGGCGGCACCCCGCACTTCGAGTACGTCTGCGAGGCCGCCACCATCGGGCTCACCGACGTCAGCGTGCGCACCGGCAAGCCGGTCGGCTTCGGCGTGCTGACCTGCGACAACGATCAGCAGGCCCTGGATCGCGCGGGGCTGGAGGGTTCGAGCGAAGACAAGGGCCACGAAGCCGCCACCGCCGCCGTCGCGACGGTGATGGCCCTGCGCGCCGCGCTGCCCGCCTAGCCCAACCACGGTCCCCGAGCTTGTCGAGGGGAGTTCCCCGTCCCAGCTTCTAGTTGCGCGCGTCACAGACCAAGCAGCGTCAGGGGGACGACGCCGACGCCGTCAGTTCGGCGGTAGGCCCGCTCACCGGTGGTGACGATGATCAGGTCGGCAACGCGATCCTCATCCTCCTGTTTGAGCCACAGAAGGTGTTTCACGTCGGCATCGGAGACGCTCGTTGCCAACTTCACCTCGATGCCGAGGACCTGTCCGTCGTGCCGCTCGACGACCAGATCGACCTCGTGGCGTCCGTTCGCGGTCGTCAGGTGGTGGTCGGAGAGTACCGATCCAACGGGAGTTGGTATACCGATCCAACATCGCGAACTGTGAATTTCCAACGTATGTCCGCGATCGGTGGCGGGTTCGCCTGGGTCAGCCCGTCACCGCGGCGGCGATCGCGTCGCCGATCTGGCTGGTGGAGCGCTTCTCGGAGCCACGGCTGGCGATGTCGGCCTCGACGGCGGCCTCGATCCGGCGGGCATCCTCGGGGCGGCCCAGGTGGTCCAACAGCAGCACCATGGAGCTGATCGCGGCGGTCGGGTCGGCGATGCCCTGGCCGGCGATGTCCGGGGCGGAGCCGTGCACGGGCTCGAACATGCTGGGGAAGTCGCCGGAGGTGTTGATGTTGGCGCTGGCTGCCAGGCCGATGCCGCCGGTGATCGCACCCGCCTCATCGGTGAGGATGTCGCCGAACAGGTTGTCGGTGACGATCACGTCGAAGCGCTGCGGGTCGGTGACCAGCATGATCGTCGCGGCGTCGATGTGCAGGTAGTCGGTGGTCACCTCGGGGTACTCGGCGCCGACCTGCTCCACGATCCGCTTCCACAGGCCGCCGGCGTTGACCAGCACATTGTGCTTGTGCACCAGGGTGAGCTTCTTGCGACGGGTCATCGCGCGCTCGAAGGCGTCGCGCACCACCCGCTCCACGCCGAAGGCGGTGTTGACGCTGACCTCGGTGGCGATCTCCTGCGGCGTGCCGACCCGCACCGCGCCGCCATTGCCGCAGTACAGGCCCTCGGTTCCCTCGCGCACCACGACAAAGTCGATCGGACCGCGGCCCACCACCTCGTCGGACAGGGGAGTGGCGGTACCGGGGTAGTACTTGCTGGGGCGCAGGTTCACGCAGTGGTCGAACAGGAAGCGCAGCTTGAGCAGCAGGCCGCGCTCCAGCAGGCCCGACGGAATCTCGGTGGAGCCCGGCGCGGCGCCCACCGCGCCCAGGATGATGGCGTCGGAGGCCTTCAGCTCCTCGATGGTGGCCTCGGGCAGTACCTCGCCGGTGCGCAGCCAGCGCTCGGCGCCCAGGTCGTGCTCGACGAAGGTGAAGGCATCCTCGCCCACCGTCGCCTTCAGCACCTTGAGCGCCTCCGCGGTGACCTCGGGGCCAATGCCGTCGCCGCCGATGACGGCGATGGTGGGGGTCTTGCTGGGCGTCGTTGTCGTCATGCCTGCATTCTAGGACGAGGATCCCAGTCGGCGAGACGATTGTCTCATGATTGGGACGGGTCTAGGCTTTGTGGCATGGCACTCGAGTTCACCGTCCGCGACGACCAGCAGCACACCGACCAGGCCCGGATCGAGGAGATCTTCGCCAATCCCGGCTTCGGTGACCACTTCACCGATCACATGGCCGTCGCGACGTGGACCAAGGATGAGGGCTGGCACGACGCCCGGATCAGCCAGTATGCCAACGGTGACTTCAGCCCCGCCAGCGCCGTCTTCCACTACGCGCAGGAGATCTTCGAGGGTCTCAAGGCCTACCGTCGCGGCGACGGATCGGTTTGGCTCTTCCGCCCCGAGGCCAATGCCCAGCGGATGATCAACTCCGCCGCGCGGCTGGCTCTCCCGGCACTGGAGGTGGCCGACTTCGTCGCCAGCGTCGAGGCCCTGGTCGCGGTCGACGAGCGGTGGGTGCCCGGCGGTGCCGAGCAGAGCCTGTACCTGCGCCCCTTCACCATCGCCAACGAGGACTTCCTGGGCGTGCGCGCCGCGCACACCGCCACCTACTGCGTGATCGCCTCGCCAGTGGGCGCCTACTTCGCCGACGGCGTCAGCTCGGTGGACATCTGGGTCAGCCTGGACTCGTCGCGGGCCGGCGCTGGCGGCACCGGTGCGGCCAAGTGCGGCGGCAACTACGCGGCCAGCCTGCAGGCCACCAATGAGGCCTACGCCAACGGCTGCAGCCAGGTGCTCTTCCTTGATGCCACCGACCGCTCGCACATCGACGAGCTGGGCGGGATGAACTTCTTCGTCATCACCCGAGCCGGTGAGCTCGTCACCCCGGAGCTGACCGGAAACATCCTGCCCGGGATCACCCGGGACTCGATCCTCACCTTGGCACCCGACCTGGGGCTGAAGCCGGTGGAGCGTCGACTGGCGCTGCAGGAGGTGACCGATGGCATCGCCGACGGCAGCATCGTCGAGGCCTTCGCCTGTGGCACCGCCGCCGTCGTCACGCCGATCGGCAGCCTGAAGGTGGGCGACCAGGTGCACCGCCTGCCCGTGGCCGAGGAGCCGCAGTCACTGAGGATCCGCCAGCGCCTGGTGGACATCCAGTACGGCCGCGCCGAGGACAAGTACGGCTGGACCCGCAAGGTCTGCTGACCGCCCTTCCCGTGCGATCGGGGGTCCAGTTGGCGAGACGTCGGTCTCGTCAACCGGTTCCCGGACAGACTGTGGTGACCCGCCCGAGAGGACACCCCGTGAGTGTGCAGACCCCCTTGCCACCGGACAATTTCCAGATCTTCGACACCACCCTGCGCGATGGCGCGCAGCAGGAGGGGTTGCGGCTGTCCGTCGCCGACAAGCTGCGGATCGCGCGCCACCTGGACGAGTTGGGGGTCAGTTTCATCGAGGGCGGCTGGCCGGGCGCCAACCCCAATGACACCGCCTTCTTCCAGGCCGCGGCCACGGAGCTCCAGCTGAGCAGTGCGAAGCTGGTGGCCTTCGGCTCCACCCGCAAGGCCGGGGTGCGCGCCGCCGACGACCCGCTGACCGCCGCGCTGCGCGAGGTCGGCACCGACTACGTCTGTCTGGTGGCCAAGAGCCACGACGCCCACGTGGTGCACGCGCTGCGCACCTCGTTGGAGGAGAACCTGGCGATGGTGGCCGACACCGTCAGTCACCTGGTGGAGCACGGCAAGCACGTCTTCGTGGATTGCGAGCACTTCTTCGACGGCTATCGCGCCAACCCGGCCTATGCGCTGGATGTGGTGCGCACCGCGGCCGAGGCGGGCGCCGAGGTGGTGGTGCTGTGCGACACCAATGGCGGCATGCTGCCCAGTCAGATGGGCGACATCGTCTCGGCTGCGGGGGCGATCGGCGTCGACCTGGGAATCCACTGCCACAACGACACCGGCTGCGCCGTCGCCAACACCCTGGCCGCCGTCGACGCCGGTGCGATGCACGTCCAAGGAACCGTCAACGGCTACGGCGAGCGCACCGGCAATGCCGACCTGACGACGCTGATCGGCAACCTGCAGCTCAAATTCGGCTGGCCGCTGCTCAGCGACCACCAGCTGGCCAACCTCAGCCGCACGTCGCATGCCATCGCGGAGATCACCAACCAGGTGCCGCACGCCCGCCAGCCCTATGTGGGCAATTCGTCCTTTGCGCACAAGGCCGGGCTGCACGCGTCGGCGATCAAGGTGGACGCGGATCTGTACCAGCACATCGATCCCGCGCTGGTGGGCAATGACATGCGGATGCTGATCAGCGACATGGCGGGCCGCGCCAACATCCAGATCAAGGGCGAACAACTGGGCTTCGACCTCTCGGATCGCGAGCTGGCCGCCCGGATCACCGAGGTGGTCAAACAGCGCGAGGCCGAGGGCTACTCCTATGAGGCGGCCGATGCCAGCTTCGAGCTGCTGCTGCGCGACGAGATCGGCGAGTTGGAAGCGCCCTTCGGGATTGCCAGCTGGCGCGTGCTCACCGAGCATCGCCCCGGGGATGCGGAGAACGAAACCTACTCCGAGGCGACGGTGAAACTGGTCGCCCACGATCCGGTTGCCGGCCCCAAGCGACTGGCGGTGGTGGGGGAGGGCAATGGCCCCGTCGACGCCCTGGATGATGCCCTCACCCAGGCCCTCACCCCGGTTTTCAATCAGGTGGAGCGCTTCAAGCTGACCGACTACCGGGTGCGGATCATGGAGACCGGCGGCACCGACGCCATCACCCGCACCCTGATCGACATGTCCGACGGGGACCACACCTGGACCACGGTCGGCGTCGGCGGCAATGTGATCGAGTCCAGCTGGGAGGCGCTGTCCGACGCCTACTGCTACGGCCTGGTCAAGGGGTACGGGACGGATCAGCCGATCCAGTAGCGTCGCTTGGGTACGCCTTCCCCGGTGTCGACGGTGTTCTCCAGGATGCCGCCGCACGCCTCGATGGTGCGCGCCGAGGCGGTGTTGTCGTCGTCACAGGTGACCAACACCCGGTCGACGCCCAGCGCGTTGAGCCGGGCGACCGCCTGCCGCAGGATCTTGGTGGCGTGGCCACGACGGCGAAAGTCCGGACCCACCGCATAGCCGACGTGCCCGCCCACGGCGAGCAGGTACCGGTTCAGTTCGTGACGGATGGACACCCGGCCAACCACCTGGCCGTCCACCTCGGCGAGCAGGAAGTCCGCCGGGACCCGCCCCGGCGGCAGATTCCGCGCATCGGCCTCGGCGGCGATCGTGGCCAGCACCTCGTCCCAGTCGCCGTCGGCCAGCAGGAATTCGAAGTCGTCGGCCCGGAGTTGTTCGTGCAGGGCGCGCACGACGGCCTCGTCGGCGGGCGTCACAGGACGCAGGATTAGGGTCATGCAAGGAGTCTGGGCCCCTCCGCCCCCGGCTGTCCACCGACTTTCCTCGGGGTACACATGACCTGTCAATGTGTATTCCATGGGATACACTCTGTGCGTGGAGATCCTCACCACGGAAACCTACGAGAAGTGGTTCCGGAAACTGAAGGACCGGCAAGCCCGGGCCAGGATTTCGCTGGCGCTGCGCCGGTGTCAGCTGGAAGACCGCTTGGTTGGTGACGTCAAGTCCGTCGGTGACCAGATCTATGAGATGCGCTTCCACTTTGGTCCTGGATACCGCCTCTACTACCTGTTGCAAGAGCGGACCGTGGTTGTCCTTCTCGTCGGCGGGGACAAGGCCAGCCAGGATGCCGACATCGCCAAGGCCAAGGCCTTGGCTGCAGACCTTCGCAAGGAGAAACAATGGCCATGACACTCAAGCGCTGGGACGCCAGCGAATACCTCGAGACCACCGAGGACATGCTCGCCTACCTCGACGAGGCCGCACGCAGTGGCGATCCTGCGCTGCTGCAGGCGGCACTTGGTGACATTGCCAAGGCGAAGGGCATGGCCGAAGTTGCCCGGGCTGCCGGCGTCGGTCGCGAGTCGTTGTACAAGTCGCTCAGCGGTGCCGGAAACCCCTCATTCCAGACAATCATGAAGGTCGTCGACGCCTTGGGAGGGCAAATCACCGTCGCGCCGAAGGCCGATGTTGCTTGACCCCCCCCGATGCCAGTGTCGGCACCCGCCAGTCGAATCAGTTCCAGCACCAGCGCGTGGCTGCGCTCAAAGCTGGGCAGCGGCAGGAATTCGGCGGCGCTGTGGAAGTTGTGCGCCCCCGTGAACAAGTTCGGGGTGAGGATTCCTTGGCGGGACAGCCAGGAACCGTCGGTGCCGCCCCGCATCGCGGTCGGCTTCGGCGTGATGCCCAGGTTCTCCATCGCCGTCAGCACCAGATCGATGGCGGTGCGGTTCTGGTCGGTAACCGCGTCGGCGATGTTGCCGTAGGTGTCGGTGATCTCCACCTCGACGCTGGCGCGGGGGTGCAATAGTCGCGCCTGCTCGACGGCCGCCAGCACGGTGCGCTTGCGGGTCTCGAAACCGGCCAGGTCATGGTCACGGATGATCGCGCTGAGCGTCGCTCGCGACGGATTGGCCTCGACGCCGGTCACCCAGACGAAGCCCTCGGTTCCCTCGGTGTGCTCCGGCGTCTGCTCCCGGTCCAGCTGGGTCACCAGATCGTGCAGAACCAGCACCGGATTGACCAGCACCCCCTTCGCGGACATCGGATGCGCCGAAACCCCCTGCACCTGAACCCGGACGGCGGCGGCGTTGAAGGTCTGCCAGACCACCTCGCCCAGCTCGCAGCAGTCCAGCGTCCAGGCGAATTCCACCGGAAAGCGAGTCAGGTCCAGGGTCCGTACGCCGCGCAGCCCGATCTCCTCATCCGGCACGACGGCCAGATAGATGTCGCCATGCACCGCGTCGGGGTCGGCCAGCAGACCAGTCACGGCCTCCATCACCGACGCGACCCCGGCCTTGTCATCGGCGCCCAGCACAGAGCTGCCGTCGGTGACCAGCAGCCGCTGGCCGGCGTAACGCGCCAGCTCCGGATGCTCCGCCACCCGGATCCAGGCGTCGGATTCCTTGTCCAGACACAAATCGCCGCCCTCGTAGGAGACCACCCGGGCGTGCACCTCGGGGGACAGACCGGCGTCGGCCGTGTCCAGGTGCACGCAGAAACCCACCGCTGGAACCGGCGGATGCCCGGCGGGCAGCCGCTCCCGGATCCGGGCGGTCAGCACCGCGGTCTCGGACAGCTGTACGTCGGCCGCACCCGCAGCGCGCAACTCGTCGGCCAGCAGCTCGGCGAAGACTCGCTGCCCGGGCGTGCTGGGCACGACGGTGGCCGAGGCATCCGACTGGCTGCTGATCGCGCTGTAGCGCAGGAAGCGCTCGGCCAGTGCGTCCTCGCGTCGGCGTGCCTCGGCGTCCGTCATCGTTCAGCTGATCCGGTCGATCAGCAGCGGCTGACGCTCCACGGGCTGCGGCCCGATCTCGATGCCGCCAGCCAGCGCCTCGCGCGCCCGCTCGAAGGCCTCGGGGGTGTCGGTGTGCAGGGTGAGGATCGGCTGGCCCTTGACCACCCGATCGCCCGGCTTGGCGTGCATCACGACGCCGGCGCCGGCCTGCACCGGATCCTCCTTGCGGGCCCGTCCGGCACCCAGCCGCCAGGCGGCGACGCCCACCGCCATCGCATCCAGCGTTGTCAGCACGCCGTCGTCCTCGGCCAGTACCTCGTCGGAGTGCTTGGCCACCGGGAGGGTCGCGTTCGGGTCGCCGCCCTGGGCGAGCACCATCCGCTTCCAGACGTCCATCGCGGAACCGTCCTGGAGGGCCTTCTGGGGGTCGGCGTCGGAGCCTGCGGCCTGCAGCATCTCCCGGGCCAGCGCCAGGGTCAGCTCGACGACGTCGGCGGGCCCACCACCGGCCAGCACCTCGACGGATTCGGTGACCTCCAGGGCGTTGCCGGCGGTCAGGCCCAGCGGGGTGGACATGTCGGTCAGCAATGCGACGGTGTTCACCTTGGCGGCCTTGCCCAGCGCCACCATCCGGCTGGCCAGCTCGCGGGCGTCGTCCAGGTTCTTCATGAAGGCGCCGGAGCCCACCTTCACGTCCAGCACCAGCGCGCCGGTGCCCTCGGCGATCTTCTTGCTCATGATGGAGCTGGCGATCAGCGGGATCGCCTCGACGGTGCCGGTGACGTCGCGCAGGGCGTAGAGCTTCTTGTCGGCGCGGGCCAGGCCGTCACCGGCGGCGCAGATCACCGCCCCGACCTCCTCCAGCTGGGTCATCATCTCGTCGTTGGAGAGCATGGCGCGCCAGCCGGGGATCGATTCCATCTTGTCCAGGGTGCCGCCGGTGTGTCCCAGGCCGCGGCCGGACAGCTGCGGTACGGCGACGCCGCAGGCCGCCACCAGTGGCGCCAGCGGCAGGGTGATCTTGTCGCCCACACCGCCCGTGGAGTGCTTGTCGGAGGTCGGTCGGCTGAGCGAGGAGAAGTCCAGCCGCACGCCGGTGTCGATCATCGCCTGGGTCCAGCGGGGGAGTTCCCGGTCATCCAACCCGCGGAAGAGGATGGCCATGGCCATGGCGCTCATCTGCTCGTCGGCGACGATGCCCTCGGTGTAGGCGTGGATCAGCCAGTCGATCTGCTCGTCGGTGAGGGTTCCCCCGTCGCGCTTGGTGCGGATGAGTTCCACCGCGCTGTATGCCTGTGCATCGAAGTCCTTGACCATGCCGCCCAGTATTCCAGCACCTGGACGACGGCGCGCGGACGGTATTCTCGCCGCATGCGCATTGCTCGATACGCCCTTGCCGGAGGCGAGCCGCAGTATGGACTCGTCGAACTCGCCGCCGACGCCGGGGAACACCCCGACACCATCGCCGCCATCACCGGGGATCCGCTCGCGGGCCCGGTGAACTACACCGGTGAACGCCACCCGCTGGACGACGTGCGGCTGCTGGCCCCCGTCATTCCCCGCAGCAAGATCGTCGGGGTGGGCCGAAACTTCGCCGCCCACGCCGCGGAGCTGGGCAATGAGGTACCGGACACCCCGCTGCTGTTCTTCAAGCCCAACACCTCCGTGATTGGCCCCGACGACCCGATCGTGCGCCCCAAGGCCAGCAAGAGCCTGCACCACGAGGGCGAACTGGCCGTGGTGATCGGCCGGATCTGCAAGCAGGTGCCCGTCGATCGCGTTCCGGAGGTGGTCTTCGGCTACACCGTCGCCAATGACGTCACCGCGCGAGACCTGCAGGCCAGCGACGGGCAGTGGGCCCGAGCCAAGGGCAGCGACACCTTCTGCCCGCTGGGCCCGTGGATCGTCACCCATCTTTCGCTGGAGGATGCCGCCGATCTGCGGATCACCACCACCGTTGCGGACCAGCGCACCCCCGGGCAGGGCGAGGTGCGCCAGGACGACTCCACCAAGCTGATGGTGCGCGGCGTCGCCGAGCTGGTCAGCTACATCAGCGAGTTCACCACGCTGCTGCCCGGCGACGTGATCCTCACCGGCACCCCGGCCGGCGTGGGCGAGATCACCCCCGGCCAGCGGGTCAGCGTCGCCATCGACCAGATCGGTGAGCTGGCCAACCCCGTGGTGGACGAGGAGTGAGCCCCACCCAGACCACCCCGCCGGTGCCCGTCGAGGAACCCCGCGGCGGCGTCGACTACACCCGAGTCTTCGGCGGTGAGCCCGACGCTCCGTTGCGGGGCGGGCTCGGCATCCTGCTGGGGATCTCGCTCTATGCCCTGGCCGTGCCGCTGCTGGCCCAGCTGGTGGTCTGGATCGGCTGGCTGATCGCCGGCCGTCCGATCGGCTTCGTGGCGTATCACAAGGAGGCGCTGGCCTTCCTGCACCCGTCGGGGCTGGTGGGCGCGCACCTGGGGCTGGCGCTGCTGATCGTGATCTCGCTGGCGCTGACCCGCTGGGTGAACCGACGACGGGTGCGGTGGGCCATGAGCGTGCAGCCCGGAATGCGCTGGCGCTACCTGCTGCTGTGCGTGCCGATCGCCGCGGTGGTGCTCAACGCCGTCCTGCTGCTCGGTCGGCTGGGGCAGGCGCCTGCGCTCGATCCGCAGCGCGACGTGTGGCTGTGGATCGGCCTGGTGGTGCTGACCGCCCCGCTGCAGGCGGCGGGGGAGGAGTTCTTCTTCCGCGGCTACCTGATGCAGGCGCTCGGCGGAATCGGCGACGGGGTGCGGCTCAGCCCCGAGAACGCCCGCTGGCTGGCCGTGATCGGATCCGCCCTGCTCTTCGCGCTCTTCCACGGCGTGCAGAACCCGGCGCTGTTCGTGGACCGCCTCGGCTTCGGCCTGCTGGCCGGCGCCCTGGTGGTCTGGACCGGCGGGCTGGAGGCGGGGATCGCCTGCCACGTCGCCAACAACCTGTTCGCCTTCGGCTGGGCGGCCTTCACCGGCGGCATCGCGCAGGCCCGTGCCCTGCAGGCGATCGGCTGGGCCAATGCGGCCAGCGACCTGCTCGGGTTCGGGTTGTTCGCGCTGATCGCGTGGTGGTTGTCCGGCCGGATGAACCTGGCCACCCGCACGCCCGGGGCGCCCGACCGTCGGCACTGAATCTGTACGGCCCGGGCCGATTTGGCAGCGCGGTCCGCGTCCGGTAGTGTTCAACCTCGTTGCGCCGCAGAAAACGCCAAGGCGAAACGAAGGGGTATGGGGTAATTGGCAGCCCGACGGTTTCTGGTTCCGTTAGTCCAGGTTCGAGTCCTGGTACCCCTGCTGAAAGCAGGAATTGCTCGCAAGAGTCACTTCCACTAAGCTTTCAACGCTCCCGAGGAAACTCGGAGGCAATGCTAGGGGCCCCGTTGTGTAGCGGCCTAGCACGCCGCCCTCTCAAGGCGGTAGCGCGGGTTCGAATCCCGTCGGGGCTACCAGACAGCAGGCCCGGATCCACTGGATCCGGGCCTGCTGCGTTGTGCGGTGATGCGCTCCGCGCCGCCAAAGTGACATTCGTCACATTTTTTTCGCCGGAAGTCTTCCATCTGCGGTGCGCCCGTGTGAATATGAATGCCATTCATTTTTCTTGCAGTCGACGCTGACCGCTCGAGGGGAGTTTTGATGACCACCCTGCAGAACCCAGTTGCCGAACAGGGGCAGCAGCTCAGGCGCGCCCTTGGACTTGCCGGCCTCACCCTGTTTGGCCTGTCGTACATGGCCATCACCACGGTGTTCACCACCTATGGCATCGTCAACCAGATCACCAGCGGCCATCTACCGCTGGCCTACGTGGCCGCCTTGGCCACCATGATCTTCACGGCACTCAGCTACGCCGCGATGGTGCGCCGATGCCCGGTGGCTGGATCGGCCTATTCCTATGTGCAGTACTCCTTCGGCGGGGCAACCGGCTTCCTCGTCGGGTGGTTGCTGCTCCTGGACTACTTGTTCATCCCGATGATCAACTTCATGATCCTGGGGCTCTATGTCGCGACCCAGTTCCCCGGCATCCCCGTGCAGGTCTTCTCGCTGGTGGCCCTGTTGATCGTCTTCATCTTCAATGTCTTGGGGATCAAGCTGGCCCATCGCTTCAACGTGGTGACAGTCGTGATCTCGGTCGCCACCGTGGGCGTCTTCGGCATCCTGGCGCTCAAGGCAGCTCTCGGTGATCCGAGCGCACCGGGTCTGCTCGACCCATTCATCGTCGGGAGCGACGCCTTCAGCCCGATCCTCACGGGCGGCGGCATCCTGGCCCTGTCCTTCTTGGGGTTCGACGCGGTGTCCACCTTGTCCGAGGAGGCTCGCGCCCCCGAGCGGGACATTCCCCGAGCAATCGTTCTCACCACGCTGATTGGTGGTGCCACCTTCATCCTGATCTCCTGGATCGGAGCGTTGGCCTACCATCCCGACGACTGGAGTGCCGTTCCGCAGGAACTGCTCGATGCCGCGGGCGTCGTGCTGGCCGAGCATGTCGGCGGGCAGATCGTGGCCTCGCTGATGGTGGTCGCCCTGATAGCTGGCGGATTGGGTTCAGGATTGGCCGGACAGGTCTCGGTCTCCCGCGTGCTGTTCTCGATGGGGCGCGACGGCACGCTGCCGAGATCGCTCGGGCAACTGTCCCAGCGTTTCCAGACGCCCGTGGTCGCCACCGCGGTTGTCTCGGTGATTGCCTTGCTGAGCCTCGTGCTCACTCTGGAACAGGCGGCCTTCATGATCAGTTTTGGTGCCTTGGCTGCCTTCAGCATGGTCAACCTCTCGGTGATCCGCAGCTACCTGTTTCCTGCCAGTGGCCAGGCGGAACGCAGTCCCCGCGCGCTGGTGCGCTACGGCTTGCTCCCGCTGATCGGCTTCGGGCTGAGTATCTGGCTGTGGACGTCGCTGGAGCCCTTCACCTGGGTGGTTGGTGGTGCATGGCTGGCGGTGGGTGGGATGATCCTGCTGGTTCGGACCGGGGGCTTCCGTCGTCCGGTGCCCACCTTGTCCTTTGCCGACGTGGATCTGGCTCCGGGGGATGTCCGATGAGTGCGAACAGCAGTGGGATTGCGGAGCTGGTGGTCGTCGCCTGTGTGGTCCACACCATGGGGTCAGTCGCATCCGGTGAGCGGCAGCCGACAGCCATCGCGGTGGCCGGGGGACGAGTCGTGGGGCTGGGGGGTCCAGCGGACGTGCAGCCGTTGATCGGCCCTACCACCCGCGTCATTCGCACGGATGGAGCCGTGGTTCCTGCCTTCACCGACGCCCATGCCCACCCGATCATGAGTCTCGGGCTGGCCCGAGGTGTGGACCTCTCGGGCTGCACCTCCATCGGTCAGTTGGTCGGTGAGTTGAGCAAGGCGCAAAGCAATCTGGAGGCGGACGACTGGTTGCTCGGGTGGGGGCTGGACCCAACCTGCCTGGATGGTGAGGACATCACCAATGAGCTGCTGCACAAGGCCTTGGGCTCGGATCGCAAGGCCTACGTCACGCTCTTCGATGCCCACTCGGCCATCGCCTCGGATCCCGCGCTCGCCTTGGCCGGTATTGATGGTCCGCGGGATCTGCCCAGTGGCTCCATAGTCATCGGCGATGATGGACGACCTACTGGGCACCTGCTGGAATTTGACGCGATGGCACTCTTGCAGCCGGTCTTGCCCGTCCAGACCCTGCCCGAACGCGTTGCGGCCCTGCACGGCTTGCTGGCGCAGATGGCCGCACAGGGTATTGCTGAGGTGCATGTGCTGGACATGCGAGATGCGGACGTCATGGAGCTGCTCTGCGCGGCCGAGGAGGCTGGTCCGCTCCCGGTGAGGCTGCGACTGTCGCCGTGGTGTACGCCCCAGCTGGATGATGCCGACTGTCGCGATTTCATCGACCGACAGGGGCTCGGTGGCCAGCGCTGGCGGGTGGAAGGGGTGAAGTTCTTCATCGACGGCACCGTCGAGGGCGGTACTGCGTGGCTGGAAACGCCCGACAGTCATGGCGAGAGCACTGACTCCTTGTGGGGCGGAGTTCGGGACTATGCCCGACGGGTGGCGCAATTCCACGCGGCGGGGGTACCCACCGCGACGCACGCCATCGGCGAGCGGGGAATCCGTGAGGTGGTGGAGGTCTTGGCTGCACTGCCGACCAATGGGGTGCAGCACCGGATCGAACATGTGGAATCTGTTGGTCGAGACGTGATCCAGCAGATGGGCGCGGCCGGGATCGCCGTGAGCATGCAACCCACTCACTGCACCCACCACACCCATGCCGACGGCAATGATGAGTGGTCGCGCCGTCTGGGGCCGGAGCGGGCCGCCCGGGCCTGGTGCACCCGCGACGTGCTGGATTCGGGAGCGGTGCTGGCACTTGGATCGGACTATCCAGTCGCTCCCTTCGAGGTGCTCAAGATCATGGCCGATGCCCAGCTGCGCCGCCCGGTGGACGATCCGTCGGTGGCTCCAGTGCTGCCCGATCAAGCGCTCACCGCCCGCGAGGTGCTCGCGGGGTTCACCACTGGTCCGCGGGCAGCCATCGGGGAGAGCGGTGGGTCGCTCGAACTCGGCGGTCCAGCCACCTTCGTCGTGCTGGACGTGGATCCGCTGGCCGTGCCCGCCGAGCGTCTGGGGACGGCGCGCGTCCTCTTGACCCTCTCTGAGGGATTGCTCACGCACGAGGCGTGAGGTTCGGGCTCACTCGCTGGCGCCGGTGCGGCGCAGTACCTCCGAGAGGCGTTCGGCAGCGGCCATCACGGCCGGGGCGTGCAGCCGGCCGGGCTGGCGGGTTAGCCGTTCGATGGGGCCAGAGACGCTGACCGCCGCCAGCACCTTGCCGCTGGGGGCGCGCACCGGTGCGGAGACCGACGCGACGCCGGGCTCGCGCTCGGCCACGGACTGGGCCCAGCCGCGGCGCCGCACCGTCGCCAGTGCCACGGCGGAGAAGGCCGACGAGTTGAGGCCGCGCTGCAGCCGGTCGGGCTCGTCCCAGGCCAGCAGCACCTGGGCGGCGGAGCCGGCGGTCATGGTCAGCTGGGAACCGACCGGAATGGTGTCGCGCAGGCCACTGGGCCGTTCCGCAACCGCTGCACAGACGCGAATGTCGCCCTGACGGCGGAACAACTGGGCCGATTCCCCGGTGATGTCGCGCAGCCGGGCAAGAATGGGGCCAGCGGTGGCCAGCAGGCGATCCTCGCCGGCGGCCGCGGCCAGCTCGGTCAGGCGCGGGCCCAGCACGAAGCGTCCCTGCAGGTCTCGGCCCACCAGCCGGTGATGCTCCAACGCGACGGCCAGCCGGTGCGCCGTCGGGCGTGCCAGCCCGGTGGAACTGACCAGGCCCGCGAGGGTCGTCGGGCCGGTCTCCAGGGCACTCAGCACCAGGGCGGCCTTGTCCAGAACTCCCACTCCACTCGAATCGTCCATAATCTGAGAATAGCGTCTCGTAATCCGATATGCCAGTGTCATACTGGGGTCAATCACTCATCGGGTGCGCAATCAACGGCGAAGAAGAGGAAACATGGGCAAGACACTGAGCCAGAAGGTCTGGGACGCGCACGTGGTGCGCAGCCAGCAGGGCGAGCCGGACCTGCTCTACATCGACCTGCACCTCGTGCACGAGGTGACCAGCCCGCAGGCCTTCGACGGACTGCGACTGGCCGGGCGTCCGGTGCGGCGGCCCGACCTCACGCTCGCCACCGAGGACCACAACACGCCGACGCTGGACATCGACAAGCCGATCGCCGATCCGATCAGCAAGCTGCAGGTGGACACGCTGCGCAAGAATGCCGCCGAATTCGGGGTGCCGATCCACTCGCTGGGCAGCAAGGACCAGGGCGTCGTGCACATCATCGGCCCGCAGCTGGGCCTCACCCAGCCCGGCATGACCATCGTCTGTGGTGACTCGCACACCGCCACCCACGGCGCCTTCGGGGCCCTGGCCTTCGGCATCGGCACCAGCGAGGTGGAGCATGTGCTGGCCACCCAGACCCTGCCGCAGGCCACGCCGAAGACCATGGCCGTCACCATCGACGGTGACCTGCCCGAGGGCGTCACCGCCAAGGACGTCGTGCTGGCGTTGATCGCCAAGGTCGGCACCGGCGGCGGGCAGGGCTACGTCGTCGAGTACCGCGGTAGCACCATCGAGCAGATGTCGATGGAGGGCCGGATGACGATCTGCAACATGTCGATCGAATGGGGTGCCAAGGCGGGCATGGTCGCGCCCGACCAGACCACCTTCGACTATCTCCAGGGCCGCCCCAATGCGCCCGAGGGGGAGCAGTGGGAGGCCGCCGTCGAGTACTGGAAGACCCTGCGCACCGACGACGACGCCACCTTCGATGCCGAGGTCAGCATCGACGCCAGCACCCTGACCCCCTTCGTCACCTGGGGGACCAACCCGGGCCAGGGCGTGCCGCTGGGCGCCACCGTGCCCAGCCCCGACGACTTCCCCGATCCCGACGAGAAGCGCGCCGCCGAGCGAGCCCTCACCTACATGGACCTGACCGCCGGCACCCCGCTGCGCGAGGTGGCCGTGGACACCGTCTTCCTGGGCTCCTGCACCAATGGTCGGATCGAGGATCTGCGACTGGCCGCCAGCGTGCTGCAGGGCCGACGGGTGGCCAACGACGTCCGGATGCTGGTGGTGCCCGGCTCCGCCCGGGTGCGGCTGGAGGCCGAGCTGGAGGGGCTGGACAAGGTCTTCCTGGATGCCGGTGCCGAATGGCGCGCGGCCGGCTGCTCGATGTGCCTGGGGATGAACCCGGACCAGCTGGCGCCGGGGGAGCGCAGCGCCTCCACTTCCAACCGCAACTTCGAGGGCCGGCAGGGCAAGGGTGGCCGCACCCACCTGGTGAGCCCCGCCGTCGCCGCCGCCACCGCCGTCACCGGGCACCTGAGTGCGCCCGCCGATCTGAAAGTGAGCAACTGACATGGAGAAGTTCTCCACCCACACCGGAATCGCGGTTCCGCTGCGGCGTTCCAATGTGGACACCGACCAGATCATCCCCGCGGTCTACCTCAAGCGAATCACTCGAACCGGTTTCGAGGACGGCCTTTTCAGTGCCTGGCGAAATGACCCGGAATTCGTGCTGAACCAGGAGCCGTGGAAGCAGGGGTCGATCCTGGTGGCCGGGCCGGATTTCGGCACCGGAAGTTCCCGGGAACACGCGGTCTGGGCGCTGCAGAACTATGGCTTCAAGGTGGTCATCGGCTCCCGCTTCGGAGACATCTTCCGCTCCAACTCGGGCAAGGCCGGGCTGCTGGTCGCGACGGTCGACCAGGCCGTCGTCGAGCAGCTCTGGGAGGCCGCGGAGCAGCGCCCCGAGGAGCAGTTCACCGTGGACCTGGCGGCGCGGGCCATCACCGTCGGAGAGCAGAGCTTCGACTTCCAGATCGACGACCACACCGCCCACCGGCTGGCAGAAGGGCTGGATGACATCGGATCCACCCTGCAGCATGCCGCGGACATCGACGCCTACGAGGGCGCCCGGCTGCCGTTCAAGCCGGCCACCATCCCGGTGCGCACCGCGGGCTGATCGAACGGTCCAGGCGTCCGCTTTTCCTTGCAGGAAAGGCGGACGCTTTGCGTTTGCTGAACAAACTGGGCGGATGACCCGTTTCTGCTTGGTGGGGGACGGGGGTGAACCTAGCTTTGGTGGTGCGCAAGGCATCCAGGCCTGCGTCCACCCGGCTGGGGGGCCGGGGGATGACGAAAGGCACATTCGTGAACAAGGCAGAGCTGATTGACTCCTTGGCCAAGGCCCATTTCGAGGGCAACAAGGCCGTCGCGACGCGGGCGTTGAACGCCGTCGTCGACACGATCTCCACCGAGGTGGCCAATACGGGAAAGGTGTCGATCACCGGTTTCGGCGTCTTCGAGGTGCAGCACCGCGAGGCCCGCATGGTCCGCAATCCGCGCACCGGCGAACGCAAGCAGGCCGAGGCGATGGACCTGCCCCGTTTCCGGCCCGGCACCGACCTGAAGAACCGCGTCGAGGCGGCCGCCAAGAAGCGCTGATTCCTCCGACCGATCACCACCGGGCAAGGGCGTCGACGCAGCACGCGTCGCGCCCTTTGTTCTTTTCCGGGGTTCTCTTCCGGCTGTCACCCCGGCCCGGCGCAGGTGGGGCGGTGTTTGCGTGACCTCAGCCCAGCACGGTCGGCCGCAGGCTGCCGATCCGTGCGCTGCGGACCTGACCGTCGGCAACCGCCAGCACCAGCCGTTGCCCGACGGTGGCCCGCAGTTCGCCCAGCAGGGTGAGGGGCAGCTCGCGTCGGGTGCCGTCATCCAGCAGCACCACCAGCCTGGCGGCCTCCGGGTCGGCATCGACGACGGTGGCCCACAGCTGGCCGGGCGAATCGGTGTCGGTCATGCCGTCGATCCTACGCAACCGGCGACCCGGGATGGACTAGCGTTGTCTCGCGCCGATCGGCGTGGTGAGAGGAGCAGTCATGGCGGGCAAGCAGGCCGAAGGTGTGGATCGACGGCGCGTGAACTTCGGGTCGGGAGAGCCGGTCTACCGCTTCCTCGGCGTCGCGGTGCACAGCGTGGATCGGGCCTTCACCCGCTACGACTGGCGCCACCAGGAGCGCATCCCGCAGACCGGTGGGGTGTTGGTGGTGGCCAACCACATCAGCAATTACGACCCGATCGCGCTGGGTGACTTCCTGATCTGGTCCGGCCGCTGGCCGCGCTTCCTGGGCAAGTCCGAGCTGTGGAAGGTGCCCGTGGTGAAGTTCTTCGCCAAGGGGTGCCGGCAGATTCCCGTCGAGCGCAACAGCGCCCGCGCCGTCGACTCGCTGCAGGCCGCCCGCGACGCGATCAACGCCGGTGAGATGGTGGTGATCTACCCCGAGGGCACCGTCGGCACCGATCCGGACGGCTGGCCGATGACCGGACGCACCGGAGCCGCACGACTGGCGCTGGACACCGGTTGCACGGTGCTCCCGGTGGGGCAGTGGGGGGCGCAGGAGATCATGCCCGGCAAGACCGTCGGCGTGCCCAAGTTCTTCCCCCGCAAGACGCTGCGGATGAATGTAGGCGAGCCCCTGGACCTGTCGGATCTGGTCAACCATCCCGATCGACACGCCGCGGTCCGGGTGGCCACCGAGCGGATGTTGGACTCGATCACCACCCTGGTGGCTGAACTGCGCGAGCTGCCCGTCCCCACGGACCGCTACGACGTCCGCAAGAAGGCCCGGGTGGCCAAGGGGCCGTTGACCATCGCCGAGGCGCCGCTGACTGACGAACCGGTCAATGACGCCCCGCCGGCCTGAGGGACTATCGTTGGCGGGTCGCACCCTGCAGTGAGGAATCGCATGAACCAGCCCAAGATCCGGGTCGCCCTTGTCTTCGGTGGCCGCTCCGAGGAACACCCCGTGAGCTGCTCCACCGCCGCGAGCGTCCTGGGTGCCATCGATCGGGAGCGCTACGACGTGGTGCCGATCGGCATCACCCGGCAGGGCCAGTGGGTGCTGGTGGACGACGACCCCGAACCGCTGCGGCTGGTGGCGGGCAACACGCCGGAGATCGGCCAGTCCTCGGCCGGCGTGATCGTGCCGATGGAGGTGGGTGATCGCGCGCTGCGCACCCTGGAGGCGGGTCAGCTGCCCGCCGAACTGGGCGAGGTGGACGTGATCTTCCCGCTGGTGCACGGCCCCTTCGGCGAGGACGGCACCCTGCAGGGGCTGTTCGAACTGGCCGACATGCGTTACGTCGGCTGCGGCGTGCTGGCCAGCGCCGTCATGATGGACAAGCACTACATGAAGGTGGTCTTCGAGGCCGCTGGGCTGCCGGTGGGACCCTACCGGGTGATCACCGATCGGCAGTGGCGCACCGACGCCGGCGCCGCGCTGGCCCGGGTGCAGGAACTGCAGTTCCCGGTCTTCGTCAAGCCCTGCCGCGCCGGTTCCTCCTTCGGGATCAGCCGGGTCACCGATCCGGCCGGTCTGCGCGAAGCCGTGGAGGAGGCCCGCACGCATGACCCCAAGGTGATCGTGGAGCAGGGCATCGTCGGCCGGGAGATCGAGTGCGGCGTGCTGCAGGGCCACGGCACCGCCGCGCCCCGGGTCTCCGAGCCCGGTGAGATCGTCGTGGTCAGTGGCCACGATTTCTATGACTTCGACGCCAAGTACCTGGACGGCGCGTCGGTGCAGCTGACCTCTCCGGCGGATGTCTCCGACGAGGTGAAGGCCGCGGTGCAGCAGGTGGCCCGCGACGCCTTCGAAGCCGCCGGCTGCGAGGGCCTGGCCCGGGTGGACTCCTTCGTCACCCCGGAGGGCGAGGTGGTGCTGAACGAGATCAACACGATGCCGGGCTTCACCCCGACGTCGATGTTCCCGGTGATGTGGGCCGCCTCCGGCCTGGACTACCCGAGTCTGGTCGACGACCTGATCCAGCTGGCGCTGGAACGCCGCACCGGCCTGCGCTGACCCGGCCCTGGCCGGATCAGTAGGTGACGACGGGGCAGGTCACGGTGCGGGTGATCCCGTCGATGGTCTGCACCCGCTCGGCGACCAGCCGGCCGAGCTCCTCGATGGCCTCCACCTGCACCTGGACCACCACGTCATAGGGGCCGGTCACCTCGTCGCAGCTGACGGTGGCGGGCAGGGCCTTCAGGGCGGCCGCCACCTGGGGGATCTTGCCGACGCTCGACTGCACCAGCACATAGGCCTTGACCATGACGACTCCTCGCGAGTGGGATCTTGTAGGGGGTTGGATAACGTGGTGGGCATGGACGCTACCACCGGCCGATCGGCCACCCCTGCCCCCGGCCACAGCGCGGAATCCCTTGCCAGCGCTGAGTCATTGGCGAGCGCCGGGGAGTTCGGGGTGATCGAGCAGATCACCCGCGGGCTGCAGCTCTCGCCGGCCGTCTCCGTCGGCCCTGGTGACGACGCCGCGGTCTACCTGATCAACGGCTCGGCGGTCACCAGCACCGATCTGCTGGTGCAGGACGTCCACTTCAAGACCGACTGGAGCTCCGCCGAGCAGATCGGCCGCAAGGCGGTGGCGGTCAACGTCGCGGATCTGGAGGCGATGGGCGCCACCCCGGTCTCGATGGTGATCTCCCTGGGCGCGCCCGGCGACCTCCCGATCCAGTGGGTGCGGGAGTTCGCGACGGGTGTCCGCACCGAGGCCGATCGGGCGGGGATCTGCCTGGTGGGGGGTGACACCACGTCGGCGCGGGACATCACCATCTGCGTCACGGTGACCGGCGAGACCGCGGGAGTGGGGCCGGTGCTGCGTTCCGGCGCCCGCAGCGGCCAGGTGGTGGCGGTCCGCGGCCGGTTGGGCTGGGCCGCCGCCGGGTTGGCCGTGCTGGCCCGGGGTTTCCGCTCGCCGCGGGCGGCGGTCGACTCCCAACGGGTGCCCGAGGTGCCCTATGGTGCGGGCCGGGAGGCGGCGTTGGCCGGTGCCACCGCGATGCTGGACGTTTCCGACGGGCTGTTGGCCGATCTGGGTCACGTCGCCGACGCCAGCGGTGTGGTGATCGACCTGGACACCGCCCGCTTCGAGATCGACGAGCCGGTGCGGGCGGTCGCCGCCGCCACCGGCAAGGATCCCTTGGGTTTCGTGCTCACCGGGGGAGAGGACCACGCCCTGGCCGCCTGCTTCGAGCTCGGTCAGGTGCCCGACGGCTGGCAGGTGCTCGGCCGGGTCCGCGAGCCCGAGGCGGAGGAGGATCCCGGCGTGCTGGTGGACGGCAAGCATTGGGAAGGGCTGCCCGGCTGGGACCACTTCAACCATTGAGGCCCGCGCTCAGGCAGCAAGCCCCGCGGCGTGGAGGCTTCGGCCTGACGCGGGTGATGGACTAACCTGAGGACCATGGCGACCCGCGCGTCTTCCCCACCGCGGTCCCGCAGCAACGCCCAGTCGAGTTCGGCCAGGGCGTCGTCAGGTTCGCGGTCGGCAGGAAGCAACAAGAAGACAACCAACCGTTCCGGCTCCACTCGGGCCAGCCGGAATGTTCCCGAGCCGCGCCCGAATCCGCTGGTGCGCGGCGTCGCCGCGTCCTGGCGGGGAACGGCCCACCTGGTGGGCAATGCTGCGCGCAGCCTGGGCACGCCGGCCCCCGAACCCGAGGATGGCCTGCGTCGCGACGGGATGGGCCTGGCCCTGATCGCCTTCGGCATCATCGTGGCCGCCCGCTTCTGGTTCCTGCTGGCCGGCCCGGTCGGCGGGGCAATCTATGTGGCCGTCGCCAGCATCTTCGGCGGGCTCAGCTTCGCCGTGCCGCTGCTGTGCTTCGCGATGGCCTGGCGCACCCTGCGCCACCCGGAGCGCAATGGCGCCACCGGTCGACAGGTGGTCGGGTGGACTGCCTTCCTGCTGGGGCTGCTCGGCCTGTTGAACATCGCCCACGGCCTGCCGCGGCCCAGCGAGCCGGAACTGATGCGTGAGGCCGGCGGCATCCTGGGCTACATCTCGTCCAGTCTGCTGGCCGATCTGCTGACCGTCTGGGTCGCGGTGCCGCTGCTGGTGCTGCTGATGTTCTTCGGCATCGTGGTGATCATCGGCGTGCCGATCCACGTGATGGTGGATCGGGTGCAGGAGGCCCGCGAACTCGCCGCGGAGCGACGCGCCGCCCGCCCGCGCCCGCAGATCGAGTACGGCGCCGATGAGGCCTACGACACCCCGCTGATCAAGGGTGACCTTGCTCCGGACCCGTCCGGTGACGACGAGGTCTTCGACGTGGACGCCTTCGAACCGAAGGAGCTCACCGGCAAGCCGGTGGTTGCGGGGCTGCCGCCCGAGAAGGCCGAATCCGTGGCGGCGGGCAAGATCGAGGTCAACCAGCCGTTGGAGGCGCCGAACCGCACGCCGATCCCGCAGCGGGTGGAACAGCTCACCCTCTCCGGTGACGTGCAGTACATGCTGCCGGATTCCGGCACCCTGAAGCCCGGCAGTGTGCCCAAGGCCCGCTCCGAGGCTTCCGACCAGATCGTCAGCCGGCTCTCCGAGGTGCTCAGCCAGTTCGAGATCGACGCCCAGGTCACCGGATACACCCGTGGCCCCACGGTCACCCGCTACGAGGTGGAGCTCGGCAATGCCGTCAAGGTCGAGAAGGTCACGGCGCTGAGCAAGAACATCGCCTACGCGGTGGCCTCGCCCGACGTGCGAATCCTCAGCCCGATCCCCGGCAAGTCCGCGATCGGCATCGAGATCCCGAACCTGGACAAGGAGGTGGTCAGCCTCGGCGACGTGCTGCGCTCCAACAAGGCTCGCAATGACCATCACCCGATGGTGGTGGGTCTGGGCAAGGACGTCGAGGGCGGCTTCGTGATCGCCAACATGGCCAAGATGCCTCACCTGCTGGTGGCCGGTGCCACCGGCTCCGGCAAGTCCTCCTTCGTGAACTCGCTGATCACCTCCATCATGATGCGCGCCACGCCCGACGAGGTGCGGATGCTGCTGGTGGACCCCAAGCGGGTGGAGCTCAACCACTACGAGGGCATCCCGCACCTGGTCACTCCCATCATCACCAGCCCGAAGAAGGCCGCGGAGGCCCTTCAGTGGGTGGTGAAGGAGATGGACATGCGCTACGACGATCTGGCGGCCTTCGGTTTCCGGCACGTCGACGACTTCAACAAGGCGGTCCGCGCCGGTCAGGTGCAGGTGCCCGAGGGCAGCGAACGAGTGCTCGCGCCATATCCCTACCTCCTGGTGGTGGTCGATGAGCTCGCCGACCTGATGATGGTGGCCCCCCGCGACGTGGAGGACTCGATCGTCCGGATCACCCAGCTGGCCCGTGCCGCCGGCATCCACCTGGTGCTGGCCACCCAGCGTCCGTCCACCGACGTCGTCACCGGCCTGATCAAGGCCAATGTGCCCAGCCGGTTGGCCTTCGCCACCAGCTCCATGACCGACTCCCGGGTGATCCTGGACCAGCCGGGTGCCGAGAAGCTGGTGGGCCAGGGCGATGGGCTCTTCCTGCCGATGGGTGCCGGCAAGCCGGTGCGTGTGCAGGGCTCCTGGGTCACCGAGGCGGAGATCCGCGAGGTGGTGGCCCACGTCACCGAGCAGCTCAAGCCGCAGTACCGCGAGGACGTCACTGCCGCCGCCGGCGCCAGCAACAAGGTGGCCGAGGACATCGGCGACGACCTGGAACTGGTGCTGGATGCGGCCCGTCTGGTGGTGGAGCTGCAACTGGGTTCCACCTCGATGCTGCAGCGCAAGCTGCGGGTCGGCTTCGCCAAGGCCGGACGCCTGATGGACATCCTGGAGACCCGTGGCGTGGTCGGCCCGTCGGAGGGTTCCAAGCCTCGCGAGGTGCTGGTCAAGCCCGACGACCTGGAGGACGTCCTGGTCAACCTCGCCAACGGCTGACTCAGGCCGCAGCCACCCGGCTGTCGTCCATCCGGACGGTCCCGGTGGTCGTGGCCAGGTAACACCCCAGATCCGTGACGCCAGCGTCCTGGCACGCCAGTGCCAGGGCGCTGCGCCATGTCTGGTCCCAATGGGTCTGCACGGTGGCGCCGCGCCGGGCGATCGCCAGGGCCAGTGCCCCGCCGGGGCAGACCTGGCTCACCACCTCGCACAGCCGGTGCACCAGCTGGTGCTGCTGGAACTCGTCGCAGCCCACCGGCACGTCGTCGATGGTGATCGGTTGCAGCAGCCGCAGGTCGGGGCTGGCCAACAGGGCCAGGATCGTGCCCTTGTCACGATCGCTCTGGCGGGCAAACAGGTCAACCACGCCGCACAGCAGTTCGGGATCGTCCAAGGCGTGCTGGTCCCAGTCCTTGGGGAGTTGCTCGAAAGTAGTCATGCCGCCATCCCATGTGCTGCGCGCGTTTCCGGCAAGGACCAGTTGCTGGCCTGTGGACAATTCCTCGGTCGCTCGGAATCTGTGGACAAGTTCTCAGTTCCGCGAGGCGGCCGGCCGGGTGATAATTGACGGACCATGACTGACACCACGCTCGGCACCGTCCCGGATCACCTGACCACCGTCCATCTCGTCACGTTGGGCTGTGCCCGCAATGAGGTTGATTCCGAGGAGCTGGCGGCCCGGCTGGAGGCCGGCGGCTTCCGGCTGGTGGACGACCCGGAGACCGCGGAAGCGGTGATGGTGAACACCTGCGGCTTCGTGGAGCAGGCCAAGAAGGACTCCGTCGACACCCTGCTGGCCGCCGCGGACCTGAAGGAGTCGGGCAGCACCAAGGCCGTCGTGGCGGTCGGCTGCATGGCGGAACGCTACGGCATCGAGCTGGCCAGCTCCCTGCCGGAGGCCGACGCGGTGCTCGGCTTCGACGACTACTCCGACGTCGCGGACAAGCTGAACCGGATCCTGCACGGCGAACACCTCGACTCGCACGTCCCGCGGGATCGTCGTACCCTGCTGCCGCTCACCCCGGTGGCCCGACGCCAAGCCGCCGAGCAGGTCTCCGTACCCGGCCACCACACCGGCCTCCACACCGAGGACCTGGCCGACCTGGCGCCAGGCGTGGTGCCCCAGAGCGGACCGCCGGTGCTGCGACGCCGGCTGGGTCACAGCCCCAGCGCCCCGCTGAAGCTGGCCTCGGGTTGCGACCGGCGCTGCGCCTTCTGCGCCATCCCGTCCTTCCGCGGCTCCTACCTCTCGCGCACCGCCGACGAGATCCTCGCCGAGGCCCGCTGGCTGGCCGAGCAGGGCGTCAAGGAGGTCTTCCTGGTCAGCGAGAACACCTCCAGCTACGGCAAGGATCTGGGTGATCTGCGCAGTCTGGAGAAGCTGCTGGCGGAGCTGTCCGGCGTCGACGGCCTGGACTGGATCCGGGTCAGCTACCTGCAGCCCGCGGAACTGCGACCCAGCCTGATCGAGGCGATGGCAGGCACCGACAAGGTGGTGCCCTACTTCGACATCAGCTTCCAGCACGCCTCGGCGTCGGTGCTGCGCCGGATGCGCCGCTTCGGCGACCCGGAGAGCTTCCTGGCCCTGTTGGAGCAGGTGCGTCGGCACGCCCCGCAGGCCGGCATCCGCTCCAATGTGATCGCCGGCTTCCCGGGCGAGACCGAGGCCGACGTCGAGACCCTCAAGGAGTTCATCACCGCCGCCCGGCTCGACGTCCTGGGTGTCTTCGGCTACTCCGACGAGGAGGGCACCGAGGCCGCCGGTCTGGGCGGCAAGCTGGATCCCGACGAGGTGGAGGCCCGGCGCAGCGAACTGGCGGACCTGGCCACCGAACTGTGTGACCAGCGCGCCGAGGAGCGGATCGGCGAAGAGGTGGAGGTACTGGTCGAATCCGTCGTCGACGACGATGGCGAGCCTGCCGTGATCGGCCGGGCCAGGCATCAAGGGCCGGAGGTGGACGGTTGCACCGAGCTGCCCGACGCCGACGTGCGCGTTGGCCAGATCGTTCGGGCCACCGTGGTGGACAGCCTGGGCGTCGACCTGGTGGCGAGCATCCACGGCTGAACGGCGGCGGAGCGTTATCGTGTGGTGCACGGTCGCTTCCCCGGCCCCGTCCCGACCACAACGAGGAGACCCATGAGTTCCGACGGCCCGGCCGCCAAGGCCCCCAGCCAGTGGAATGTGCCCAATGTGCTGACCGGCGTGCGCATGGTGCTGGTGCCCGTCTTTGCCTGGATGCTGCTCAGCCACCCGCACGAGTGGGACTGGCGGCTGTGGACGACGGCGGTCTTCTGCATCGCCATCGGCACCGACTACGTCGACGGCAAGATCGCCCGCAAGTACAACCTGGTCACCAATTTCGGCAAGCTGTGGGATCCGATCGCCGACAAGGCCCTGACCGGCATGGCCTTCGTCGGCCTCTCGATCCTCGGCGAACTGCAGTGGTGGGTGACCATCATCATCCTCGTGCGGGAGTGGGGGATCACCATCCTGCGCTGGGGCATCATGAAGTACGGCGTGATGGCGGCCAATCGCGGCGGCAAACTGAAGACCTTCATCCAGGCGCTGGCGCTGGTGCTCTACCTGATGTGGCTGCCCCGGCTGCCCGAACCCCTCCAGTGGCTTGCCTGGGGCCTGATGGGCGCGGCCTTGGTGCTGACCGTCCTGACCGGTCTGGACTACCTGCGTGAGGCCTCCCGGATGCGACGCGAGGCGCTCGCCCGTTGGGCCGAGGAAGGGCACCCGGGGCGCCCGTGAGTGCGTCGGCAACTGAGCTGATCGCGGATCTGGCCGCCCGGGGACTCACCCTGGGCACCTGCGAATCGCTGACCGGCGGGCAGGTGGCGCAGAGTCTCACGGCCGTCCCCGGTGCCTCGGCGGTCGTGCGTGGGGGGCTGGTCACCTATGCCAGCGACCTGAAGGCCAGCCTGGCCGGTGTCGACGCCGACTGGATCGCACAGCATGGGGTGATCAACCGGACCACGGCGGAGCAGATGGCCATCGGGGCCCGACGGGCGTTGGGGGTTGATCTGGCCCTGTCCTGCACCGGGGTGGCCGGCCCGGACCCCCAGGACGGAGAATTTCCCGGTACCGTGTGGATTGCCGTTTGTGGGCCCAGACCCGATCAGGTGACCAGTCGACTGTTGCGGTTGACCGGTGACCGGCAGGCGATCCGGACCCAGACGGTGGGAGCACTGCTGGCACTGCTGGCCGAGCTTTCCCAGCAATTTCACGAGTGACTGAGACTGTCGGGCAACTCCTCGAACCCGAGGTGACATTTTTCACGACATCTGGTCACCCAAAGGTGGGTAATTGGCGAATTTTCTGTGCGTTGGCTGAATCGGATCCCCACTTTTGGAATGGATCGTGGAAGCTTTGTTGTTGTACGCATCGTGACCGCGCCGAGGCTGGAGCGGACTGTCGAGAGAGTGGTGGCCCCATGAAGCCTGTGCTGGTCCGTGAATTGCTTGGTGAGACCCTCCGTGAGCAGCGCTTCGCCCAGGGACGCACCCTGCGGGAGGTGTCCATGGCCGCCCGGGTGAGTCTGGGCTACCTTTCCGAGGTGGAGCGTGGCCAGAAGGAGGCCTCCAGCGAGTTGCTGAGCTCCATCTGTCAGGCGCTCGAGGTGCCGGTCTCGGTGATCTTCGGGACCGTGAGTCAGAAGTTGGCCGCCGCCGAGAACGCCCGGGTCAACGTCGCCGCCTGAGCCACCCGCAGCAAGAACTTTCCCAAGACCCCGGCCCAAGTGCCGGGGTCTTGTCATGCCTCGGCAGGATCCTCCTCGGCCGGCACGATCCTGACGTCGACTCCCGCCTGCCGGATTCGCGCCAGTTCCGCCGGGTCGGCCTGCGAATCCGTCACCAGCACGTCGATCTCCTGCAGACTGGCCAGGCGGGCCAGCGTCACCCGCCCCAGTTTGGAGCCGTCAGCCACGGCGATCACCCGCTGGGCGCGCTCGATCATGGTGTGGTTAGTATGCGCCTCCACCTCGTCGTGAGTCGTCAGGCCACCGGCCACGCTGACACCATCGCAGCCGACGATCGCGGTGCCCACATTGATCTGCTTGAAGGTGGCCTCGGCCAGCGAACCCACCAGTTCCAACGAATTGGGGCGCAGGATGCCGCCGGCGATCAGTACCCGGGACTGGCCCTGTCCGGCCGCCTCCAGGGCCAGTCCGACCGAATTGGTGATGATGGTCAGGTCGTGTCGGTGGTGCAGGGCGCGCAGCACCTCGGTGGCGGTGGTGCCGCCGGTCAACGCGATCGCGTGCCGGCCACCGGGGATCAGGGAGGCGGCGGTGTGCGCGATCGCCTGCTTCGACGCCCGGTGGGTGCCGTCGCGCAGGCTGACCGGCAGCTCGTTGGCGGGCCCGACGCTGCGGGCCCCGCCGTGGGTGCGCACCAGCAGGCCCTGCTCGGCCAGGGTCGCGACGTCACGCCGAATGGTGGCGGGGGAGGCCTGCAGTCGCTCCGACAGTTCACTCAGTTGCAGGGTGCCGTGCTCGGACAAGGCGGCCAGGATCTCCACCATCCGGGCCGATCGTTTGACGGAGTGGGACACCTCGGCGGCCATCGGGCACCTCCAGACTCAGGTGATGAGCGTTCGCTCACCATTGGGTGATCATATCGCTCATTCTGGGTCAGGGGTGGCGCGGGGTCGAGCGGAGTCGGAAGCCCTGCGGCGTCATCGTGAAGCCAGCAGCGGTCAACAGCCCTCCAAGGTCACGCTGCGTCAGTACCGGTTGGGAATTCGCCTTCTCGATGGTGATGGTGCCCAGGCGGGCGGTCCTCACTCCGTCGGCGACCGCCTGCAGCGCACGGGCAAGACCCTCCTCGTCGGCACCGAAGGTGACCAGGGTGTGCACCCCGCGCTCCAGGTAGAGGACGGGCAGGCCGTCATCCAGCACCACCAGAGCGCCGGCCTTGCGAGCGGGGCGGTGTCCGTCGCTGGCGGGCCACGGCAGGGCGGCTCCATAGGGATTGGCCGGATCACAGGCCGCGAGCAGCAGCGGTGCGGATTGCGGCAGGGATTCCCGCAGCCGGTCCACCGCCCCGGGCAGGGCGAATTGTGCCGCTCCCAACCCCTCCACGAAGTAGCCACGTCGGGCCACGCCGGTCTCCTCCAGGGCGAGCAACACCCGGTAGGCCTCGCTGAAATTGCCGCCCATCGGCTCGGTGAGCACGCTGCCGCGGGTCAGGATGCCGTAGCGGCCCAGCTCCAGCCCCAGCTCGGCCAGCCGCCGGGCCGTCGGGTCCGAATGCGTGGAACGGACCGCCGCCCAGCGTCCGCCGACGCCCTGCGGCGGCAGCGCGATCCGGGCCGGGCGCATTGTGGCCCGACGCGAGGGCCGGGCAGTCGTGCGGTGCTTCAGCGCACCGCGACCGCTCATCTTGCGTAGCGGAGCGAGGCTGGTGCAGGTGACCTTCCCGGCCCAGACCAGCTCCCACAGGGCATCCTCCGCGGCGCTCTGGCCGACCTCGTCGGGCGAGATGTCTGCCAGTCGCCAGGCCCCGCCGTCGGCGAAGCGGGTGAACAGTTGGTGGGCCAGCTCACCGAGCGACGGCGCATCGGGCCGGCTGTCATCCGCGTCGGTGAGCACACAGTCGGCGGGCCACAACTGCACCCAGCCGTCGTGCCGGCCAATCGCGCCCCGACCGCTCCAGACCACCTCGCCGGAGGTCAGCGCCTCGTCCAGCAGCGACGGCTGGTAACCGGCCACCCGGGCGGGCAGTACCAGGCTCTCCAGCATCGACGCCGGGATTGGATAGCCCGCCAGCGCCTCCACCGCCGCCAGCAGCGCCTCCAAGCCACCCGACGGCTCATCCACCTCTTGCCAACGCACCAGATGCCGGGCGAACTGCCGCTGGTCGACGGCCTCCACCCCGGCCCGCAACGCCGCCAGCGTGCGGCGCTTGACCAGCGAGAGCACCTGCTGGCGGATGAACTGCGCACCGCCCAGGTCCGAGCGGCCGAAGTCACCGGCCACCAGCTCCCCGGCGCGTTGCCGCTTGGCCAGCAGCCCGGCGACGCTGCCCTCATCGACACCATGGCGGGCCGCCAGTTGGGCGGCGGTGAAGACCACATGGCACTGGCTCCAGCGGGTGACCAGTCGGCCCAGCGCGCGTGCCGGCTCGGTGCTGTCACTGGGCGCCGCGATCCGGGCGGGGACCGGGATGCCCAGGGCATCGCGCAGCAGCGCAAAGTCGTCGGCCACCGCCAGGTATTCCTGCCCGCCGAGCCGGTACCGGGCCACCCGACCGGCTGCCTCCAATTCGGCCAGCCAGGGGTCTGGATCCTCCGCGGAGCGCGCCCGGCACTCGTCGGGGCACAGCGGCCCAATGGTGCGCAGTACGTCCCACAGGTGCTCGGCGGTGCGGGCCCGACGGTGCTCCGCCAAGTGCTGCAACTCCAGCTCCAAATCCGCCATGACCTGCTCGTCCAGCACCTGCTGAGCGCCCTCCCGGCCCAGCAGTTCGGCCAGCAGTGCCGGGTCCAGGCTGAGCGCGGCCAGCTTGCGCTCGGCCAGCGGCTGGTCGCCGTCGTAGATGAACTCGCCGATGTAACCGAACAGCAGGCTCTTGGCGAAGGGCGAGGCTTCTTGGGTCTGCACCTCCACCAGTCGCACCCGCCGGCTGGCGACGTCGCGCAGCAGCGCGGTCAGGGCCGGCAGGTCGAAGACGTCCTCCAAGCACTCCCGCATGGTCTCGAGCACGATCGGGAAGTCCGGGTACTGACTGGCAACGGCCAAGAGCTGCGCGGCCCGCATGCGCTGCTGCCACAAGGGGGATCGACGGCCCGGGTCGCGCCGGGGCAGCAACAGGGCCCGCGCCGCGCATTCCCGGAAGCGGGAGGCGAACAGCGCCGAGCCAAAGACCTGGTCGGTGACAAGCTGCTCGACCTCGTCGGGGTCAACGAGCACCAGGTCTAGTCCGGGGGGTGTGGACTCCACGTCGGGAATCCGCAGCACGATTCCGTCATTGCTGGCGGTGGCCTGTGCCTCGACGCCGAAACGTTCCCGTGCCCGGGTCTCGATCACCAGCGCCCAGGGCTGCAGCACCGCGGTGCCGAGGCTGGAGTGCAGGCAGACGCGCCAGTCGCCCAGCTCATCACGGAAGCGTTCCACGACGATGGTCTGGGCGTCGGGCAGGACACCGGTGGCCTCCAGCTGTTCGGCCAGGTAGCCGACGAGGTTCTGACGGGCGCTGGCATCCAGCCCGGTCTGCGCCAGGATCTCGTCGGCCCCGTCCCCGGCCCGTTGCAGCTGCCGGGTGAACTCGCCGATCGCGACGCCCAACTCGGCGGGGCGGCTGGGGGAGTCACCCCGCCAGAAGGGCAGCCGGCCGGGCAGGCCGGGGGCGGGGGAGACCAGCACCTGGTTGGGAGTGATCTCCTGGATCCGCCAGGACGTGGTGCCCAAGGTGAAGACATCCCCGACGCGGGACTCGTAGACCATCTCCTCGTCCAGCTCGCCGACCCGTCGACCGGCCTGGTGCTTGCCGCTGGCGGTGCCCTCGCCTACCAGGTAGACACCGAACAAGCCGCGGTCCGGGATGGTGCCGCCGGAGGTGGAGACCAGCCGACGCGTCCCGGGGCGGCCGCTGATGGTCCTGGCGGTGCGATCCCAGACCAGCCGCGGCTTGAGCTCGGCAAAGTCCTCGCTGGGATAGCGGCCGCTCAGCATGTCCAGTACCGCCTCGAAGGCCGAACGAGGCAGCTCCCGGAAGCCGTCGCTGCGGCGCACCAGCCGCCAGACATCTTCCACCGGCCAGGTCTGCTCGACGCACATGCTGACCAACTGCTGCGCCAGGACGTCGAGCGGGTTGCGCAGCCGGTGCACGTGCTCGATCCGGCCCTCGCGCATCCGGGTGACCAGCACGGCCGATTCCACCAGGTCTCCGCGGTGGGTGGGCAGCAGGACACCCTCGCTGATCGCGCCCACCTGGTGCCCGGCGCGGCCGATCCGCTGCAGCCCGCTGGCCACCGACGGTGGGCTGGCCACCTGGATCACCAAGTCGACTGCCCCCATGTCGATCCCCAACTCCAGCGAGCTGGTGGCCACCACGCAGGGCAGGTTGCCGGACTTCAGCTCGGCCTCGATCTCGGCGCGGCGTTCCTTGCTGACCGAGCCGTGGTGGGCCCGGGCGATCACCGGCGAGCGGCTGCCGTCATTGCCGGCACTGGCCCCGGACTGGGCCATCACCTGGGCCGGTGGCAGGGTGGGCGTCGGGTTGGCACCGTCCGGGTCGAGCCGCTGGGCGTGCAGGTCGTTCAGGTGGGAGGTGAGCCGTTCGGCCACCCGTCGGGAATTGACGAAGCAGATGGTGGAGCGGTGCGTGTCCACCAGCTCCAGGATTCGGTGCTCCAGGAAGGGCCAGATCGAATTGGACACCGGGGCATCCGGATCCGTGAGGTCGACGCCGGGTGGGCTGGACAGATCGGTCATGTCCTCCAGCGGCACCTCGACGTCCAGCTGCCAGGTCTTGGCCGCGGGCGGGCTGACGACGTCCACCGGCCGGTCCCCGCCCAGGAAGGCGGCCACCCGCTCGGGTGGCTGCACGGTGGCCGACAGCCCGATCCGCTGGGCCTCGCCGGGGGCGGTGCGCAGCGCGTCGAGCCGTTCCAGGCTGAGCGCCAGGTGGGCGCCGCGCTTGGTGCCGGCCAGGGCGTGCACCTCGTCCAGGATGATCGTCTCGATGTCGGTCAGGGTCTCGGCCACCTGACTGGCCAGCATCAGGAAGAGCGATTCCGGGGTGGTGATCAGGATCTCCGGTGGATGGGTGAGCAACCGTCGGCGATCCGCGGCGGGGGTGTCGCCGGAGCGCACCGCCACCCGGATCTCGGGGGCGGGCAGACCCAGCCGCTGGGAGGCGAGCTGGATGCCGCGCAGCGGTGCGCGCAGGTTGCGTTCCACGTCCACCGCCAGGGCCTTCAGTGGGGAGACATAGAGCACCCGCACCTTGCCGGGGCGGGGATCGGCGGCCAGCCGGTCCAGGGAGTGCAGGAAGGCGGCCAGGGTCTTGCCGGAACCAGTGGGGGCGATCACCAGGGCATGCCGCCCGCTGCCGATCGCCCGCCAGGCAGCGCTCTGCGCGGGCGTCGGGGCGTCGAAGACCCCGCCGAACCAGGCCTGGGTGGCTGCACTGAAAGTCATGCACGCCATTGTGGCGCGCCCCTGTGACAAATTCCGTGGTGCCCGCAGCGCGGCTAGGCTGTGCCGGTGAGCGAGACCGAACTGTGGCGACGAATGGCCGAACATCTGCCGCCCGGCCGGTTGGAGATCTGGGCCGAGTCGATAGTGCTGGGTGATCTGGGCGGGCGCACCGTGCAGGAGGCGATTGCCGACGGCCTGCCCTTCACTACCATCTGGCGGGCGGTCTGGGCGATGTTGGATCTGCCTGCGAGCTATCGGTGACACGCCGCGTGCGGGACTTGTTTCGTTCGAACAGGCGTTCTACTATGAACACGTATCGAAGCCACGACGCCCACCGGGGCGACCTCTGAGAACTTGTCCACAGCCCGAGTTGTCCACAGCTCGCGGCTGGCCCTGAAAAAATGTCAGAGGCGATTTCTAGAGTCTGTGGTGTTGGTTCGAACACTCGCTCATCCGGGCAGATCCCGGTCAGGAAGGAAGGCCGTCATGGCTGTCGCAGATCGTCAGAAGGCCCTGGAGGCCGCGCTCGCCCAGATCGAGAAGGCCCACGGCAAGGGCACGGTGATGCGCCTGGGCGAGGAGACCCGGGTGCCGATCGGGTTCATCCCCACCGGATCGGTGGCGCTGGACATCGCCCTGGGCATCGGGGGTCTGCCCCGCGGGCGGATCGTGGAGATCTACGGCCCGGAATCCAGCGGCAAGACCACCGTCGCGCTGCACGCCATCGCCAATGCGCAGAAGGCCGGCGGTATCTGTGCCTTCATCGACGCCGAGCACGCGCTCGATCCGGACTATGCGCAGAAGCTGGGGGTTGACACCGACGCCCTGCTGGTCAGCCAGCCGGACAATGGTGAGCAGGCGCTGGAGATTGCGGACATGCTGGTCCGTTCCGGTGCGCTGGACCTGATCGTGATCGACTCGGTGGCCGCGCTGACCCCGCGCGCCGAGATCGAGGGTGAGATGGGCGACTCGCACGTCGGCCTGCAGGCCCGGCTGATGAGCCAGGCGCTGCGCAAGATGACCGGCGCCCTGAGTTCCGCCGGCACCACCGCCATCTTCATCAACCAGCTGCGCGAGAAGATCGGCGTGATGTTCGGTTCGCCCGAGACCACCACCGGTGGCAAGGCGCTGAAGTTCTACTCGTCGGTGCGTCTGGACGTGCGTCGGATCGAGACGCTGAAGGACGGCACGGACATGGTGGGCAACCGCACCCGCGTCAAGGTGGTCAAGAACAAGGTGGCCCCGCCCTTCAAGCAGGCCGAATTCGACATCCTCTACGGCCAGGGGATCAGCCGCGAGGGCAGCCTGATCGACATGGGCGTGGAACACGGCATCATCCGCCGCGCCGGCTCGTGGTTCACCTATGGAACCGACCAGCTGGGCCAGGGCAAGGAGAATGCCCGCAGCTTCCTGAAGACCAATCCCGAGGTGGCCAACGAGATCGAGGCCAAGATCCTGGCGGCCCTGGGAATGGGAGACCAGCCGGAGCCCGAGGAGGTCCCGGAGGGGATTGATCCGGAGACCGGCGAGATCACCTTCTGAGCGTGGCCTTCAACCAACGGCCGCGTCGGCGGCCTGCCCGGGAGGCTCCCATCGTGGGGGTCTCCGGGCAGGCCGACGACCCGGATGCCGATCCGCTGGCCGTCGCCCGGGAGATCGCCCTGCGTCGGTTGACGCTGCGCGACCACTCCCGACGCGAGCTGGATGACGCGCTGGCAGCCAAGGACGTCCCCACCGACGTCCGGGAGGAGTTGTTGGAGCGTTTCGAGGAACTCGGGTTGGTCAATGACCAGAACTTTGCGGAGCAGTGGACCAGGGCGCGGCGCAATTCCCGCAAGCTCTCCAAGGCCGCGGTCCGGCGGGAGTTGCAGACCAAGGGCGTCGATCGGGAGCTGATCGACGAGGCACTCGAACCGATCGACCATGACAGCGAGGTGGAGCTGGCCACCGAGCTGGCACGCAAGAAGTGGCGCACGGTGCAGAACCTGCCGCGCCAGGTGGCCTACCGACGGATGGCGGGTGCCCTAGGGCGCAAGGGCTACTCCTCCAGCGTGGTCAGCCAGGTGCTGCGCGACGTGATGCAGGCCGATCCGGAAGAGCTCTGAACTCCTTGTCATCGCGGCATCGCCCGGTTGCACCGGGTTCAGCGGCGCAATAGCCTCAGCCCATGACTTGGGTGTGGATTGCGCTGACCGTGCTGGGCCTGGCCCTGTGCGTGCTCGGCGTTGCGCTGGTGGCCCTGCTGCGCCGCGGCCGTGACCCACAACCGGCCGCCGTGCAGCCGCTGGCCAGCCCGGTGGTGGACGAGCAGGTGATCGCCAACCGGATCGCCGAGGCCGTCGCGGCCCGGGAGGACCGGATCGTCGGCCTCACCGCCGAACTGGCCCGGCGTGACGAGCGGCTCACGGAGCAACAAGCCGAACGCGCCAGTCTCGACCAGCTGGGGGCCGATGCCCGGGCGCTGCGCGAGCAGGGCGAGCGCAAGCTGGCCGAGGCGGCCGCCACCCAGGCCGCGGCCGAGGACTTTGCCCGTCGGGAACGGGCAGACCTGCGTGAGCTGCGCACCCAGCTGGAGGCCCGCGAACGCCGGTTGGGGGAGCGGGAGGAAAGGCTGCTGGCCGAGAGCCAGACCCTGGAGGCCCGCTCCAGCCAGCTGGTGGAACTGCGCGGCCAGGCCGAACGGCTGCGCGACCAGTTGCAGGCCGATCAGCAGCAGGCCGCCGAGGAGTTGCAGCGCGTCGCCGGGCTGGATCGGGAGCAGGCCCACGCCGAGGTGATGGCCCGGGTGGAGCACGAAGCCCGGCTGGAGGCCACCGCCCTGGCCCGCGACATCGAGCAGGACGCCACCCGGGATGCCGAATCCCGGGCCCGGGGGATCATCGTCACCGCCATCCAGCGGCTGGCCGCGGAGCAGACCTCCGAATCGGTGGTCAGCACCCTGGACCTGCCCAGCGACGAGATGAAGGGCCGGATCATCGGCCGCGAGGGCCGCAACATCCGCCACTTCGAGCAGGTGACCGGCGTCAACGTGATGATCGACGACACCCCCGGTTCGGTGCTGCTGAGCTGCTTCGATCCGGTGCGCCGCGAGGTCGCCCGGCTCACCCTTGACGAGCTGGTGGCCGACGGCCGGATCCACCCCGCCCGGATCGAGGAGGTGCACGAGCGTTCCCGTGACCGGATCGAGCAGCGGATGCTGCGCGCCGCCGAGGATGCCCTGGCCGAGGTGGGCATCTCCGACCTGGATCCGGCGCTGCTGCCGATCATCGGGGCGCTGCGCTATCGCACCAGCTATGGCCAGAATGTGCTGCGCCACCTGACCGAATGCGCCCACATTGCCGGGATGATGGCCAGCGAACTCGGACTGGACGTCGCCACCTGCAAGCGCGCCGCCTTCCTGCACGACATCGGCAAGGCCCTCACCCATGAGGTGGAGGGCACCCACGCCATGATCGGCGGCGAGCTGGCCCGACGCCACGGCGAGCACCCGGACATCGTGCACGCCATCGAGGCCCACCACAATGAGGTGGAGCCGCGCACGGTGGAGGCGGTGCTCACCCAGGCCGCCGACGCGATCTCGGGCTCCCGCCCTGGCGCCC
This sequence comes from Luteococcus sp. H91, assembly GCF_038433135.1. Lineage (NCBI taxonomy): Bacteria > Bacillati > Actinomycetota > Actinomycetes > Propionibacteriales > Propionibacteriaceae > Luteococcus > Luteococcus sp. H91. Next base: position 42,743 of record NZ_JBCDMV010000023.1, on the reverse strand, counting down.
GTCGGGAGTCGCTGGAGGCCTATGTGCAGCGGCTGGACCGGCTGGAACAGATCGCCAGCGCGCATGACGGCGTCGATCGGGTCTTCGCCATGCAGGCCGGTCGCGAGGTTCGGGTGATGGTCAGCCCCGAGGTGGTCGATGACGTCACCTCGCACGCCCTGGCCAAGGACATTGCCCGCCAGATCCAGGACGAGCTGACCTACCCCGGCCAGATCCGCGTGACGGTGGTGCGGGAATCCCGGGCCAGCGAGATCGCCCACTGAACGGCCCCAGGACCAGTCCCGCGAGGCAGTTCGGCCTCAGACGGCCTCGCTGCGCAGTCCCCAACGGCAGCTGAAGCTCTCCCCAGGCTGCAGCAGCACCAGGTCGTCGTGGGTGGGGCCCGGGTTGTAGGCGTCGGGGCCCACCGTCATCGGCTCGATCGCGATGCTGCACCGGTCGCCGGGGGTGTACACCTGCAACCAGTCCATCTCCTCGCCGGCCCACAGGACGGTCCGGAAGCTCTCACCCTGCAGGACGGCCTGCCATTTGCCGTCGGCGACGACGGCGGTGGTGAAGGCGGTGTCCAGCTCCAGCCCGGCCACCGGCAGGGGGCCGCGCCGGTCAAAGACGGTCCCGGCCACGTCGTGCAGTTGCACCGGCAGCAGCCGATCGTCGGATTCCAGCCGTCGGGCGAAGGGCAGCACCAGCAGGTCATCGTCGACGCTCTCCTCGCCATCGGGCGGCAGCAGGTAGGGGTGCGCCGCATAGCCGAACGGCGCCGCGGATTCGCCCAGATTGCGGGCGGTGACCTCAATGCCGAGCCCGGCCTCGGAGAGCTGGTGGGTCACCAACAGCTCCAGGGTGCCGGGCCAGCCGTCGCTGGGCTCCAGCAGCAGCCGCTGGGTGAGGTGCTCGTCGCCCTGCTCGACGGTGGTCCAGAGCAGGTCCTTGACCAGGCCGTGGATCGCATTGCCCCGCTCGGGTTCGTTGACGGGCAGCTGGTAGTCGGTGCCCACCAGACTCCACTTCCCGTCGCGGATCCGGTTGGGCCAGGGCATCAGCTGCTGGCCCTGGCAGCCCTCGGGGGATGAGTCCTCGGAAAAACTGGTGACCAGTTCCCGGCCGTCGACGGCATAGCTGCGCAGCCCGGCCCCCAACTCGGTGACGACGGCGCGCTGGCCGCCCAGGGTGAGGACGTGCTGGGTTCCGGTGGGGGTGCTCATGCGGTCAGCCTAGGACCTTCATCATCCGGACTGCATCTCGAACCAACAACGGTCAAAGCGTGCTGCGGCCAGGTCATTGATTCGGATGTTGAAGTACACCGCGCCACCGTCGCACCAGGTGAAGGATTCTCCTTCTCCCAGTTGCAGCAACAGCCGCCACTGTCTGGCCTCTGGGGCGTCCTTCCAGGTCTCGTCGACGGTCGGTTCTCGGCCTTCATCAATGCCGCGCAGCATGGCGGCGGCGCGCGGACGGGTGTCGGACTGCACATGATCCGGGGTGCCCAGGAGCCGATGTTCGGGGGCAGGTGAACAGGGGAGGGGAACGAGCCGCAGGGGATCGTCCGAATCCAGCAGATCGTCGTAACCTCTCAGGTGCATGCTGAGTTGCCAGTAGGCATCTCGCTGTTCCTCGGTGAGATCGAGGTCTTCCATCTCCAGCAACGCGAGGTCTGGCCAGGTCATGATGCTCTGCGCCCGCACCGGGGTGTCAAACTCCCACTGGTCGGGCGGCGGCGGTCCGTCTGCGCGATCCGGCAACTCGCTCTCCGGCGTGTGGATGACCGCAAAACCCGAACGATCCGACGTATTGTGCCCACTCGCGAAGTCTCGGTCGTCCAGATAGTCGCAGAGGAAGAAGCTGAGCACCCCGTCCCGGGGCAGCAGCCCGTCGATGTCGAAGGGGTGCAGCTCGGCCAGGTCGAGTTGCGCCAGCAGGCGCAGCGGTTCGCCGCGACGGGTGGGGACCTGGCCGACGGGCATCCGCGGGCGGCCACCCAGCCGGCTCCAGACTCGAGCATCCTGATCCTGGGTCAGTCCAATCGCCACTTGGGCCAGGCCCGCGATGGTCTGGGCATGCTCCGCGAGCCCCGCTGTGCAAAGAAGTTGCCGGAACTGTTCACGCGCCAGGCTGGGGTCCATGGGGAGAGCCTGCCACCGGCAGGGGCCAGGATCGGCTCCGGGTCACACCCGAAATTCCGCAACCGGGCAGGCGGCAAACTACAGTTGTCCCACCATGTCGAATGCCAGCACCGCCCCCACCATGCCCGCTCCCGCCGACGGCCAGCCCCGCAGTTACCGGGTGATCACCTACGGCTGCCAGATGAATGTGCATGATTCGGAGCGGATCTCCGGCCTGCTGGAGGACGCCGGTTTCGTCCGCAATGAGCGCGAGGTGGCTGACGAGGGCGGAGCCGACATCGTCGTCTTCAACACCTGCGCGGTGCGGGAGAATGCCGACAACCGGCTCTACGGCACCCTGGGGCACATGGCCGCGGTCAAGCGCACCCGACCGGGCATGCAGATCGCCGTCGGCGGATGCATGGCACAGAAGGACCGCGACGTGATCGTCGGCAAGGCCCCGTGGGTCGATGTGGTCTTCGGCACCCACAACGTCGGCAAGCTGCCGATCCTGCTGGAGCGCGCCCGGGTGGAGGAGGCCAGCCAGGTGGAGATCGTCGAGGCGCTGGAGACCTTCCCGTCCAACCTGCCCACCCGGCGTGAATCGCCCTATTCGGCGTGGGTGAGCATCAGCGTCGGCTGCAACAACACCTGCACCTTCTGCATCGTGCCGCAGCTGCGCGGCAAGGAGACCGATCGTCGCCCCGGCGACATCCTGGCCGAGATCCAGGCATTGGTGGACGAGGGTGTGCAGGAGATCACCCTGCTGGGCCAGAATGTCAACACCTATGGCGTCGAATTCGGCGACCGCGCGGCCTTCGCCAAGCTGCTGAGGGCCTGCGGCGAGATCGACGGACTGGAGCGGGTGCGTTTCACCAGCCCGCATCCGGCCAGCTTCACCAGCGACGTGATCGACGCGATGGCCGAGACCCCCAATGTGATGCCCAGCCTGCACATGCCCTTGCAGTCGGGCTCGGACAAGGTGCTGCGCGAGATGCGCCGTAGCTACCGCAGCGAGAGGTTCCTGCGGATCCTGGACGAGGTGCGCGCCAAGATCCCGCACGCTGCCATCACCACCGACATCATCGTCGGTTTCCCGGGGGAGACCGACGAGGACTTCGAGGGCACCATGCGGGTGGTCGAACAGGCCCGGTTCAGCGCCGCCTTCACCTTCCAGTATTCGATCCGCCCCGGTACCCCGGCCGGTGTGATGGCCAACCAGGTGCCCAAGCCGGTCGTCCAGGAGCGCTACGAACGGCTGCTGGAGCTGGTGAACCGCACCGCCTGGCAGGAGAACCAGAAGCTGGAAGGCACCGAGGTGGAGGTGATGTTCGCCGCGGGGGAGGGCAAGAAGGATGCCGAGACCCAGCGGATGAGCGGCCGCGCCCGGGACAATCGGCTGGTGCACGTCGCGGTTCCGACCGATCCGGCCGAGCGCCCGCGCCCCGGCGACATCGCCACCACCATCATCAGCCACGCCGCCCCGCACCACCTCAATGCGGATGGCGGGATCAGCAACCTGCGCCGCACCCGCGGCGGCGACGCCTGGCAGGCCCGGCACGACGCCCCGCCCGCCCCGAAGGGCGTCGGGCTGGGGATGCCAACCTTCGGCCTGCCGAAGAACTGACGCTCGCCGGGGCGCCGGTGAGTCGTTCAGCCGAAATTCACCACTGCTGTCTAACCTGACCTCCGATGCGCGTCGAGCCCCCGATCGGCGCCCCACCGAGAGGATCCCCGATGCCCCGACGCCCAGGCCTTCGCGCCCGTCAGGCCCTCCCCGTCGCCCTGCTGGCCACGCTGTTGGCCGGCGGAGTGGCCCCCGCATCCGCCAGCGCGGCCCCCAAACGGGTCTACCAGCCGGGTGATGCCAGCACCTGCAGCGTGAATCCGAAGCTGGCCAAGCACAGCATGCGGGCCATGTGGATCGCGTCGGTCAGCAACCTGAACTGGCCCAGCCGCGCCGGCCTGTCCCCAAAGCAGTCCCAGGCCGAGCTGATCGGCCTGCTGGAGCTGGCCAAACGTAATGGCCACAATGCGGTGGTCCTGCAGGTGCGTCCCACCGCCGACACCTTCTGGCCCAGCAAGCGCGAGCCCTGGTCGCACTGGCTCACCGGCACCCAGGGCCGCAATCCGGGCTGGGACCCGATGGCCTTCGCCGTCCAGCAGGCCCATCAGCGCGGGCTGGAACTGCATGCCTGGGTGAATCCCTACCGGGTGGCGCAGGACGCCACGGGCAAGAAGCTGTCCGCCAGCCATCCCGCCCGCAAACACAAGGACTGGACGGTCTCCTACGGCGGCAAGCTGTACTACAACCCCGGCCTGCCGCAGGTGCGCAAGCACGTGGTGGACACCATCACGGAGATGGTGGCGAAGTACGACGTCGACGCCGTGCACTTCGACGACTACTTCTACCCCTACCCGGTCAGCGGCAAGAGCTTCAACGACAGCGCCACCTATGCCCGCTACGGCAAGTCGATGGGGCTGGCCGCATGGCGCCGCTCCAACATCAACCTGCTGATCAGCGACACCCGCAAGGCCATCCAGCGGACCCGTCCCGGCACCCAGCTGGGCGTCTCGCCCTTTGCGGTCTGGCGCAATGCCCAGACCGATTCGCGTGGATCGGCCACCACGGCCGGGGTGGAGACCTACGACGACCTGTACGCCGACACCCGCACCTGGCTACGGGCCGGCATGGTGGACTACCTGGTGCCGCAGGTCTACTGGTCGCGCAGCCTGAAGGCGGCCCGCTATGGCACGGTGACCCAGTGGTGGGCGGATCTGGCCCGGCAGAGTCCACGATCGAATGTCTACCTGGGGGAGGCCAGCTACAAGGTCGGAGCCCCGGGTGACAAGGCGTGGCGCAACAGCCGGGAGCTGGTCTCCCATCTGGAGCTGGTCAGCAAGCAGCGCGATGCGCGCGGCCGTGCAGTACTGCAGGGGCACATGTTCTTCGACGCCTCATCGGTGCGGGCCAACAAGCTCGATGCCCACCGGATCGTGGCTCGAGAGTGGTACGGCAAGCCGGCCCTCACTCCCCGCACGCCCTGGCTGGATTCCCGGGCACCGGCCGCCCCGTCGGTGAAACGGGTGGGCAATGACCTGCGGATCCAGGCTCCGGGGGCCACCCAGCTGGTCATCTACCGGGTGGTGAAGCCGGGCCGGGTGAACGGCTGTGACCTGGCGGACACGCGCTTCGTCGCCGCCGTGGTGAACAACACCGGGCGTTGGACCATCCCGGCCGCCCAGCGCGGCAATGCCGCTTGGTTGGTGAGCGCGGTGGATCGCGGCTCCAACGAATCGGCGGTCACCCTGGTTCGCTGAACCGGCGTCACCCGGCCCAGGACGACGGCGGGGCGGATGCCGTCGCATCCGCCCCGCCGTCGTGTCCTGGGTGATCGGTGAGGATCACAGGTTGCCGGTCTTGTCCTTGATGAAGTCCTGGCCCCGGTCCACCTTGTCGGCGTACTTGGCGTCGGTCTTGCCGTCGACGAAGTCACCGGCCTTGTCGACGCCCTGGTCAACCTGCGCCTCGTGGCTGTTGACAGCGTCGCGCGCCTTGTCGGCATTGCCGGTCAGCGCATCCTTGGCCTTGTCGAAGATTCCCATGCGGTACTCCTAGGTTCGTGGGGCGACACCCCCTTTGGGGTGGCTTCCACCTCCATCGTCGCGCCGCGTGGTCCGCCTTTCAACGGCATCCGCTGGCAGCTGAATGGCAAACATCTTGGGCCGACGGGCGTGTCGCGGCCACAATGGGGGTGTGACCCTCCCACTGCTCGTGATCAACGGCCCCACCGCCTCGGGCAAGTCCAGCCTGGCCATCGAGGTCGCCCTCGCGCTGCGTGAGCGGGGTGTACCCAGTGAGATCGTCAATTCCGACTCGATGTTGATCTATCGCGGGATGGACATCGGCACGGCCAAACCAAGGGCAGCGGAGCTCACGCTGGTCAAGCACCACCTGGTCAACTGCTGCGAGGTGACCCAGCCCGCCTCGGTGGCGGAATTCCAGAAGCAGGCCCGCGAGATCATCGCCGAGCTGCGCGAGCGCGAGGTGCTGCCCGTCCTGGTCGGCGGGTCGGCGCTCTACGTGCATGCCATCTTGGACGAGTTCAGCTTCCCGGGCACCGATCCCCGGGTCCGGGCGCGCTACGAGGATCGGTTGGCTCAGCTGGGAGCCGAGGCCCTGCATGCCGAACTGGCCCAGCGCAGTCCCGTCGTCGCCGCCGGAATCCTGCCGGGCAATGGGCGCCGGATCGTGCGGGCGCTGGAGGTGCTGGAGCTCACCGGAGGGTTCACCCCAACGCTCCCCGAGTGGAGCTATGCCGTTGCCGGCGTGCTGCAGTTCGGGCTGGAACTCGACCGGGAGACCATGGACCGCCGGATCGACGAGCGGGTGGAGCAGATGTGGGCCGACGGCCTGGTGGCCGAGGTGGAGGCCCTGGTGCCGCAGGGCCTGCGCGACGGGCTGACCGCCTCGCGGGCCCTGGGCTACCGGCAGGTGCTGCAATTCCTGGATGGGGAGCTGACCGAGCACGAGGCCCGGGAACGCACCAAGAGTGGTACCCGCAAATTTGCCCGCAAGCAATTGGGCTGGTTCCGGCGCGACCCTCGGATCGTCTGGCTGGCGGCCGGCGACCCGACCAATGCCGAGACCATCGTGGCGGCCGCCCTGTCCGCACTCGACGGCGTGGACCCCGAGCTCGGCGACGTCGAGCAGTGAGTAGCGTTGATCGCATGAGGAAATGGAGTTTCGCCAAGGGGCACGGCACCAAGAACGACTTCGTGATCCTGCGGGACCGGCACGGCATGGTCAAGATGAGCGATGCCGACGTGCGCTACCTGTGCGACCGGCGCGGCGGGATCGGCGGCGACGGGTTGTTGCGCGTCACCCTGGCCAGCTCCATCCCGGAATGGGAGGGCGACCCGGACCTGTGGTTCATGGACTACCGCAATGCCGACGGCTCGATCGCCGAGATGTGCGGCAACGGTCTGCGGGTCTTCATCCGCTACCTGCTGGAGGAGGACATGGCGGCCGGTGAACAGATCACCGTCGCCACCCGCGCCGGCCTGCGCCACGCCTGGCCGCTGATCGACGGCCGGATCCGGACCGATCTGGGCACCGTCACGCTGGCCGACGAGCCGGTGGAGATCACCACCGGGGACTGCAGCTGGCAGGCCACCGAGGTCAGTGTCGGCAATCCACATGCCGTGTGCTTCCTGGCCGACGGGCAGGAGCTGGACGGCCTGGACCTCACCCGGGAGCCGAGCTGGAGCCCGGCCGAGCGCTATCCGCACGGCACCAATGTGGAATTCGTCGAGGTGCTGGAGGAGCGGCACATGCGGATGCGGGTGCACGAGCGCGGCGCGGGGGAGACCCTGAGCTGTGGCACCGGCACCGTCGCGGCCGCCGCCGCGTACGCTCGGCGCGCCGCGCTGGGCGACGGCGAGATCCGGGTGGATGTGCCCGGCGGTTGGCTGACCGTGGAGTTGGCCGGGGACCGGGCGATGCTCACCGGCCCCGCCGTGATCGTCGCCCGAGGCGAGGCCTGGCTGCCCGATTCGCTGTAATTGGCTGGCATTGCCTGGGCCGGGGTGACAAGCTTGTCCAACGATGACTCCACGCCGTTACCCTGACCCCAGCCCCGAGCCCGACGACTTCGACGACCTCTACGAGGACCTCGACGTCGATCCAGACGGCGAAGACCCCGAGGCGCTGGCCGCCGACTACGATCATGACGGCCTGCAACTGGACTTGGCCGAACGACTCTCGCTGAAGCGCGTCGCTGGCATGTCCACCCAGGTGGAAGACATCAGCGAGGTCGAATACCGAGACCTGCAGCTGGAACGCGTCGTGCTGATCAGCGTCTGGACCACCGGCACCGAACAGGACGCCGAGAATGCCATGACCGAGCTGAAGGCGCTGGCGGAGACCGCCGGCGCCCAGGTGCTCGAAGGGCTGATCCAGCGACGCAAGTCGCCCGACCCGGCCACCTACATCGGCCGCGGCAAGGTGGACGAGCTGCGCGAGGTGGTGGTGGCCACCGGCGCCGACACTGTGATCTGCGACGGTGAGCTGCAACCCGCACAGCTGCGCAACCTGGAGGACCGGGTGCGGGTGAAGGTGATCGATCGCACCGCGCTGATCCTGGACATCTTCGCCCAGCACGCCGAGAGCGTGGAGGGCAAGACCCAGGTGGAGCTGGCCCAGCTGCAGTACCTGCGCCAGCGGTTGCGCGGCTGGGGTGGCAACCTCTCCCGTCAGGCCGGTGGCCGGGCGGCGGGCGGCGCTGGCATCGGTGGCCGTGGCCCCGGTGAGACCAAGATCGAGACCGATCGTCGCCGGATCAACACCCGGGTCGCCATCCTGCGCAAGCGGATGCGCGAGCTGGACGCCACCCGGGAGAACAAGCGCGCTGACCGCAAGCGCAACCGGATCCCGTCGATCGCGATCGTCGGCTACACCAATGCCGGCAAGAGTTCCCTGCTGAACCGGTTGACCGACGCCGGGGTGCTGGTGGAGGACGCCCTGTTCGCCACCCTGGACCCGACGACGCGTCGGCACACCACGCCGGACGGCCGGGTCTACACCCTGACCGACACCGTCGGTTTCGTCCGTCACCTGCCGCACGACCTGGTGGAGAGCTTCAAGTCGACGCTGGAGGAATCCGCCCAGGCCGACCTGCTGCTGCACATCGTCGACGGTTCCGACGCGGATCCGGTGGGCCAGATCCAGGCGGTGCGCACCGTGCTGAACGACATCGACGCCGGGGACGTGCCCGAGCAGCTGGTGATCAACAAGACCGATCAGGCCAGCACCGAGGCGCTGCAGATGCTGCGCACCCAGTACCCGGAGGCGATCTTCGTCTCCGCCCGTACCGGGCAGGGCGTCGACCAGCTGCGCGCCGTCGCCGAGAGCCGGCTGCCCAGCCCGGAGATCAGCATCGAGGCATTGATCCCCTACGAGCGGGGTGACCTGGTGGACAAGATCCATCGCAATGGGCAGTTCATCACCATCGAGCACACCGGCGAGGGCACCCGCGTGGTGGCCCGGGTGCACCCCGAGCTGGCCGGTGAGCTGGAGCCCTTCGCCAGCTGATCCGGGTAGGCTGGATCGGTGCCCGACGCCGAGGAGAACCAGACCGACCAGACCGCCGCCAAGCACACCTCCGCCGAGGTGCTGCAGGCGGCGGTCGCGGCGATCGGCGGCACCCCGCGCGAGGGCCAGCAACGGATGGCCGAAGCCATCGAACGGGCCATTGACACCGGGGAACACCTGCTGGTGCAGGCCGGCACCGGCACCGGCAAGTCGCTCGGTTACCTGGCGCCGGCGCTGCTGCACGTGCAGGGCAGCCAGCAACGGATCGTGATCGCCACCGCCACCCTGGCGCTGCAGGCCCAGTTGGCGAATACCGACATCCCCAATGCGCTCAAGGCCGTCGCCCAGGTCACCGGCCGGGAGCCCAAGCACGCCATTCTCAAGGGCCGCACCAACTACGCCTGCCTGCTCAAGATCCGCGACGGGGTGGTCGACGAGCAGGACACCCTGCTGGGCGGTGCTGATCTGGCCGCCAACCTGAAGCAGTCCAAGGCCGACGCGGAATCCGTGCTGGGCGCCGAGGTGCTGATGCTGCGCGACTGGGCCGAGGAACAGATCAAGACCAAGGGACTGGCGGACAAGGACGACGCCCCCGCCCACACCCCGCGCGCCTGGGGCCTGGTCTCCATGCCGGTGCGGGAATGCCTCGGCGTGCAGCGCTGCCCCTACGGCACCGAGTGCTTCGTCGAGGCCAGCCGGGAGAAGGCGCGCGGATCGGATCTGGTGGTCACCAACCACGCGCTGCTGGCGATCGACGCGATGCATGGGGGCACCGCCCTGCCCGAGCACGACATCGTGATCATCGACGAGGCGCACGAACTGGTCAGCCGGGTCACCGGCGCCGCCAGCGACGAGCTCAGCCCGCAGACCGTGGAACGCGTCGCCAAGCGGGCGCTGCCGTGGCTGAGCGATGACCTGGGGCTGGAATTCCTGGAATGCGGCGACATCCTGGCCGCCGCGCTGGAGGACACCGAGCTGGCTCGGATCACCCAGCCGTGCGCCGCCACCACCGCGTTCGAGACCATTCGCGACGTCTCCCGCCGGGTGGTCACCGGGCTGGGCAGCAAGGCCGAGAAGGGCAAGAAGGACGTCGACCCCGAACAGCAGCAGGCCGCCAGCGCCGTCAAGGAGGTCTTCGACATCGCCGAGCGGATGGCGGCGCTCAGCAGCAATGACGTGGTCTGGGTGAGCGAGCGGGAACGCTTCGGGCGGCAGGCGCAGGTGGCGCCGCTGAGCGTCGCCGGGTTGATGCGCGAGCGGGTGCTGGGCGAGGCGACCACCATCATGACGTCGGCGACGCTGAAGATCGGCGGCGACTTCAACCAGGTGGCCGGGCAGATCGGGCTGCGGAAGGCGGACCGGCTGGAGGGGGAGCGGCACGATCCGGACAACCCGCTGGCCTGGCGGGCGCTGGACGTCGGCACCCCGTTCAACTACCAGCGGCAGGGCATCCTGTACTGCGCCACCGGACTGCCCAATCCACGGCGCGACGGGATCACCCAGGAGGCGCTGAGCGAGGTCGCCGAGTTGGTCTGGGCGGCGGGCGGCCGCACCCTGGGGCTGTTCGCATCGCAGAAGGCCGCCGAGACCGCCGCCGCACACGTCCGCAAGCAATTGCCCAAGATGACCATCCTGTGCCAGGGCGACGCCCAGCTCTCCGAGCTGACCCGACGTTTCGTGGCGGAGCCGGAGGTCTGCCTGTTCGGCACCGTCAGCCTCTGGCAGGGGATCGACGTGCCGGGCGAGACCTGCGAGCTGGTGATCATCGACAAGATTCCCTTCCCGCGCCCCGACGACCCGCTGATGCAGGCCCGCCAGCAGGCGGTGGCCGAGGCCGGCGGCAATGGCTTCATGTCGGTGGCGGCCACCCATGCCGGGCTGCTGCTGGCCCAGGGCGCCGGCCGGCTGATCCGACGGGTCAGCGACAAGGGCGTGGTGGCGGTGCTGGATCCCAGGCTGGTGACCGCCCGCTATGGCGGCTTCCTGCGCGCATCGATGCCGGACTTCTGGATGACCCGGGATCGGGAGGTTGCCGTCCAGGCGCTACGACGCCTGCAGGCCGCGCGGGAATAGTCGATCAGACGCGGCGCAGGACCGCGACCACCTTGCCCAGGATCTTCGCGTGGTTGCCGTCAATGGGGGAGTAGGACTCGTTGTGCGGCAGCAGCCAGACCTGGCCGGGGGTCTTCTTCAGCGTCTTGACGGTGGCCTCGTCGTCCAGCAGCGCCGCGACGATGTCTCCATTGTTGGCGTCGGGCTGCTGCCGGACCACCACCCAGTCGCCGTCGCAGATGGCGGCCTCCACCATCGAGTCACCGTGCACCTCCAGCATGAAGGTGACGCCGTCACCGACCAGCTGCTTGGGCAGCGGGAAGACCTCCTCGAGGTGTTCCTCGGCCAGGATCGGGCCGCCGGCGGCGATCCGGCCGACCATGGGCACGTTCACCGCACTGGGGAAGGCATCGTTGATCCCGGTGATGTCCCCGGTGGGTTCGGCGGTGGGGGCGGACGCTTCATGCTGCGCCTTGAGCGAATTGGGTAGGTGCAGTTCCATCGCGCGCGGCTGGCCGGGCTTGCGGTGGATGAAGCCCTTGAGCTCCAGCTGCTTCAGCTGGTGGGCGACGCTGGAGGAGCTGGCCAGGCCGGCGGCGTCGCCGATCTCCCGGAAGCTCGGCGGGTAGCCGTGGGTGGCCAGCGAGTCGCGGATGATCTCCAGCATTCGTCGCTGGCGTCCGCTCAGGCCGTCGACGTCGACCGGGCCGTCGGGCAGCATCTTGATCCGTCCACGGCCTGCCAGTTCCCGACGAACCTGCTCATTGGTGGGGCGGCCCACGGGGCGCTTGCCCTTCTTGCCGGTCTTCTTCTCGTCGCCTGTCGCCATGGCTCAATCCTAGACTCCACAGGTGTTCGATTCAAACGCTTGTTCGAGGTGTGTCGGGCTCTTCCTGGGTGTGGCATCAGGCGTCCCGCAAAAAATGTCAGAGGCGCCTGTTTGACTCATGCTAACCCTCGATCGGGTGGTCTTCCCCGGAGGAGACGGCACGCCATTCGAACGACTGTTTGAATGGATCGGACGGGGGCGCTAGTATTTGTGTCGAACACTCGTTCGAAGGCCGGATGGGTCCTCGAGCAGGTTCGCCCAAGACCAAGGAGTAACCATGAGTGCATCGCTGATTGCCAAGGCCGAGGCCGTCACCCCGGCTCCGACCCGCCGCCGCGTGCGTGAGCCGCAGCTGCGGGGGCCCCAGGCTCGTCCGCAGGGGCTGGCCGCCCCGGGTGGCCGTCCGCTCCAGCCGGTTGCTCCGGGTGGGCACGGCGTCCCCGTCCAGCTCGTGCTGGACGTCCCGCTGCCGAGGCGCACCGTCCCCGCCCCGGCCGGTTCCGGCACGCGGGTGCAGCTGACCGATCGCGGGATCCTGGCCATCGTCATCCTGTTGGCCGTGATTGCGGTCGCCACCGTCGTGATCGGCCTGGTCTCCTTCTTCAGCGTGAGCAATGCACCGCTGGAAGAGGGCGCGCCGCAGCAGAGCGTCGCCGCCAGCCTGCAGAGCTAGCCCGCGCGCAGCGAAGGCCCCGACCCAATTGAACTGGTCAAAGGGGTCGGGGCCTTCGCGGGGAGCCGCTTGGCTGTGCCTACTTGGTGTCGATCACCAGAGTGCCGACGATCTTGTCCGCGATGGTCTGGCGCTTCTTGTCCCACAGCGGGAAGAGGTAGCCGACAAGACAGATGATCGCGTCGATGAAATGGGCGAGCTGGCGCAGGAAGGCCTTCAGTGGGCCGATCGGCTGGCCGGTCTCCTCTCTGACCAGCTTGGTGCCCATCACCTGGCGGCCGACCGAGACGCCATTCTTGCCGTCCCGGTAGACCATGTTGTAGAAGAACCAGGCCCACGCGAGGAGCATGAGGATGATGCCGAACGTGGGGTTGGTGCCCTCTGGCATGTTGGGATCCCATGTGCTCTCCAGGCCAACCATCGGCTCGGCGATGCGGTACAAGATGCTGTAGGGGAGCCAATCGATGATGTAGCTGGCCACACGCTTCACCCACGGGGTCAGCTTGGCGCCGCCATAGGGCTGGCCGTAGCCGGGCTGGGCGTACATCGCATTGGGGTTGGCCATCGCATTCGGATCGCCATAGGCCGGCGCGCCATGGATCTGCTGGCCATAGGGATCGCCAGTGGGCTGGCCGTAGGGATTGGCCGACGGCTGCGCGTAGGGGTCGCTCGCGGAAGGCTGCGGGTAGGCCTGCGGCTGCTGGCCGTAGGGATTGGCCGACGCCTGGCCATAGGGGTCATGGGCGGCCGGCTGCACCGGCTGCGCCGGCTGGCCGTAGGGATTGGCCGGCGGCTGGCCGGCCGGATTCTGGTTGCCCGCATTCTGCGGATTCCACGGGTCGTTGTTGGGGGTGTTGTTGTTGGGGAAGTCGTTCACAAGGGCCTCCGGGTTGGTGATCTGCCTTGATGCTAGGGGGCCAGTGGGGCAGCTGGAGCGCCACACACCGTTGCCCGGTGAGTCTTCAGCCGAAAGCGGGCAGAATCGACCACATGGAAGCCCCATCCTTCGACGCCAACCGCGCCCTGCGCGGGGTGGGTGCGTTGGCGCTGGTCGCTGCCGGGCAGCTGGGGCTGGTGCTCGTGCTGGGGCGGGGTGTGCCCTGCCCGTTGCGTGCCACCACCGGACTGCTCTGCCCGGTCTGTGGCAGCACGACGGCCGGTCTGCACCTGCTGCGGGGCGAGTGGCTCGCCGCCTGGCAGGCCAATCCCTTCGCCCTGCTGGTGGGGGCGGGGCTGACGCTGTGCACGCTGGCCTGGCTGGTGGAGGCTCGCGGTGGCCCGGCGCTGCGCCCGCCGCGGTGGCTGCGGCCACTGACCTTCGATCGGGTGCTGGTGCTGATGGCCGGTCCGGCGCTGGTCTTCGCGGTGCTGCGAAACCTGCCCTGAGATCGGCTGCGCGGGGAGCGATTGTGCGCCCGGCGAAGCATCCGGTCAAGGCGGCACGCGGGGCTGGTCGGGAGTTGCCGAAAAGCCAGCCGACGCGCCGCCGACACACCTCTGAGAGCGGTTTGACGTTGTGTCCCGAACGACCTACGGTAGCTACATCTAGTGGTTGCAGGCGTGTGATTCATCTACAGCTAGTGGTTGAAGGCACAAGGGTTGCCCACTTGTCCAGTCCATCGACGACACCTTCGGGTGCATGTCGTCATGCGCCCGAAAGGAGCCCGCCATGCACTGTCCCTTCTGTCGCAATGCCGACTCCCGGGTGCTCGACTCCCGGGCCGCGGACGACGGTTGCAGCATTCGCCGTCGCCGCCAGTGCCCGGCCTGCGAGCGCCGGTTCACCACCATCGAGCAGGTCCAACTCTCCGTCGTGAAGAAATCCGGCGTCGCCGAACCCTTCAACCGGGACAAGGTGATCTCCGGCGTCCGCAAGGCCTGCAAGGGCCGCCCGGTCAGCGAGGCCGATCTGGCCCGGCTCGGCCAGCGGGTGGAGGAGAGCCTGCGGGCCAGCGGCCAGGGGGAGATCCCCACCGACGAGGTCGGCGTGGCCATCCTCGACCCCTTGCGGGAACTCGACCCGGTGGCCTACCTGCGCTTCGCCAGTGTCTACCAGCACTACCAGAGCGTCGAGGACTTCGAGACCGAGATCGCCCGCCTGCGCAGCACCACACCCAAGACAAGCTCCCAATCCGACGATGAACCCACCGAAGAAGGCTGATATGACCGAGACCACCAGGACCACACGCCGCAGCACCAAGAAGGCGCCCGGCCTGACCATCGAACGCGTCTTCTCCACCGAGGGTGTCCATCCCTATGACGAGGTGACCTGGGAGAAGCGCGACGTCGTCCAGACCAACTGGAAGACCGGCGAGAGCGTCTTCGAGCAGAAGGGCGTCGAGTTTCCCGACTTCTGGAGCCTGAATGCCTCCACCATCGTCACCACCAAGTACTTCCGCGGCGCCCTGGGCACCCCGCAGCGCGAGACCGGCCTGAAGCAGCTGATCGATCGCGTGGTCACCACCTACTCCAAGGCGGGCCTGGAGCACGGCTACTTCGCCACCGAGGCCGACGCCCAGGTCTTCGAGGACGAGCTGCGCTGGATGCTGCTGCACCAGTACTTCAGCTTCAACTCCCCGGTCTGGTTCAATGTCGGCACCGCCAGCCCGCAGCAGGTCAGCGCCTGCTTCATCCTGAGCGTCGACGACTCGATGGATTCCATCCTGAACTGGTACAAGGAGGAGGGCTTCATCTTCAAGGGCGGCTCCGGCGCCGGCCTGAACCTGTCCCGGATCCGTTCCTCCAAGGAGCTGCTGAGCTCCGGCGGCACCGCGTCGGGGCCGGTGAGCTTCATGCGCGGCGCCGACGCCAGCGCCGGCACCATCAAGTCCGGTGGCGCCACCCGTCGCGCCGCCAAGATGGTGGTGCTGGACGTCGACCACCCGGACATCGTGGAATTCGTCGAGACCAAGGCGCGCGAGGAAGACAAGATCCGCGCCCTGCGCGACGCCGGTTTCGACATGGATCTGGGCGGCAAGGACATCACCAGCGTCCAGTACCAGAACGCCAACAACTCGGTGCGGGTCAGCGACGAGTTCATGACCGCCGTCGAGGGCGACACCATGTTCGGCCTGAAGGCCCGCGGCGACGGCCGCACCATCGAGGAGGTGAAGGCCACCGAGCTGTTCACCAAGATCGCCACCGCCGCGTGGGAGTGCGCCGATCCGGGCATCCAGTACAACGACACCATCAACGACTGGCACACCAACCCGAACACCGGGCCGATCACCGCATCCAACCCGTGCAGCGAGTACATGAGCCTGGACAACTCGTCCTGCAACCTGGCCAGCCTGAACCTGCTGAAGTTCCTGGGTGACGACGACGTCTTCGACGCCGAGAAGTTCACCAAGGCCGTCGAGCTGATCATCACCGCGATGGACATCAGCATCTGCTTTGCCGACTTCCCGACCGAGGCGATCGGCGAGACCACCCGCAACTTCCGCCAGCTGGGCATCGGCTACGCCAACCTGGGCGCCCTGCTGATGGCGCTCGGCCTGGGCTACGACTCCGAGGGTGGCCGGGCGCTGGCCGCCGCCATCACCTCGCTGATGACCGGCACCTCCTACCGGCGCAGCGCCGAGCTGGCCGCCGTCGTCGGGCCGTACAACGGCTACGCCGAGAATGCCGAGCCGCACCAGCGGGTGATGCGCAAGCACCAGGCCGCCAGCGAGGCGCTCAAGCCGCTGCACACCAATGACAACCTGGTGGCCAAGGCTGCCGCGGACCAGTGGGAGCAGGTGGTCAGCCTGGGCGCCACCAACGGCTTCCGCAATGCGCAGGCCTCCGTGCTGGCCCCCACCGGCACCATCGGCTTCATGATGGACTGCGACACCACCGGTGTGGAGCCCGACTTCAGCCTGGTCAAGTTCAAGAAGCTGGTGGGCGGCGGCTCGATGCAGATCGTCAACCAGACCATCCCGCGCGCCCTGAAGAACCTGGGCTACGGCACCGCCGACGCCGACCAGATCGTCGCCTACATTGCCGAGCACGGTCACGTGATCGACGCCCCGGTGCTCAAGTCCGAGCACTACGAGGTCTTCGACTGCGCCATGGGTGCCCGCGCCATCCAGCCGATGGGCCATGTGCGGATGATGGCTGCCGTCCAGCCCTTCCTGTCTGGCGCGATCAGCAAGACGGTCAACCTGCCCGAGTCCGCGACGGTGGAGGAGATCGCCGACGTCTACCTGCAGGGCTGGAAGCTGGGCCTGAAGGCCCTGGCCGTCTACCGTGACAACTGCAAGGTGGGCCAGCCCCTGAGCGACGGCAAGAAGGGTGACGGCAAGAAGGTGGCCGACGCCGCCGAGGCGGCCGCTGCTCCCGCCCCGGCTCCCGAGGTGCGGATCGAGTACCGGCCGCGGCGTCGCCGCCTGCCCAAGAGCCGCGACGGTCGCACCACCAGCTTCTCGGTGGCCGGCGCCGAGGGCTACATGACCTCCAGCCAGTACGAGGACGGTCAGCTGGGCGAGGTCTTCCTGAAACTGGGCAAGCAGGGTTCCACCCTGGCCGGCGTGATGGACGCCTTCTCGATCGCGATCTCCATCGCGCTGCAGTACGGCGTGCCGCTGGAGACCTATGTGCAGAAGTTCACCAACCAGAAGTTCGAGCCGGCCGGCATGACCGACGACCCGGACATCCGGATCGCGCAGTCCATCATGGACTACATCTTCCGTCGGCTGGCGCTGGACTACCTGAGCTTCGACGAGCGCAGCGAGCTGGGGATCTACACCTCCGCCGAGCGCGCCCGCTACGTGGAGACCGGCTCCTACATCAGCGAGGAGGACGAGGCGGCGATGCCCGAGTCCGAGTCCCTGAAGAATGATGCCGCCGACGACCTGCGGGTGGATGAGGCGGGCCCGATCCAGCCGTCGCTGATCCAGGCCACGCCCAGCGTGCAGCAGGAGACGGTGGGCAGCGCGCACACCACCACGGAGATGATGGAGGGCCTGACCGGGCACGCCATCGACGCGCCGCTGTGCATGACCTGCGGCACCAAGATGCGCCCCAGCGGTTCCTGCTATGTCTGCGAGGGTTGCGGCTCCACCAGCGGTTGCAGCTGATCCAGATCAAGACAGGTGCCCAGCCTTGCATGGCTGGGCACCTGTCGGCACGGCTGGGGCACGGGTGAGCAGGTGGCCCGGCCAGCAGCCTGACCGTCGGGCGGCATTGTCTGGCTGGCTCACCTCTCAGGCGAGCGCAACACCAGGGCGCGCAGGGCCAGGTGCAGGTCGAGGCGGCCCGGACCCGACTGCCAGCCCTCGCCCAGGAGGCTGGCCGAGCAGGGCATCAAGCCCGCTACGTGATCGAATGCGCCGGCCATGGGCACCCGCAAGATCGGCCCGGCGCTGGCGGCCAGCTGCACCGTGGTGATCAAGCCAGCGTCCGCGACTCCATTGACCATGCTCTACCTGATGCAGACCCTGCAGGACGTGGGCGTTCCCGACGGCGTGGTGAACTGCGTGGTCAGCTCGAAATCGAGCGTCGTCTCGAAGCCGATCCTAGACGATCCGAGGTTGCGCAAGTTGACCTTCACCGGGTCGACCGAGGTGGGGCGGGCGCTGCTGCAGCAGGCGTCCGCGAGTGTCCTACGGACGTCGATGGAGCTCGGCGGCAATGCGCCCTTCGTGGTGCTGCACGACGCAGACGTGGCCCAGGCGGTGAAGGGCGCCATACCCGCCAAGTTCCGCAACAACGGCGAGGCCTGCACCGCAGCCAACCGCTTCTACGTCCACCGTGACCTGGCCGAACAGTTCCTGACGCAATTGGTGGCCGAGGTCGAGAAGCTCGTTGTCGGGCCCGGAAATTGCGAGGGTACGACGCTGGGCCCGCTGGTCGACCAGGCCACCCTCGACAAGGTCGCCGAACTCACCGAGGACGCCGTCGCGAAGGGAGCTCGGGTGCTCACCGGCGGGAAATGCGTCGAGCGGGATGGTTTCTTCTTCGAGCCCACCGTGCTGGCCGACGCGCGGCTGCTGAAGGAGGAGATCTTCGGACCGGTCGCCCCGATCGTGGTGGTCGACTCGGACGAGGAGGCGATCACCCGCGCTAACGACACCGAGTTCGGGCTGATGTCCTACGTCTTCTCGCGCGACGTGTCGAGCGGTCTGAAGGCCGTCGAGCAGATCGAGTCGGGCATGGTGGCCTTCAACACGGGCGTCGTCTCAAACCCGGCTGCCCCCTTTGGCGGGGTGAAGCAGTCCGGCCTCGGACGCGAGGGCAGTCACGAGGGCCTGGAGGAGTACTTGGAGACGAAGTACGTCGGAATCACGCTCTGACGAGGGTGTTCCTGGCAGGACGAGTACCACCATGCAGGCAGGAGAACGCACAGACCAGGCCCTCCGGCCTCAGCGGACGGACGTTGCGACTGATCGCCCGGGGACTGCTACTGGTGTCACGTTGGCGGCGTCCTTCGTCAGAGGCAGAGTCGAGATCTGGTGCTTCTAACGGGGCTGCCGCGTCACTGGCTGCAAGGCGGCCGCGTGGCCCTTGTCATTCACCCACTGATGGATTCGCTGGATTGGCACGGTAGATTACGGGCAAATCAGGTTCGCATCCCATCCCCAGGAGTTTCCGATGACCCCCCGCACCCTCCGTCTGGCTGCCGCACTGGCGGCTCCCTTGCTGGCGCTGTCGTCCTGCTCTGCGCAGCCCACCCAGCCGACCCCCTCGGCCGTCGCCAGTGCCAGCGGCGGCTCCGACGTCCTGGAGCGACTGGGCCTTGCTGATGCGGATGCCGTGACGCTGGTCAACACCCTGGACCGCTCCACCGACGCGCGCCCGCTGGACCTCAAGGCCTCGGTGAAGGCCAACGAGGTGGTGCTCACCGACGGCGCGGGCGAGCGCATTCTGCCGCTGCCGGCCGACAAGTTCTACCTGTCGATCGCGCCCTACCGCGAGACCACCCACGAGTGCTTCGCGCACAGCCTGTCCGGCTGCCAAGGCGAGCAGGTGAACAAGCAGGTCAAGCTCACCATCACGGACCAGCAGGGCAAGAAGCTGGTGGACAAGCAGACCAGCACCGCCACCAATGGCTTCGTCGGGGTCTGGTTGCCGCGTGACATCTCCGGCACCGTCACCGCGACGATCGATGGCCGCACCGGCACGGTGCCCTTCGCCACCACCGCCGACAGCCCGACCTGCCTGACCACCCTGCAACTGCGCTGAGGGCGGCCCGAACCGCTGCGGGATCCGCCCGCGCGGGAGTAACGTCGATCCATGGACAAGGTCACCCGACCAGGGTGGGCACGGGTGCTGCCGGGGCTCGACGCCCTGACGCACTACCGGCGGGAATGGCTGCGGGGTGACATCCTGGGCGGCATCACGATGGCTGCCTACCTGGTTCCCCAGGTGATGGCACCTCCGTTGACGAGCTGGATCGGCTGCGGGAGATCCTGGAGGGCTGCGGGATCGAGTTCGCGATGGCCCGGGTCAAGCAGGATCTCTTCGACCAGTTGCAGGCCGCCGGCTTCGTGCAGAAGGTGGGCGTCGACCGGATCTTCGCCACCCTGCCAACCGCGGTGGCCACTTTCCGGCTCTACGACGCCGACGGCCGGTTGGCCGCCCACGCCAAGAGTGCGGACCCCGCCCAGACGCCGATCACCCCGAGCGATGACAGGGGCTGACCGGGGTGCACCACCAGCCCGTGCCGCCACACCCCGACCAGTGACAGGGTGAGCAGCACCAACGCGCCGAAGGCTGCCGGGCCGTTCTGCCGGGGGCCCAGCGGGGGGATCATCCGCAGATCCATCCGGGCAACCAGCGGCACCACCAGCGCAATCAGCGCCAGCGCAATGGTCAGGGTGAAGAGCGGGAAGGTGGTGATCCCCACCGCGGAGGGGATCAGCATCGCCAGCCCGATGGCGATCCCGAAGGAGACCACCACGCACGGCATGTGCCACAGGTAGGTGGTCATCAGCAGGGCATTGACCACGCCCATCGCCTGCTGCACACGCGGGCGCTCCAGCAGTGTCAGGCGGCGTCGGGCCAGCAGCCCCAGCACCCCGGTCTGGGCCAACCCCAGCCAGGCCATCGCCACGGTGGGCGGCTGCAGGTTGGAGATCCAGCGAGAACCCATCCCCAGCGCCGGCACCGGCCAGCCGCCCATTGCGCCGAAGCGGAACTGCAGCAGCACCACGATCGCCACCGCACCCAGCCCGATGGCCGCGATCGGCTGCCACAGCGGGCCGCGGCGCAGGAAGCCGCGCTGGTGGGCAATCCCCAGCTGATGGCACAGCGGCCAGACGATGATCAGGTTCCAGTAGCGGTTGTCCAGCGCCCCCGTGTGGATGGTCCACACGTCGACGGTCGTGCCGGCGACCAACAGCAGCACCGGAACCAGCCAGGCGGAGCGGTCGTGCAGCCAGACCATGGCCGGCGCGATCTGCACGATGAACAGGTAGGCCACCAGGAACCACAGCAGCTTGGTCAGGTTGTGGCTGATGAAGACCGCATCGTCCATCCAGCCCAGCCAGGCCGCGATGCTGCTGGGAACGGCAAACAGGGTGATGAAGACGGTGGTGGGCCCCACCAGTCGTCGCCCCCGGTTGGCGAAGTAGTGCGCCAGGCCGGTGCCGCGTCGGTGCATCTTGTCCACCACGATGGCGTGCGCAAAGCCGCCGGCGACGAAGAAGAGTGGCATCACCATGAACAGCCAGCTGCCGTACCAGCCCAGCGGCCCCATCTCCATGGTGCGGGCCTGCCAGCCGGTCTCGGTGCGGTAGACGCGCCACAAGCCGGCGTGGAAGAAGACCACCAGGCAGACGGCCAGAGCGCGAGCCGCGTCGATCAGCAGCTCGCGCTCTTTGGTCTTCTGTTCAGCATGTTCGGCCACGAACCACAAGGGTAGGGCCGGTGAGGATCAGGCGGCGCCGGTGTTCTCCGTGCCGGTAGCGGGGCGCTGGCCCAGCTCCTGGTCCAGCCGCAGCAGGCCGGGGCCATCGTCGTTGATCATCGTGATCCGGCCGATGATCTCGCTGACGGTGGCCTCCTCCTCCAGCTGCTCGTTGATGAACCAGCTGAGCAGGGGCCGCGAGTCCAGATCTCCGGCGGCCTCGCCCTCGCGGTAGAGGTTGCGGATCGACTCCGACACCTTCTGCTCGTGCTCCAGGGCGGCGGTGAAGACGTCCAGCGGGGTCATCGACGCCTTCGTCTTGGGGGCGGCCACCGCGCCGATCACGGGGTGGTTGTCCCGGTCCAGCAGGTGGTCGATGAACTTGTTGGCGTGCACGATCTCCTCGTCGGCCTGATGGCGCAGCCAGGCGGCCATGCCGGGCAGGTCCTGCGCGTCGACCTCGATCGCCAGCTGCCGGTAGACCGTGGAGGCCGCCAGCTCCAGCGTGATCTGGTCGTTGAACAGCTTCTCGAGTTCCTTGGTCATCTTCATGACCCCTAGCCAAGCACGTTCCCGGTTCGCGCACGAGGCATTCCTCCATCGGCTGACGACCAAGTGGTAAGAGGGTCGTAGGGTGGAATGGTGACGGGTGTGCTGGGCGGTTTCTTCGCGATCTGGTCGGTGGTCGGTGTGGGCTGGCTGTTGGCCCATCTGCGCGTCCTGGACACCACCTCCCAGCTGGTGCTGACCAAGCTGAGCTTCTTCGCCGGCAGTCCCGCCCTGATGCTCACGATGATGTCCGACGCGGACCTGAAGCGGATCTTTGCAGAGAACCTGCTGGTTAGCGTGCTGGCGACCCTTGCCACGGGATTGGTGGCGCTGGGGCTGTTGCGCTGGGTGCTGCGCGACGAGCAGGGCCGCCAGCCCGGCCTGGGGCACACGGTGATCGCCACCTTCTGCGCCAGTTACGTCAACGCCGGCAACATGGGGCTGCCGATCGCCGCCTATGTGCTGCACGATGTCACCTGGATCGCCCCGCTGCTGCTGGTGCAGGTGGCGGTGCTGCAGCCGATCGGCCTGGCCTTCCTGGACGCCGACGCCGCCCGCACCGGCGGGGGCGCCAGCTCCCGGCGGCGCAATGTGATGCTGCCACTGCGCAACCCGATGACCATCGGCGTGCTCACGGGTCTGGCGCTCAACCTGACCGGCGCGCGGATCCCGCAGGTGTTGGACGTGCCGCTGACCATGCTCGGCGGGCTGGCGGTGCCCACCATGCTGATCGCCTTCGGGGTCTCGCTGCGGCTGGGGCCGCTGCCCGGACGCGGCCCGCTGTGGAACGAGACGTTGGTGCTGTGCGGGCTGAAGCTGCTGCTGCAGCCCCTGCTGGCCTTCCTGCTCTCGTTGGCCTTCGGACTGGACCAGGTGACCATGCTGGCGGTGATGGTGCTGGCCGGGCTGCCGACGGCACAGAACATCTTCAGCCATGCGGTGCGCTACCAACGCTCGGTGGTGCTGGCCCGTGATGTGGTCTTCATCACCTCGATCGTGTCGATCGGCACGATCATGGCGATGGCCCTGATCCTGGGCTGAACCCACGAAACCGGCGTGTACTAGGTTGGCGGCATGAGCAAGGACGTGGGCCAACGGGAAACCTTCGACTTCGACGCCAGCACCGCCCAGGCCTGGGCGTTGTTCACCGACCGGCTTGCCGAGGTGGTCTCGATGATCGACGACGGGGCGGCGCTGCGGGTGGGCACCCTGACCACCGAGGCCGAACCGGCGCCCTTCGTCAGCTTCACCTGCGGCCAGCGCACGGCCAAGGACGAGCCGCCGATGATCCTGGCCGAGGCCGCCAGCAATGCCGTGTTGGGTGACGGTTTCCAGCTGGGTGCGGGACAGCTGGACCAGTTGGCCACCCTCGGCTGGCAGTCGCCGACCGTCGAGGAACCGCACCCCACCCCGAATTTCTGGGCCGAGCACGTGCAGGACGACTGCGTCTGGCTCGCCGAGCTGGCCGTCCAGACGCTGCGCGACGTCTTCGGCGTGCAGCACCCCGTCTTCCTGGCACCTGACCAGCTGGCCGAGATCCTGGCCACCGAGCCGGTTGTGAGGGAGGCCTCCACCGGTGCGACGGCCGCCGCGCAGCACCCGGGGGAGGAGCATGACTACGTCGCCAGCATGCCGGCGGATTGGGATGAGCTGCACGACTTCGTCCGCACCGAACTGGCCCACATGTTCGGCCACGAACCGATCACCGACGAGGAGGGCGACTTCACCATTCGGGTCGGCTCCTCGATGGTCTTCGTTCGGTGCTCCGCCGATGCTCGGGAGGTGCTGCTGTTCAGCGCCCTGGTCCATGACCTGGAGGGCCGTGGCCGCGCCGTCGAAGTGCTCAATGACCTGAACACCGAATCCCGCTTCGGCCGTTTCTCGCTCTACAAGGACAGGGTATTCGTGTCGATGAGCCTGCTCGCGCGGCCCTTCGTCCCGGCTCACCTGCACGAGGGCGTGCGGATCATCACCCGGATCGCCGACGGGATCGATGACGACCTGGCCGCCAAGCTGCGTGGCCGGGTGACCTTCACCGACGGCGAGTGAGCTGCGCGGCCTTTCCGGTCCGATACGATCTGAACAGTTCAGGAGAGGTGGGGTCCGATGGGTGAGGGGCATTTCGAGGTTCTCGATGCGGCCGAATGCAGTCTGCTGCTCCGTGAGGCCTCGGTGGGCCGCTTGGCCTTCGACGGCCCCGACGGGCTGACGGTGCTACCCCTGTCCTACGCCCTGGACGACGAACGAATCGTCCTGCGCACCGGTGGGCAGACCCAGCTGGCCAGTCTCGCCGACGGCACCCCGGTGGCCTTCGAGGTGGACGAATTCGATCCCGCCTGTCGCAATGGCTGGAGCGTCGTGGCCCGCGGATCCCTGGGGCGTCCGGCCGAGGGTGAGCTGACGGTGGAGGCCGGGCCGGAGCCCTTCGTCCCCGACACCCGGGAGCTGCTGTTGGTGATCAGCGACGCCACACTGACCGGCCGGGCGGTCGCCGCAGCCTAGCCCTGCACAATCCCTCGTCGGCGTGGAAGAATGGCATCAGGGCAAGCCAACGCCGCAACCGGCCCTCGCTGGTCGGCTGTGGCCCTGCGAGAGGGGAAGCCATGAGCACCGCCGCCACCCACGATGACCGCTCGGTCCGGATCGAGGGCCCCAGAGTCCTGGTGGGGGTGGATGGCTCCGAGGACGGTCTGCGCGCCGTGCGCTACGGCGTCGGCGCGGCCGAGCGTCGCAAGGCCACCCTGCACTTGGTGCATGCCGTGGACGACGCCGTGATGGCCGGTGCTTGGGGCGTGGTCTACGACCCGAGCGCCCTGCAGGAGGCCGGCGAGCATGCGAATCAGGCGGCGATCGAGCTGGCCACCCAGGCCGGGCTCGGTGAGGATCAGATCCACGCGGAGGTGGTGCTGGGCAATGCCGCGGCCGTGCTGGCCCGACTCAGCGAGGGGGCAGACCTGCTGGTGGTGGGGCGCCGCTCCGTCAGCGGCCTGGAGCGGATGTTCATCGGCTCCACCAGCGTCGCCCTGGCCGATGCCGCGCATTGCCCGCTGGTGGTGATCTCCGCCGCCGCGACGCCCGGCCTGACCGGTGGGATGGGGCGGATCGCCGTCGGTGTCGATGCCCAGAACCACTCCCCGCACACCCTGGAGTGGGCGATGGCCGAGGCGGAGGCGCGCGGCGCGACCCTCAGCGTGGTGCACGTGGCCAAGCAGATGGATGCCGGGCCTGCCTTCGACGAGGTGGAGCGCGCGGCGCGACAGGGGATCGAGGGTTTGCTCGAGCCATTGCGGGCTGCGCACCCGGAGGTGCCGGTGGAGGTGCAGATTGCCACCGGGTCTCCGGTGGATGAGCTGGTTGACCTGTCCTCGACGGTGGACCTGCTGGTGCTGGGGGTGCAGAAGGCCAAGCTGCTCGGGATCCACCTGGGCGGCGTGATGCGGGCCGTGCTGGCACACGCCGGGAGTCCCGTTGCCCTCGTCCAGTGAAAACCCGCGGTGGTGGCGGAATGTGACATGGATCACACTGTCCCGTGAATGAGTGACAAGTAGAGCCGTCAATCGTCCCGGCGGGAGCGATTTGTCACCTGATCACGGGACATTGGCCGAACCATTCCTGAAGCGGCGCTGAAGCGCGAAATTTCGGCGTTCGACGTTAACTTGTGTTCAGTATTAACAGCAGGAAGGATGAAGTCATCGCCCAGCAGCCACTCGGGGGAGTGGCCACGGGGGATCCGATTCGGGGGAATCGGGCTCTTCGTCGAATCGGGGGATTCGGCGAAGGAGATGGACCAGTCGGGGGACTTGGTCCAACCAGCACAGGTCGTCATTCGGGGGAATGGTGGCCATGCGCAACGAAGTTGCGGGCCCGGGAGCGAGAGCTTCCGGGCCCGGTTGCGTTCACCGAAGGAAATGGCTTGCCCGGGGCTCTAGGCTGGTTCGGTCATGACACAAGCGCCTTCCGTACCGCAGCCCCGTCTGCACTTCGACCCGTCGCTGCCGATCGCTGAGCACGCCGACGAGATCGCCGACCTGATCCGTGACCACCAGGTGGTGGTGGTCGCCGGTGAGACCGGCTCGGGCAAGACCACCCAGATCCCCAAGATCTGCCTGCGGTTGGGGCGCGGCCGGATTGCCCACACCCAGCCCCGCCGGATCGCGGCCCGCACGGTGGCCGAGCGGATCGCCGAGGAATGTGACACCCCGCTGGGCGAATTGGTGGGTTACCAGGTGCGGTTCACCCGCAAGGCGGGCAAGGACACCAAGGTGAAGGTGATGACCGACGGCGTGTTGCTGGCCGAGATCACCCATGACCGGGATCTCAAGCGATACGACACGATCATCATCGACGAGGCGCACGAGCGCAGCCTGAACATCGACTTCCTGCTGGGCTACCTCAAGCAGCTGCTGCCCAAGCGGCCGGAGCTGAAGGTGATCGTCACCTCCGCCACCATCGACACCGCCCGGTTTGCCGAACACTTCTGCGACAAGGCCGGCAACCCCGCCCCGGTGATCGAGGTCAGCGGCCGCACCTATCCGGTGGAGATGCGCTACCGGCCGCTGGTGGCCGAGGGGAAGGACGCCGATTCCGGCGACCAGATCGACGGCATCTGCAAGGCCGTCACCGAACTGAGCCGGGAGGGGCTGGGCGACATCCTGGTCTTCCTCTCCGGGGAGCGGGAGATCCGCGACGCCGCCGAGGCCGTCAACGGCCTGAAACTTCCGGACACCGAGGTGCTGCCGCTCTATGCCCGGCTCAGCTCCGCCGAGCAGCACCGGGTCTTCACCGCCCACAGCGGGCGCCGGGTGGTGCTGGCCACCAATGTGGCCGAGACATCCATCACCGTACCCGGGATCCGTTACGTGGTTGACCCGGGAACCGCCCGGATCAGTCGCTATTCGGCGCGGACCAAGGTGCAGCGGCTGCCGATCGAGCCGGTCAGCCAGGCATCGGCCAACCAGCGCGCGGGTCGGTGTGGCCGCGTCGCCCCCGGCATCGCGATCCGCCTGTACAGCGAGGACGACTTCCGCACCCGCCCGGAGTTCACCGAGCCGGAGATCCTGCGCACCAACCTGGCCAGCGTGATCCTGCAGATGGCCGAGGCCGGGTTGGGCGACATCGGTTCCTTCCCCTTCGTCGAGGCCCCGGACCGCGGACAGATCACCGACGGCCTGCGGCTGCTCGACGAGCTGGGTGCGCTCAAGCCCGGCAGCCATTCCCACCCGAAGCTCACCAGGATCGGCCACCGGCTGGCCCGGATCCCGCTGGATCCGCGGCTGGGCCGGATGCTGCTGGAGGCCGAGAACCAGGGCTGCGTCCGCGAGGTGCAGGTGCTGGTGGCCGGCCTGGCCATTCCCGACGTCCGGGAACGCCCGGCCGAGAAGCGGGAACAGGCCGACCAGTTGCACCGTCGCTTCTGGACCCCGACGATGCCCGAGGAGCCATCCTCGAACCCGTCGAGGGAGCAGAACGCACCCGCCCGCCATACCGCGCATACCCGCGCCGCGGAGCGAGTCGCCAGTAGCGGGGGGGAGCCGGACTCTGGTGGCGACCTGATCGCCATGCTCCGGCTCTGGAATTACCTGCGCGACCAGCGCAAGCAGCTGTCCGGCAATGCCTTTCGTCGGTTGTGCCGCGACGAATTCATAAACTTCCTCCGGGTGCGCGAATGGGAGGACCTGCACACCCAGCTGCGCGACATCTCCAAGGAGATCGGGCTGGAGCGCAACCACGCTCCGGCCCCGGATGACAAGGTGCTCACCGCGGTGCTCAGCGGCCTGCTGGGGCACGTCGGGCTGGCGGATCTGCGGGAGCAGGACCAGCCGAAGAAGGATCGCACCGGCAAGCGTCGTCGCCCCGGCCCGCGGGAATACCTGGGGGCGCGCGGCGCCCGGTTCGCGATCCAGCCCGGATCGGCGCTGGCCAAGAACCCGCCGCCGCTGGTGATGGCCGTCGAGCTGGTGGAGACCAGCCGGTTGTGGGCTCGCACCGTCGCCGCCATCACCGCCGAGCAGGTGGAGGAGGTGGCCGGGGAGCTGTTGAAGCGCAGCTATTCCGGGCCGCACTGGTCCAGCAATTCCGGCTCGGTGGTGGCCTATGAGAAGGCCGCGCTGTACGGCGTGCCGATCGTCGCGGAACGGCCGGTCAGCTATGCCCGGATCGATCCGGTGGTGGCCCGGGAGATCTTCATCCGCTCCGCATTGGTGGAGGGCCAGTGGCGCACCCGGCACCACTTCTTCCACCACAACCGCACGGTGCGCGAGCAGGCCGAGGAGCTGGAGGAACGCAGCCGTCGGCGCGACATCACCGTCGACGACCAGCAGATCTTCGACTTCTATGCCGCCCGGATCCCCGCCGACATCGTCAGCGTCAACCACTTCGACGCCTGGCTGCGCCGCCAGCCGGACAAGCGGCTGCTGGAGATGGGGCTGGACGACCTGCTGGCACCGCAGGCAGAACAGGTGGATGCCGGTGACTTCCCCGACCACTGGACGGTCTCATCCCGGGCCGGGGGCGAGCTGGACCTCGAGATCGACTATGTCTTCGACCCGGGAAGCGGCCACGACGGTGTCTCGGTGGCCATCCCGCTGGCCCAGCTCAACCAGGTCAGTGCCGAACCCTTCAGCTGGCAGGTGCCGGGACTGCGGGAGGAGCTGGCCACCGAGCTGATCCGGGCCCTGCCCAAGCAGGTGCGCACCAACTTCGTGCCCGCCCCCAACCATGCCCGGGCAGCGCTGGGCTGGCTGGACGAGATGGCCAAGGTGGGTGAGGGGCCGGACCACTCCCGTCGCTTCTGCGACGAACTGGGCCGGGCGCTGCGCCAGCTCACGTCGGTGACGGTGGAGCCTGGCCAGTGGAAGCCCGAGGCGGTGCCCGAGCACCTGCGGGTGGCCTTCCGGATCACCGAGAATGGCCGGGAAACGCGGCGCAGCAAGGACTTTGCGGAGCTACGGCAGGATCTGGCGCGCAAGGTCAGCCAGACCTTGACCAAGGCCTCGGCGAAGAAGGCGATCACCGGCGCGACCAGCTGGAGCATGGGGCCGATCGATGCCAGCCTGAGCGTGGAGAAGAACGGCACCCGGGCGGTCGGTTACCCGGCGCTGAAGGACGAGGGAGCCAGCGTCGGGGTCGTGGTGCTGGACACCCGCGCCCGCGCCAGCCAGTCGCACGCCCGGGGCCTGCGCCGGTTGCTGGTGCTCACCCTTCCCGACCCCACCAAGTGGGTGGTCAGCCACCTGACCAATGCCGACAAGCTGTCGCTGGGCAATTCGCCCTATGCCAGCGTCCCGGCGTTGCTGGCCGACGCCCGGCTGAAGACGGCCGAACAACTCGCCCGTCGCTGGGCCGCGGAGAACGGCACCAGGCTGGACGATGTCCGCGACGCCGAGACCTACGAGCGGCTGGCGCTGTTCGTCCGGCAGGAGCAGGCCGACGCGATGCGCACGGTGACCGCCACGGCGGCCGAGACCCTGCGCAATGCCACCGACGCCCGGCTGGCGATCGCCTCCTTCCCCGCAGGCGACGTGCGCGACGACGTCACCGCCCAGCTGGAGAACCTGGTCTTCACCAACTTCATCAGCGCCACGCCGGACCCGTGGTACGGGCACCTGCCGCGCTATGTGAAGGGCATCACCGTCCGGCTCGCTGCTGCGGCTGCCAGCCCGGCGCGCGACCGGCAGGGGGCGGCGCTGGTGGATGAGCTGGAGGCCGAGTATGCCGAGCTGTGCACCGCGCAACCGCCCGGCCCGCTGTCCGCGGCGGTGGAGGAGATCGGCTTCCTGATTGAGGAGTTGCGGGTGCAGCAGTTCGCGCAGCACCTGCGCACCGCCGTCACCGTCTCTCCCAAGCGGATCCGCAAGGCGATCCAGGACGTGGGCTGAAAGATCAGCCGGCCACCCGGATCAGCTCCCGGGCCAGCGGGTCGGGGCTACGCCCCAGCCAGATGGCCCGCAGTTGCCGGGTCAGCACGTCGGGCTCGGCCAGTTCCACCAGCGCCACCCGGCCCTGCTGCACCGCGGCGCCAACCGCCAGCTCGCTGAGCACCGCCGGCCCGGCACCTGCGGCACAGGCGCCCAGCACCGCGGTATTGCTGCTCAGCACCAGCGTCGGGGCGGCGACCGGCAGTCCCGTCATCGCGGCGTCCAGGGTCTCCCGGGTGCCGGAGCCCAGCTCGCGCACCACCAGGGAGGTGTGGGCCAGCTCACCCAGCGACAAGGGGCGATGGCGTCGGGCCCAGGGGTGCTGCGGGTCCACCACCACGCACAGCCGGTCGGTGTGCACCGTACGGCTGGTGATCCCCGACGGCAGGTCCGGGGTCTCGATGAAGCCCACCGGCACCTGCCGGGTCAGCACCAATGCCGTCACGGTGCTGGAATTGGTCACCCGCATGTGCCAGCCGGCCGCCGGATCTCCCCTGTGCAGCCGCGCCAGCCAGACCGGGGCCAGGTATTCGGCAATGGTCTGGCTGGCGGCAAATTCCATCCGGCTTCCATGTTCGGTGGTCAACGCGGCGACGCCGTCGGTGAAGGCCCCGGCCTGCGCCAGCAGCGGTTCGGCCAGTTCCGCCAGTTGGGCGCCGACGGCGGACAGCGTCGAGCCGCGGTGGGTGCGGACCAGCAGCGTGGCGCCGACCCGTCGTTCCAGCCGCGCGATGGAGCGGCTGGCATTGGGCTGGGCGATCCCCAGCTGGCGGGCGGCGGCGGTCAGGCTGCCGGTGCGCCCGGTGGTCACCAGCAGTTCGAGCGTGCCCAGCTCCGGCCAATCGGTCATGCCTGCATGATATGACCCCATGTCGCACTCGGTCTTCCGCATCACCGCTGGTGGGGAAAGGATGGATCAAGTGAAACCACTGCGTCACCTCCTTCCCGGCCTGCTCTTCTGCGCCGCCGGCGCTGCCCTTGCGGTGCTGGTCAACCGCGCCGTCCCCACGCTGAGCGCCCTGTTAGTCGCGATCCTGCTGGGGGTGGTCTACACCAACATCTTCAGCATCGCGCCGGCGCTGGTGCCCGGCGTTGCCTGCAGCTCCAAGCGAGTGTTGCGAATCGGCATCGTGCTGCTCGGCCTGCAACTGGTCCTCGGCGACATCGCCAGGCTGGGGGCGGGCATGGTGCTGGTGATCGTGGCCGTGGTGACTGGCGGCATCCTGGGCAGCATGGCGATCGGCCGGGCGCTGGGGCTGGCCCACAACCAGTGCCTGCTGATCTCGTCGGGCTTCTCGATCTGCGGTGCGGCGGCGGTTGCGGGTGTGAACTCCGTCGTCGACGCCGACGAGGACGAGGTGGCCACCGCGATCGCCCTGGTGGTGCTCTACGGCACCCTGATGATCCCGATCGTGCCGGTGCTGGCCAAGCTCTTCGGGCTGGGGGAGGTGGCCTCCGGGCTGTGGGCCGGTGGCTCCATCCACGAGGTGGCGCAGGTGGTGGCCGCCGGTGCCGCACTGGGACCGGCTGCGCTGAAGGTGGCCGTCGTGGTGAAGCTGGCGCGTGTGCTGATGCTGGCACCCGTGGCCGTGGCGATCGGCTGGTGGGTCCGGCGCTCCCAGCCCACGCGCGACGACGGCAAGCGCCCGCCGATCGTGCCGCTCTTCGTCGCCGGCTTCGTCGCCATGGTGGTGCTGCGTTCGCTGGACGTCGTGCCGCACGCCTGGCTGCCGATGATCAAGACCATCCAGACCGCCCTGCTGGCCGCCGCGATGTTCGCGCTGGGGCTCGGGGTGAAGGTGAAGAGCCTGATCCACGTCGGGCCCAAGCCCTTCCTGCTGGGGCTGTTGAGCACTATCCTGGTGGGCAGCATCGCCCTGGGTGGTGTGACCCTGGTCAGCTGACGCGGCACCGTGCAAAAGGTGGAAAACTGGGCGGGTGCCACAGACCACCGAAGAACTCGTCAACCTGCTGGAACTCGAAGAGATCGAGATCGGCCTCTACCGGGGTCACCAGCCCCAGACCATGCTGCAGCGCACCTATGGCGGGCAGGTGCTGGCCCAGTCGCTGATGGCTGCCTATGGAACGGTGGCGGAAGACCGGATGTGTCACTCGCTGCACGCCTACTTCCTGCGCGGCGGCGCCATCGACAAGCCGATCATCTACGACGTGGAGAGCGTGCGCGACGGCGGCAGCTTCAGCTCCCGTCGGATCGTGGCCCGGCAGGGTGGGACGTCGATCTTCACGATGAATGCCAACTTCCATGTGCAGGAGGGTGGTCTGGACCACTCCGATCCGATGCCGCAGGGCGTGCCCGCACCGGAGGACTGCCCGTCGCTGGCCGAGCTGATGCGCGAACGGCTGGGGGTTTCGGCCAAGGTCTTCAGCGAATGGGATGCGCTGGACGTGC
The DNA here is from genome assembly GCF_038433135.1 of Luteococcus sp. H91. Classification (NCBI taxonomy): domain Bacteria; kingdom Bacillati; phylum Actinomycetota; class Actinomycetes; order Propionibacteriales; family Propionibacteriaceae; genus Luteococcus; species Luteococcus sp. H91. The sequence goes on along the minus strand of NZ_JBCDMV010000023.1, from coordinate 10,292 downwards.
GCTTCGCCGGCGATTCCGGCCAGTCCAAGCTGATCCAGCCCGGCGCACATCAGGCGCACATGCGGGTCTGGGTGCGCACCACCAGCGCCCTGCCCGCTGACCAGCGGCTGCACCAGGCGATCCTGGCCTACCTGAGCGACATCACCTTGCTCAGTGTCTCCACAGTCCCTCACCCGGTGGCCTTCGTCTCGCCCAAGATGAACATCGCGTCGATCGACCACGCCATGTGGTTTCATCGCCCGGTCCGCGCCGACGAGTGGATGCTCTACGACCAGGTCTCCCCGTCGGCCAGCAATGCCCTGGGCTTCTCCACCGGTCGGCTGGTGCAGGGCAATGCGCTGGTGGCCTCCTGCAGCCAGGAAGGCATGATCCGGGTCGTCGAGTGAGTTGACCGGCGTCCGACGCAACCACGCTGGCCGAGCCTGTCGAGGCCTCCTCTCAGAGTGGCCCCAAGAAATGTCTGAGGTGTCTGTTTGACTGGTTCCATGGCGGATTGTGCCCAGTTCAGGTTCGAAAAACAATCACGATAAGTCCTTGTTGTGAAGGGCTGTGCGGGGTAGGATTAGAACAGTTCAACGACGAGCCTCGGGGGAGGTCACCATGAGCACCACACACGCATCACAGCCGGGTGCCGACCTGCCCCAGAATGCCGTGGCGACGATCGAAGCCCTGCGCGCCGAACGGCACGTGCGCCGGGAGTCCGAGGCGCGGGAGTTCCGGTTGATCGCCCACCTGGCTGATCTGTACTCCGGCGTGGAGGCCGCCGAGCCCGCGCTGTCTGAACCCCCGCTGCCGGGGCGGGAACGCCTGGTGTCGATTGGGTCGGACGGTACCCCGGAGGTGGCTGAGGGCTGCGTGCTGGAACTCGCGGCGGACCTCCATGTCCGGCCCGAGGAAGCGCACCAGCTGATTGCCGCCGCGTTGGACTGTCGGCATCGCCTGCCGGAGTTGTGGGGGTTGGTGCAGGGCTTGGAGGTGCCGGTCTACCAGGCCCGCCACATCGCGCAGGCCACCCACGAGTTGGACGCCCAGCATGCGGGGTTGGTGGATCTGGAGTTGTCCCGGCAGATCGTCGGGATGAGTTTCCGGCAGGTGAAGAAGCTGACCGCCGCCGTGGTGCTGCGCCAGCTCGACGCCGAGCAGGCCGACCAGCGTCGACGGGATGCGTTGGAGGCGCGGGGTGTGTGGGTGGCGCAGTCCGACCACGGTGTCGCCGACGTGATGGCGGTGGTGGACGCGGCGGATGCGATCCTGCTGGATGCCCAGCTCGACCGGATCGCCACCATTCTGGAGACCGGCGGTACCCGCGGGACCCGTGATGCGTTGCGTGCCCGGGCTGTGGGGATTCTTGCCAACCCGCCCCTTGCCACCCAACTCCTGCAGGCCGACCTGCTCGACCAGCTCCCCGTCGGGGATGAGTTCGACAAGGTGTGTGCCCGCAACGGTCAGGCAGGGCATGTCTGCGGCACCATCACCGTCGACCCCGACCAGTTACTTCCGAAGGCCCAGCTCGTCGTCCACCTGAGCGACACCACGCTCGCGACGGGTGAGGGTCTGGTGCGGTGTGACAAGCTGAACCCCTTGCTGGCCGGGTGGTTGCCCGACGTGTTCGGTCATCATCGGTTCACGGTGCGCCCGGTGATCGACCAGAACCACCAAGTCCCCAGCGATTCATATGAGTGCCCGCCCACGATGCGCGAAGCGGTGATCTTGCGCAACCCGTGGGAGGTGTTCCCCTGGTCCACCCGTACCTCCCCAGGACTTGATTTGGACCACACCATTGCGTGGCAGCCTCGGATGAAGGCCCCTCGACAGGCTCGGGGAACGGGGGTTGCGTCGGGCGATGAGGTGACCACGGTGGCCGAGCCTGTCGAGGCGCCCTGCGCGAGCCCGCCCAACCCCACCACGGCGGCCGAGCCCGTCGAGTCACCCGGTGCTCGCCCACCCGAACCCACCACGATGGCCGAGCCCGTCGAGGCCTCCCCACCAACCAAGGCGACTGGACAGACTCATCCGGACAACCTCGGCCCGCTGTCCCGCCTGGCTCATCGAGCCAAGACCCACTTCGGTTGGCGCCTGTACCAGCCCCTGCCGGGGATCTTCCTGTGGCAGACCCCTCTTGGCTATCGCTACCTGCGCACGCCGAGCCGCACCCTGGACCTCGGCCGCCCCGACACACCTATCTGGAGTCGGCAGGACGAAGCGGCTCAACCGAGCCCGGCGGCGGTCTGAAGGTACGGGCCGGGACCAGGACGATGAGCCCGGCCAACGACGCCAGGCTGATCAGGTAGACCGGCCAACCCCACGGGGAATGCGTCGCGCCGCTGATCTGGTAGGTGTCGGCCAGCGCGATGCCGGGGCCGAAGGAAGTGAACCAGTGCATCGGGGCGGCAAAGGCCAGCAGGAGCAGGAAGGCGCTGGCGGGGGAGCGCCAGCTGGGCCGCGGTCGACGCAGGTGTTCGGCCAGCATGACCACCCCCGCCACCAGGTAGAGCGCGGCGATCCCCAGCACCAGCGGCGCATCCAGCGATTCCCCGGCCGCGGCGACGTCGGCCCGGATCTGCGCCAGGCTGCGTCCGGGCGCGCTGGCCAGTGGATTGAGCACCAGGTTCTGCGTCACCGACAGTGCGGTGACGGCCACCGTGGCCGCGAAGCCCGAGACACAGATGCGGCGGGTGAACGGGGTCGATTGAGCTGTCATACCATCACCTTCCGTTGCTTAATTTCGACCGTAGCGCGGGCGCGGGGGCAACCGGATCTGACCACGGGCCCAGAACCACACCCGCCGCCCACCCCCGAGGGGTGAGCGGCGGGCGCGGGTGGCGGAAGGTTCCCTCGACAGGAACCGGGTGTCAGGCGGCTTCCCGCAGCTGGGCGAGCGCATTGCGCTCGATCTGGCGAACGCGTTCGGCGGTGATGCCCCAGACGGCGCCGATGTCGGCCAGCTTGGCCTGGCGACCGTCGGAGAGGCCGTAGCGGCGACGGACCACGTCGGCGGAGCGCTCGTCCAGCCCGTCCAGCATGTCGTCGAGCGCCTGACGGTCCTCGGCATCCAGCACCATCTCGTCGGGGCCGGGGGCGGTCTCGCGAGCGATCAGGTCACCCAGGGAGGTGTCGCCGGACTCCTCGACGGGGGCATCCAGGGAGATGTGCTCGCGGCTGTAACGGATCAGGTCAACCACCCGATCCTCCTCCAGCGCCAGCTCCTCGGCGATCTCGGCCACCTCCGGCTCACGGCCCAGCTGGCGCTCCAGGTTGCGGCGCACCGCATTGACCTGGTTGACCTGCTCGGCGACGTGGACCGGGAGCCGCACGATCCGGCCCTGCTGGGCGATGCCGCGGCTGATCGCCTGGCGCACCCACCACGTGGCGTAGGTGGAGAACTTGAAACCCTTGGTGTAGTCGAACTTCTCGACCGCGCGGATCAGGCCGGTGTTGCCCTCCTGCACCAGATCCAGCAGCGGCATCTGCGCCCGGCCGAACTTGCGGGCGACGGAGACCACCAGTCGCAGGTTGGCCTGCACGAAGCGCTGCATCGCGGCCTCGCCCTCGTCGACCATCTGCTGCAGCTCGTCGGTGGAGACCTTCTTGCGGGTCTTCAGCTCACCGTCGAGCAGCGCCTTGGCGTACAGCCCCAACTCGATGGTGCGGGCCAGCTGCACCTCATCCTCGGCAGTGAGCAGGGGAGTGCGGGCGATGGTCTCGAGATAGAGGCCGACGGAATCCTTGCCGTCGATGCCCTCGCTGCTGCGCACTCGCGTTCGTGTGTCCATCTGGGTCACCTTTCACCGTTTCTCACCCCTGACAACGCACAAGGTTCCCGAAACGATCCACGAAAGTGCCCATGATCAGCCAAATCACGCTCTGAGCGGACAAGACCATACCCAGGGGGTAGTTCCCGCCCGCTCAGCTCAGGGTTTTCCCTGAGGGGTCACCCCGTGATCTGGCTGATGATCCACGCCAGCTCGAAGGCCTCCTCGCGCCAGGAGCCGTAGCGGCCGCTGACGCCACCGTGCCCGGCCACCATCTCGGTCTTGAGCAGGATCGGGCGCTGCGGGTCGCTCGCGACGGTCTCGCGCAACTTGGCCACCCACTTGGCGGGTTCGGTGAACAGCACCCGGGTGTCGTTCAGGCTGGTGGTGGCCAGGATCGCCGGGTAGCAGCCGGGGCGGATGTTCTCGTACGGGGTGTAGCCCTTCATGCAGGCGTAGACCTCGGGATCCTCGATCGGATTGCCCCATTCCTCCCACTCAACCACGGTCAGCGGCAGCTCCGGCTTGAGGATGCTGGTCAGGGCGTCGACGAAGGGCACCCCGGCGTGCACCGCCCGGAAGAGGTCCGGGGCCAGGTTGGTCACCGCACCCATCAGCAGCCCGCCGGCGCTGCGGCCGCGGGCAGCCAGCCGGTCCGGCGTCGTCCACCCGGTCTCCACCAGATGCCGGCCGCAGGCGACGAAGTCGCTGAAGGTGTTGGGCTTGGTCAGCTGCTTGCCCTGCTCGTACCAGGCCCGGCCCATCTCCCCGCCGCCGCGGACGTGTGCGATCGCGAAGACGATGCCGCGCTGCAGCAGGCTCAGCCGGGCGATCGAGAAGCTCGGCGGGATGCACACCTCGTAGGAGCCGTAGCCGTAGAGCAGGCACGGCGCGCTGCCGTCGGCGACGACGTCCTTGCGGTGCACCAGGCTGATCGGGATCCGGGTGCCGTCCTCGGCGGTAGCCCACAGCCTCTCCTGCACATAGTCGTCCGGGTCGTAGGCGCCGTGGACGGGGTGGTCCAACACCGGGGTGCGGCGCAGCAGGCTGGTCTTCCCGCTGGCCAGATCCAGTTCGAGCACGCTGGCCGGGGTGACCAGGGAGGTGTACTGCAGCCGCACCGTGCTGCTGGCCCAGTCGGGTTCGCTGTAGGACTGAACGTCGTGCAGCACCTCGTCGAAGGCCACCCAGCGGGGCTCGCCGAAGCCGTCGGCCTTGCGTTCCAGCACGGCGACGGTGCTCAGGCCGTCGCGCCGCCCGCTGAGCACCACGTGCGTGGCGTAGGCCTCGACGCTGTCCAGTCGCATCCCGGGCTTGCCGGGAACGACGGTGGTCCAGTGCTCGGCGCCGGGGGAGTGCAGCGGTGCCGCGGCCAGGCAGTAGTCCTCACAGTCCCGGTTGTGCAGCACCAGCACCTGGTCACCGGCCAGTTCCACCTGGTACTCGACATTCTCCTGCCGCCCGGCGACGGAGGTGGGGGTGCCCGCCAGGTCATCGGTGGGCAGCAGCCAACACTCGCTGGTCAGCTTGGAACCGGCCATGAAGACCAGGTGGCTGCGGTCCCGGGATTCGTCGACGCCCAGCCAGAAGCGCTCGTCGTCCTCCTGCAGCAGCAGCACGTCGTCATCGGTGTTGGTCTGCAACTGGTGGCGCCAGACCTGGAAGGGGCGCCAGGCCTCGTCCACCAGCGAATAGACGACGTGCTGGTCTCCTGCCCAGCACAGCCCGTGCGACAGGTCGGTGTGGATCGGGCCGAAGTCCTGCCCCGAATCCAGATCCCGGATGTAGGAGGAGAAGCGCTCGTCACCGGCATGATCCACCGACCAGGCCAGCAGCCGGCCATTGGGGGAGACACTGAACCCGCCCAAGGAGAAGAAGTCGTGCCCCTCGGCCTCGATATTGCCGTCGAGCAACACCTGTTCACCGGGAACCTCGCCGCTCAGGTCGGGCCGGGTACCGCTCAGGTCCGCCACCCGGCAGTGGATCGGGTAGTCCTTGCCCTCCACGGTGCGGGCGTAGTACCACCAGCCCTGTTCCCCGTCGTCATCGACGTGAGTGACGTGCGCGGGCACCGACAGGTCACTTTGCTGGGTGCGGGCGGAGATGTCGTCGAAGATCTCCTGCCGCAGGCGCTCCAGCGGGGCGGTCAGGGCGTCGGCGTAGGCATTCTCGGCCTCGAGGTGGGCGATCACCGCGGGATCGGTCTTGTCCCGCAACCATTCGTAGTCGTCGACGACGTCATCGCCGTGGAAACTGCGGGTGATCGGCTGCTTGGCTGCGACGGGAGGCCTCGGTGCTGTGGTCGACATGCCGCCAGCCTAGTGCGCCGCGGTGCCGCACCCGTTTGGGAAGTGGCCCGGGGCGTGCCAGAATGACTGCGGGAGTGCTCTTGACTTTCACCGGCTTGACCACGCCCTGAAATAAGTGAAGCCATCTGCATGACCCGTCCTTGCCCGCCGTTGCGGTTGGGACGAACACCCGGACTCCCGAGAGGATCCTTCCTTGACGCCCACCTCTTCCAAGAAGACGCCCGAGACCGACGAGAACGTCGAGGCCCCGGCCGTCGCCAAGAAGACCGCTGCGCGCAAGACCGCGGCCAAGACCACCGCGGCCAAGAACGCGGCGAAGAAGACCCCGGCCAAGCGTGCCACCAAGGCCGCAGCGAAGAAGACGGCCGCAGACGAGGAGATCGTCACCATCGGCGGAGCCGTCGAGGGCGAGAACCTGGAGGTCGTGGTCAAGCGTGAGGGCGACGACGTCGTGCTCACCGTCGGCGGCAAGAAGCGCACCCTCGACGACGTCGACGAGGCGGAGTTCAAGCCGGAGGAGACCGCCAAGGAAGAGAAGGAACTCGTCGAGGAATCGCAGGGCTTCGTCGTCTCCGACGCCGACGACACCGACGAACCCGAGCAGCAGGTGATGGTGGCGGGCGCCACCGCCGACCCCGTCAAGGACTACCTGAAGCAGATCGGCAAGGTCGCGCTGCTGAATGCCGAGATGGAGGTGGAACTGGCCAAGCGGATCGAGGCCGGCCTGTTCGCCGAGGAGCAGCTGAACGACCCGGCAATCAAGGTCAAGGCCGCCGACCAGGACGACTTCGAGTGGATCGCCGAGGACGGCAAGCGCGCCAAGAACCACCTCTTGGAGGCCAACCTGCGACTGGTCGTCAGCCTGGCCAAGCGCTACACCGGCCGCGGCATGCTCTTCCTGGACCTGATCCAGGAGGGCAACCTGGGCCTGATCCGTGCGGTCGAGAAGTTCGACTACACCAAGGGCTACAAGTTCTCGACCTACGCCACCTGGTGGATCAAGCAGGCCATCACCCGCGCCATGGCCGACCAGGCCCGCACCATCCGCATCCCCGTGCACATGGTGGAGGTCATCAACAAGCTGGCCCGCGTCCAGCGCCAGATGCTGCAGGACCTCGGCCGCGAACCCACCCCGGAGGAGCTGGCCAAGGAACTCGACATGACCCCGGAGAAGGTCGTCGAGGTGCAGAAGTACGGCCGCGAGCCGATCTCCCTGCACACCCCGCTGGGCGAGGACGGCGACTCCGAGTTCGGCGACCTGATCGAGGACTCCGAGGCGATCGTCCCGGCCGACGCGGTCAACTTCACCCTGCTGCAGGAGCAGCTGCACGACGTCCTGGACACCCTGTCCGAGCGTGAGGCCGGCGTGGTCAGCATGCGCTTCGGCCTGACCGACGGCCAGCCCAAGACCCTGGACGAGATCGGCAAGGTCTACGGCGTCACCCGCGAGCGGATCCGCCAGATCGAGTCCAAGACCATGAGCAAGCTGCGTCACCCGTCGCGCTCGCAGGTGCTGCGGGACTACCTCGACTGATGTCGAAGACTCCTTACCGGATCAAGCGCGCGGAGCACCCCGTCGAACTCGAGGGGGCCGTGCGCGCCCAGGCCCAGGCCTGGCAGGAGTCCTACCAAGGGCTGCTGCCGGGCGACCTGGTGGCCGCTCGAGCCCATGAGGGAGTCATCCAGCGACGCGTGATGGACTGGGCGATGGCCAGCCAGAACGACGTCTGGTTCTGGATCCTGCTGGACTCCCGGGACCAGCGGGTGGTGGGCGTCGCCAATGCCTGCCCTCGCCGGGAGGATGATGCGCCCGAGATCCTGGAGCTGGCCCAGCTCTACATCACCGACGAGGTGAAGGGCACCGGCGCCGCCGACCGGCTGCTGGAGATGGCCATCGGTGACATGGACTGCTACCTGTGGGTGCTGCAGGGCAATGATCGGGCGATCGCCTTCTACCGCCGCAATGGCTTCGAGCTGGATGGCGCCAGCCGCGCCAGCGACGACCTGGGCGGGGCCACCGAGCTGCGGATGGTTCGGCACGCCGACTAACGCACCAGCTTGCGCAGCCGCCCCCGCTTGGTCTTGCGCTTCTCCTGCTCCAACCGCGCCAGGGTTTCGGCATCCAGCCGGGGGATCACCTGGGTGGTCTCGTCGTCGTCCATGAAGTCGGTGACGACGCTGGCATTGTGCCGCGGGCGCAGCGACCGCGCGCGCATCCGGGCATGCCGGAAACGGTCGACCGGCGTGGTCCGCGGCCCGATCTGGCCCTCCGCCAGTCGTCGGCCGAGCTGGGAGGCCTTCCACCGGTCCCGGACCCGCACCCGCGCGTCGATGTCCAACTGCTGCAGCACCTGGTCGAGCGCCACCAGGATTCCGCCGCTGAGCAGCCACTGGTCGGCCAGGCTGTCCCCGGCGGCGATCAGCTCGGCCACCTCGGCGCGGGCATCGCGCAGGGCCCGGTAGTTGGTGACGAAGGCCTGGTGCGCCGTCTCCTCATTGCCATTGGCCTCGGCCTCCACCATCGTGCCGAAGGCATCCAGGCAGTCGCCCAGCCGGCGCAGCATCATGGCCACGGCCTGCTGCACCTCCCGGTCCAGACCTTCGTCGTCGGCGCTGGTCAGCCCGCGCGACGGATGTGCTGGGGCGGGGGCATGACGCTCCATCAGCAGGAAGATCGCGCGCAGGCTCAGCAGACAGCTCTCCAGGCTGTTGAGGCCGCTGGTGAGGATGGGGGCGATGTCGGCCCGGCCCATGGCACGGGAGTTGAACTTACGCAGGTCCGTGAGTTCGGTGACCTGGCTGTGCGCCTTGCTGATCTTCTCGGTCACGCGACGCGCCTGATCGATCCAGTGCGAGACCATCGGCTTGGTGACTGCCCCGGATTCCATGGCTTCCGCGGCCTTGTGCAGCACCTCCTGCTGGGCCCTGGCCACCCCGCGAACCGCCGACGACGCCGAGCGGAAGGGCACCGCCGGGGGCAGCACGAGCGGGAAGAGGATGCCGACCACGGCGCCGATCACGGTGGAGATGATCCGGGTCTCGGCGGCGATGTCGCCCTGGGTGGAGCCCAGGATCAGCATGGCGGAGATCGGCATCTCCAGCGAGGCATTGCCCAGGTGCAGGATCCGGGCCAGCATCAGGGCACTGAAGATCACCAGCCCCAGGCTCCACCAGTGCATGCCCAGCCAGCTGGCGGTGACCAGGGCGATCCCGACGCCGGAGCTGACCGAGACCATGCGGAGCAGGCCCATCTTGAAGGAACCGGCCGCTGAGGCCTGCATCACCAGCAGGGCCGTCAGGGCAGAGGTCAGGTCGATCGGTCCGCTGACCAGCCAGCGAGTCAGCCCAAAGGCGAGGACCGAGGCGACGGCGAGCCGGGCCATGTTGCCGATCACCGGCAGCAGGCGCGCCAACATCTCCGAACGGCCCGCCGGGCGGGACGGCCAGAGGAAGTTCAGGATCCGGGTGAGTTGGTGGCGCATCGTGCGGCCAGTCTAGGAGGGCGGTCTGACAGAATTCTGTGCGAAAGCTGGAGACCAGCTGAGCGCCAAGGTCAGCCCAGCAGACCCAGTTCCAGCGCCACGTAGCAGAGGGCGGCGATGCTCTCCGCGTCGGTGATCCGCCCGGCGCGCACCATCCGCATCACCTCGGGCCACGGCACCGGCTGCGCGGCCGTGATTCCCTCGGCGTCCTGTTCCAGCAGGCCGTCGGCGACGGGGGACAGGCCGGTTGCCAGGAAGATGTGTTCGGGGGCCCGGCAGACCCCATTCAGGGCATCCATCCGGCCCAGCAGGCGCCATTCGCTGGCCCGCAGGCCGGTCTCCTCGGCCAGTTCACGCTGCGCCGCCAGCAACGGATCCTCACCGTCGCTGCCGCCGGCTGGCACCTCCACCGAGACGCCGACGGTGTGCCGATCCACCGTGACCAGCCACACCTCACGGTCGTCGGTCATCGCCACCACCATCACCGCGTCGTGCCGAACGCTCATCACGCCGTAGACCCCGGGGCTACCGTCGGGACGGACGACCTGGTCCTCCTGGACGCGGATCCACGGGTTCTCATAGACGACGGTCGAGCTGGTGACGGGCCACATGGCCGCCAGCCTAGCCCGGAGATTTCACGGGGGTGGCTGGACGTGAAGGAGGGAAGTGCCCTCTGACCTGCGAAGATACCGATTGTCTAGGTCTGTATCAGCGTGGTTGAAGGAGCACTTCCCAGGTGAACAAGCGTA
>NZ_JBCDMV010000022.1:0-60219 GCF_038433135.1 Luteococcus sp. H91 | reverse complement strand
TACGCTTGTTCACCTGGGAAGTGCTCCTTCAACCACGCTGATACAGACCTAGACAATCGGTATCTTCGCAGGTCAGAGGGCACTTCCCTCCTTCACGTCCAGCCACCCCCGTGAAATCTCCGGGCTAGCGCGACCGAGGACCCGTACCGTCTGACGTAAGGATAGAGGGACACAAGCGAAGGTACTGGACTCGCGTCGTCGTGCTCACACAGGCGCCCCCCTACCTACAGGGCGCCCGGGGGCTACGCCCCCTACATGCAGCCCCACTGAAATTGGGACAACTGACCTAATACCCCCAACACCCACATCCTCCGAGGCAAGGGGTACCACGAAAGAAATCTAACTCCCTTGATGATCAGGCGTCGATCCTTACAGCTAGCTAAGAGTCCCCTGAAAGAGGAGCAAACACCCCACCCCATGTTAGCTTTTCCTCACCCAACAGTGCAGTGCCGCACAAGAAGGAGATTCACATGAACACCAGTGGTCTTTCCGTCTTTCTTCGAGGGTGCTTTAGCGCCTTTATACTCGCCGTCATCGCCATCTTCCCCGTGCCACCCGCGGCCCAAGCTGCACCAAACTATGCAAAGGTTACAGTAGCCGCACCCCCTCAAGAGTTCGAACAAGCGTTCGCTTACTACTTGACAGAAGACAGCGGGTCACCAACTGGGGCAAGATTTGATTCCCGGCGTGCCTACAGACAGGGAGCATCAAGTGACCTCATGCTGGCCGGTCGCTACTACAATGGCCTAGTCGATAGTGACCCTCAAACCCGCATGCCTGAAGGCTACGTTCGTGCGGCAGCCAGTATCCCGATTTGGGGTAATTGGTGCGGAAGCGGATACGGTTCAGGCACTCCGAGGGATCTGCTCGACGCGGCTTGCATGCGGCACGACAAGTGCTATGGAAGCAAGGGATACTGGAATTGCAATTGCGACCGGACTCTGATTGCTGAGATCAATCGCGACTACTCGAGGATGCACCTGACCGAGAAGATTGCCGCCAATGCCGTAAAGGCCTTCTTCTCGGCCCGCATCAAGGCTGCTTGTTGAGCTACCTGATTTCGGCAAAGAATCGAGATAACCATGACTTTTAAGGTACGCATTCCCATCGCAGCTCTCGTTCTTGGTGTGCCCCTGGCAGGCCTCGCAGCTCCGGCGCTTGCCGCGACCGAAGTCGCTAGAACCTCATCCTCAGGTTGCACGGCCTACCTTCTGAAGGAATCACGATGGGTCGATACCAAAGATGGCGGAACCACCGTAACCGACTATTGGGGGAAAATTTCATGCCCCAGTTTGGCCTCAGGAAAGCAGGCCCGGGCTAAAGTTGATTGCCGGTACGTACCCGACCGTTACACCAGTTGGGCAGTTCGAGGGGAGACCTGGATATCAGGGAAATGCGCCGGGGCAACCTTAGGTAGGTCTGTTGTAATCGAAGTACGGTAAAATAGAGACCGCCTGTGACGGGGTGGTGTCATTTCTGACGCCACCCCGTCTGCGCTCTCCAGAGTGAGACTTTCTCACTTGGCGGGTTCATATGGATGCACCACAGGGCTCTGGAAACGGATGATGGTTGTTTCTCGTGGGATGCCTGCGGGGCGGGCGGTGCAGGAGCGGTTTCTGCTAAGCCAACGATCTTCCACCAGGATCTGTGCCCGCGCACTCTCCTATCGTGCCACTCTTCACCTTCCCGGAACCCTCGTGCGGTGCATCGCCGCCTGGTGGGTCGTGCATCGTCGAGCCCAACGCAGCTGCCCTTGGCAGCGGGTCCAGTGCCGCTGGACCCCCAAGTCACGACCTCCCACTATCTCCACGAGGCCTTGAACCTGGTCACCGACCGCACACCCGACCACCAAAAGCCCTCCACCAACAACGTGAGAACGGCGCCGTGTCCTCCGAGCACTCCCCAAGGTCACCCTCGACCCTTGCCGCATCGCTCAGGGTGCGCGTAACAGCTGCAAGTGGTCTCCATCGCAAGCATCAATGCCTGCTTCACCCTTCCCAGCCCGGGGCGACTATAGAATCCCCGCACAGGCACCACGTTCAGGAGCCACTTCCAAGTGTTCAACCATGAACTAGGGAAAGTTGCCCCCCGCACATCACTCCCAGCATTTTGACGCAGCGCTGGTGAGAACTTTCCCTACTGACTCAAGGCGCCTTCGGCGCGGGCGGGATCGCCGGGGCGGGTCCCCGCACCAGGGACCCCCGCGCTTCGGTCGCTTCGCTCCCTCCGCGCACCCCCGGCGCACCCCACCTAGGCGATCCCGCCCAGCATGACGAACAGCCCCTCGGCCGGTCAGGGTCGAGGGGCTCCGTTCTGCTCGTGCCTCTGGGCCGGGGGCTCGTTCCAATCAGGCTCCGCCACAATCCATGCCGACAGCACCGGCGCTCGCAATGTTCTCACCGGCATGGACCGCGCCGGTCCGGTAATCGAACACTGGCCGAGACGCCGTGCCCAATCGTGCCCAATCACCCGGTACCGACCGGTCACCCACGGTCACCACTGCAGGGATTACACGCCTGCTGTCACGCTCAGAACGGCAGGTCGCCCGGATTCCCAAGCTGGACACGCGGGTTCGATTCCCGTCGCCCGCTCCACCTTGCCATCTTCACGAGTATCCAGCTGGACCGCGAGTGGCCCCCGCCCACCTCCAGCAGCGCCCGGCCAGCTGGCGACCCGGACTGTTCCCTGATCCCCGATGCAAGGCCTCCCGTCCAGACCCGGGGACTTCCTAGGCTCGGAGGCATGAGTACGCCCATGCCCTCCCAGCCCTCCCAGCTCCGCTGTGCCGATTCCGACCGCGATCTGGTGGCCAATGTGCTGAACACCGCCTTCGCGGAGGGGCGGATCACCCAGGACGAGCACTCCGAACGGATGGATGCCGTCTGGCAGGCCAGAACCTTCGGCGAACTCGCCCCGATCACCGCCGACCTGATGCCGACCGGCCAGCCGAGTCACTCCCGCATGCCCACCCAGGGGACCCGTGGCGGCGTCGTGGTGGACACCAGCAGCCAGGATTCCCGGGCCGACAACGTGATGAGCATCATGGGCACGGTGCGGCGCGAGGGCCACTGGCGGCTTCGTCGCCGCACCACCGGGATGATCCTGATGGGCGATCTCACGATGGATCTCACCCACGCCACGCTCGAGGCGCATGAATGCCTGATCAATGTGCCGGTGATCATGGGTGATGTGACCATCACCGTCCCCGACGGCCTCAATGTCCGCGACGAGACCACCACCGTCATGGGTGACACCAAGCTGCGCGGGCTGAACCCGGCGCCGGCCGATGCCCCCACCATCGTGCTGCGCGGGCTGGTGCTGATGGGCGACGTGAAGGTCAACGGGCCCGGCTACGAGTCTCTCGGGAAACGACTGGGGCTCACCCGCTGAGCCCCTAGATTGGTGGGGTGGACACCTTCGACGCCCCCGTTGACCGCTGGCAGCAGCTCTCACCCAACTATCTGAGGATGAAGCGGCTGATGGTGTTGTTGGTCTGGGGAATCGAGCTGACCGCCGCCAGCCTCGCGCTCGGTTGGTTCCAGCGCTGGTGGGCGGGGGCGGCGCTCGCCGTCGCATCGGTGCTGTGGATCTTCTACCGCTGGCATCGACAGGGCCGGGTCTACCGGATCTGGGGCTATGCGGAGCGCGACACCGATCTCTACATCCGCGAGGGCCTGTGGCAGCGCCGGTTGACCGTCGTCCCCTACGGCCGGATGCAGGTGGTGACCGTCAACTCCGGGCCCATCGAGCGCAAGTACGGGCTGGCGACCGTCACGCTGGAGACCGCGTCGGCCGGCACCGACGCCACCATCCCCGGCCTGCCCGCCGACCGGGCCGACGCGCTGCGCGAACGGCTCAGCGAGCTGGGCGAGCAGCAGGCGGTCGGGCTGTGACGGTGGATCCCGCTCACGCCGAACCCATGATGGAGCGGCCGCACCCGGCCACCCCGATCATCAAGGGCTGGATGGCGCTGGTGGGCATGGTGGTCATCTTCGGCCGGGACTTCCTGGAGAACCTGGGCAAGAGCGAGCACGCGTTTGGCTGGGGCAGCCTGCGCTTCATCGGCATCATGCTGGGCGGCTATGTGCTGGTCACCGGCATCACCGGCTACTTCAGTTGGCGCTTCACGCGCTTCGTGATCGATGATCGTCAGGTACGGATCGAACACAACTTCATCCAGCACAATTCCGACAAGGTGCCCTTCACCAAGATCCAGTCCGTCGACGTGGTGCAACCCTTCGCGGCTCGGCTGATCGGGCTGGCCCAGCTGCGGATCGACGTCGGCTCCGGTTCCGGCAAGACCATCGAATACCTCACCCGGGCCCGCGCCTACCAGATGCGCGACTACCTGGTGGCCCGCGCGCACGGGCAGCAGATCACCGTCGAGCAGTCCGCCGCCAGCCGCGCCGGGGCCGGTGCCCTAACCGACCGGGCGTGCGACGAGCGGGTGCTGCTGCGGGTACCGCCGCAGCGGCTGGTGATCGCGGCGGTGCTGTCGTCGAGTTTCCTGGTCACCCTGGTGCTCAGCGTCCTGACGATCGCCGGCGTCACCTGGAGTGGCGAATTCGGCGCGGCGGTGGGCATCATCCCGCTTCTGACCGGTCTGGCCGGGATCATCGGCAACGCCGTGGTCAAGCAGTGGAACTTCTCCCTGATCCGCTCCGGGCAGGCGCTGAAGGTCAGCCGCGGCATGACCAGCCTGGTCAGCCAGACGCTGCCCACCAACCGGATCCAGGGCCTGCAGATCGTCCAGCACCAGCTGTGGCGGCCCTTCGGCCTCTACCGGGTGAAGATGGACGTGCTGGGCTATGGCGGTGGCGACGAGGATGAGGGCGCCAGTGACGTGTTGCTGCCCGCCGGCAGCTGGCCGGAGGTGGAGCTGGCGATCGACGCGGTCTGGCCCGGCTTCCGGCTGGCCGACATCGAACTGCACGGCGTGGACCGCAGGGTGCGCAAGCTGCACCCCTTCATCTGGAAGAGCTACCGCTGGGGCCGCAATGACGACGTCGTCGTGGCGATGAACGGTGGCTTCGTGCACGAAACCAAGATCGTGCACCACGCCCGGGTGCAGTCGGTGCACCTGATGGCCGGGCCGATCCAGCGTCGGATGAACCTGGCCGACGTGAAGATCGACACCACCGCCGGGCTCCTGAGCACCTGCCACTTGTTCGAGCTGGACGCCGAACTGGCCCGCCGGCTGGTGCTGGAGGAGATGGACCTGTGCCGCCAGGCCAGGCGTCGCGACGCGGAACGCTTCGCGCTGGACGCGCTGCCGACGCCCAGGGCGTCCTGGGTGTCCGATGCCAACACCGGGCACCGGCCGCTGCCGGGCTAGCCTCGACGCTGCTCCACCAGCTGCACCAGCTGCTCCGCCCGCGCCTGCCAGGAGTGCTGGTCGGCGAAGTCTCGACGGCGGCGCTCCAGCCCGGCATCCCGCGGCTCGTCGGCCCGGCGTCGGACCGCCGCGGCGAAGTCCTGCGGGGTGGCGGCCACGTCCACCAGATCGGTCTCCAGCCAGTCCAGCGCCTCCAGCGGGGTGGAGACCACCGGCAGGCCGATCGCCAGGTATTCCAGTGTCTTGAGCGGGAAACTCGCCCGGTTGAAGTCATTGATCGCATAGGGCGTGATGCCCACGGCGGCGCTGGCCAGCAGCCCCACCACCTGATCATGCGGCACCGGGCCGCGCCAGTCCACCTGTGGGCGGGCCAACAGCGCATCCAGCCGTCGCTCCTGCTCCGGCTCGCGGTCGCTGCGCGGGCCCAGGATCCGCAGCGGCACCCCGGCATCGACGATGGCCTCCATCAGGGCGACGTCGAGGCGCTCGTTGAGCTGCCCCACCAGCACCGCGGTGCGCTCGCGCTCCAGTTCCGGGATCACCTGCGCAATGGTGGCTCCATTGGGCACCACCTCCACGGGGTGTCGCGGCTCCAGCCGCTGCAACACCGCCGCGAGGTCAACCGAGACGGCGCTGACGACGTCGGCGGTGCGCACATTGCGGGTCAGGACCCGCTGGAGCCAGTCGCCGTCCAGCCCCATCATCGGCGCCCCGGCGATCCAGTCGTCGGTGACGTGCAGCACCGTCGTCCCCGCCCCGCTGGCGGGCAGCGAGACCCGTGGCGACGCGGAGATGCTGGCCCAGGGACGCTGACCCCGGGCCGTGAACCAGGCCAGCGCGACGCGCTGGTGCCCCTCGGCCAGCTGACGAAGTCCTGAGCGCGAGGCGCCCGGCACGGTGCCCACCCGAAGCACCCGGATGCCCTCCGAGACCGCCTCGATCTGTGGGAGAAGCTTGCGGCTGTGGAGAACCGAAACCGGCGGATCCACCCAGCAGACATCCACCAGTTCCGCGAGCGCCCTGACCAGATGGTGGTCGGTGGCCGGTAGCCCGTCCCACGCATTCCCGGCCCAGAAGACCACCAATTTCCTGTCTGACACGCCAATCCCCCAATTCGCCGTCAGGCACCCCGTGCGGGGCTCGCCCCATTCCCGCCCCACCCTATGCGAGCCCGGGCCAGCCCCTGATCCGGTTAGGGTGGGGCACAGACATTCGGGG
This sequence comes from Luteococcus sp. H91, assembly GCF_038433135.1. Lineage (NCBI taxonomy): Bacteria > Bacillati > Actinomycetota > Actinomycetes > Propionibacteriales > Propionibacteriaceae > Luteococcus > Luteococcus sp. H91. The sequence continues at coordinate 53,666 of NZ_JBCDMV010000022.1, read as the reverse complement.
GAAGGTCTGCCCGGCTGTCCCCGCACGCGAACGCAGGAGGACGACCGATGAACGATTCGATCGACGCGACGATGGTGGTCACCGCACTGGTGATCACCTACAACTCCGCTGGCGAGATCACCAACCTGCTGGATTCCCTACCCGCCGCAGCCGACGGGTTGGACCTGCGGGTGCTGGTGGTGGACAACTCGTCGAAGGATGACACCGTCGCCCTGGTCGAGGCCCGCGGCGATGCCCGCCTGGTGCACTCCGGCGGCAATGTCGGCTACGCGGCCGGGATCAATGTCGCCCGGGAACACCTTGATCCGGACACCGACGCGATCGCCATCCTCAACCCCGACCTGGTGATGGAACCGGGCAGCCTGCGTCGCCTGGCCGAGCCGCTGGCGCTCGACCCGACGATCGGGGTCACGGTGCCGCACGTCGCGAATTCCGACGGCACCCCCTTCCACTCGCTGCGCCGCGAGCCGAACCTGCTCTCCCAGCTCGGTGAGGCCGCCTTCGGCGCCAGCTGGGCCACCCGTCCGGTGGTCCTCGGCGACACCCTGCGCACCCCGCAGCACTATGCGGCGCCCCGCGATGTCGACTGGGCCAGCGGGGCTGCGCTGATGATCAGCCGGGCCTGTGATGCCGCGGTCGGCGAGTGGCGGGAGGACTTCTTCCTGTACTCGGAGGAGACCGACTTCGCCCGTCGGGCCCGAGCGGCCGGCTTCCGGATCCGGTACCTGCCCGAGGCGCGCTGTGAGCACATCGGCGGTGCGTCGGGCTCGTCCCCGCAGCTCGAGGCCCTGATGGAGGTCAACAAGCTGCGCGACTACGAGGGCCACCATGGCAGGCTCAGCTCGCTGGCCTTCCGCGGCATCCTGACCGCCCAGCACGCGGTGCGGGCGCCCAAGCGCCCCGGTTCCAGGGCTGCGCTGCGCCACCTGCTGCGACGCACATCCTGGAGCCACCTGCCGAAGGGCGACCCGCGGCCGCGCCGCACCTCGACGGAGGACTGAGCGATGCCTTGCATCATCATCCCGGCCCACAACGAGGCGAAGGTGATTGGCCGCACCCTGAGTGCGCTGGCCGACGGGCTGCGGCCCGATGCCCACGTGGTGGTGGCCTGCAATGGCTGCGTCGACGGCACGGAGGAGATCGCCCGCGGCTTCGCAGGACGGCTACGACTGACGGTGCTGGACCTGCCGGCCGCCTCCAAGCAGAGCGCGCTGAACGGGGCGGAGCGCCACCTGGCCGAGGTTGGGGAGGCCGACAACTTCCCCCGGATCTACCTGGATGCCGACATCGCCGCGCCGGCTCCCTCGCTGAACGAGGTCTTCCGGGTGCTGGAGGCCGATCACGTGCTGGCCGCTCGCCCGCCGCTGGTCTATCGCACCGAGGGCGCACAGCCCCCCGTGCGGGCCTACTACGACGCCCGCTCCCGCACTCCGCAGGTCCTCGAGGCGCTGTGGGGTGCCGGGGTCTTCGCGGTCTCCGCCCGTGGCCGCGGCCGGTGGGCCGAGTTCCCGACCGATGCACCCGACGACCTGTTCGTCGACGCGCTCTTCGCGGCCGACGAGAAGTGCGTCGTCGACGCAGCACCGGTGCCGGTGGAGGTGCCGCGGACCACCGTCGCCCTGGTCCGCACCCTGAAGCGCGTCTACCGCCCCTCCGAGAAGGTCCAAGCACTGGGTCAGTCGACGACTGTTTCCTCAGGAAACACGCTGAAAGCCTTGCTCCGGGCCAACTCAGGACACCCGCGCCACCTACTGGATGCCTGCTGTTACCTGGGCCTGGCAGTGGCTGCTCGCGTCGGAATCCGGCTGGATTCACGCGGGAACGATGTTTCCGGGGAAACCTGGGAGCGCGACGACACAACACGTTGAAGCTTCTATGGCCAACCCCATAGCGCTCTGATTCACTGAGTGTGAATAGGCCCCGCTGGCCTGACCCGCCGGCCCCGGCCGTCCGGGTCAGCGCTGACGCAGCCTTTTGGCCTTCTCAGCCGCGCCCCGGGCGGCCTTGCCGCCGTGATACTTCACGGCGTCGAAACGCTCCTTGCCGAGCACCTTGACCAGCGTGGCCCGGGCCTGACCACGGGCCGAATCCCGCAGCCAGCGAGTCGGAGCCTCCACCAGCCTGTCCTTGGCCAGCTCCACCGGTGTCGGGGCCTGCAGCTCGTCCAGCATCCCGGGGAAGCGTTCCCGGTGCGGTGCGGGATCGGTCATGGTGCCCCGCACCCGGTTGCTGACATTCGCGCCGTGGATCACCTGCAACCAGCCTGGCTCGCCGTCGACCTCCACGACATCCATGTGTTGGCCGAGCCGGTTGTGCCAGTCCGCCCAGCAGGTCATCGGATCCGACAGGTCCTCCCGGACCGCGCAGAAGGCATTGGTGCGGTCCTCCCGCAGGAAGCACCGCGTGCCATTGCTGATCAGGCCATGGGACAGGTACAGCGCGGTCCGTTCGGCGGTGACCGGGGCCGCGCGCAGTTGCTGGACGAAGTCGATGGCCAGGCCGTCGTCATTGTCCAGGTTGGAGGTGATCACGGGGCCCTGGTCGCGGCCTACCACGGCGTGGATGTCCGCGGTGCGGTCCTCCTGCGTCACGCTGGTGCGCAGCAGGGGGGTCAGCAGACCCTCGTCGCGCCAGGCGTACATCTTGTCCAGCAGCCACTGGGGGCTCTCCGTGTCCAGGTAGACCAGCCAATGGACGTCATCGCCCAGCTGGGCGCGCACCGAGGGGACGGTGTATCGCTCGAACAGGGCGATCCGCTCCACCAACCAGCCCTCCTTGGCGCGGATCAGGCTCTCGACGCCCTGGCTGGGCAGGTTGAAACGGGTCAGGAAGACGTGGGCGATGCTCATGCGTTCTGCTCCTCACGATCGATGGCGACGGGGGCGGGATGACGACGTCGGGAGGCGACTGCCCGATCGAAGGCCCAGGCTGCCCACAGGCTGAGGGCCAGGCCCCCCAGTCCATAGCCGGCCTGGGCCCGGCTCCGCGGGGTGACGATCTCGTGGATCACCGGGTGCTCCGGATTCATCTGCAGTTCGATGTTCTCCCCATCGGGAACCTTCAGCTGCTTCTCAACGGCGGTCAGCTCCGCCTGCAGATTGGCCACCTGCTCGCCCAGGTTCTTCTCGACCATCGAGCGATCGGGATCCACCACCTGGACGTCGACCACGGGCTCCTCCACCTGACTCAGCCACTGCCCACCGATATTTCGCACCTGGGCATGCGTTCCCCGACGAATACCCAGGGAATAGAGCGTGGCATCGGGATCCGACGCCAAAGGCGTGTGCACACCGTTATTCACCCGCGCCGCAAGCAGATGTGCGATGGCAATTGAGTCAGCGGAATGAAAACCGACAATTCGCACCTTGCCACGGTCCGGAGCCAGCACGTTCACCGTAGTCCGGGTGTAATAGACGGTATTGGGCCCCGTGGCCAACAGGGTCACGGCGGCCGTTATCGCGAGCCCCAGCGCCAGCACATACCAGCGCCGTACGCAGAGCTTCAGAAATTCGACAGAAGTCATCTGGATCCCCAAGTAGCGTGTTCGTTTAGGTCAGTTGTACAGCACCAACCGGGCCACCCCCGCGGCCCCATGAACACTCAACGATTATGGCATGCCCCTCTCATAAGTCATGATTGAAGGACTCGGGGGAGCAGGCTCGGCCGTGCCCCCGTTCTCGGGGAAGAACAACGTGAAAGGCACGTCTCGATGGACCTGCGCGACTTTGGAACGACGCTCGCTCGCTGGTGGTACCTGGCCTTGGCCACACTGCTGCTGGCCATTGCCGCGGGGGTGGGCCTGTACAAGGCCGTTGGGCCCAGCTACACCGCGAATAGCTCCGTATTGCTGCTGCCCCCCAAGGCCGTGCTGCTGGAGGCCCAGCAGGACAAGCGCAACTACGCTCCCAACAATCCACTGCTGTACCTGGCCTCGCTGAGCGATGCCCGCGACGTGCTGGTGCGCCACCTGAGCAGCACCGATGTCACCAAGCAGCTGGAGGCCAAGGCCGCCGGTGCCACCGTCACCGTCGAGGGCGACGCCACCTCCGGCTCGCCGCTGATCCTGGTGGAATCCGAGGGCGCCACCGAGGCCGAGGCCGTGGCCGGCATGAAGGCCATCGACGCCATGGTGCCGGGCACCCTGAAGACCCTGCAGGACGAGATGAAGATCGCCGACCTGCAGCGGATCACCTCCATCAACGTGACGGAGGACACCGAGCCCGAGGTGGACCACAAGAACCAGTTGCTGGCCGCCGCGGTGGGCTTCGCGGGCGTCAGCGCCCTGGGGCTGGCCGCCATTGCCCTGCTCGACCAGCGCCGCACCCGTCGGCAGCGGGCCGGCGCCACCGCCGTTCCTGCGCGCAGCGCCGAGCCGGCCAACGCCAAGGTCAAGCCGGCGACGTCGAAGGCTGGCACGCGGGCGTGAGCAGCGCAGTCGAGCATTCCCGAGCCCGGTCAACGGGCTGGGGTAGCCGCGCCGGCCTCGACGTGACGGCCATCTTCACCGGCTACGTGGTCCTCCTGTTCGCCATTCCGGCGACGATGATCGTCGCGTCACTGGGTACGCTCGGCGCCCCGGCCACCATCCTCTCGCTGTTCGCGCTGGGCTGGTACGCCTGGCACCACCTGCACCGCGCGGACCCCTTGCAGGGTGGCCCCTCGCCCGTCCGTCGGGCCGGGCTGGCGCTGGCGGTGGTGATGCTGGTGGTCTACGGCCACGCGATGACCACCTTCATCCCCGGTTTCGAGCTGACCAATGCGGACTCCTCGCTGTTGCGCATCCTGGGCCTGATCGGTCTGATGCTGGTGCTGAACGACGGCATCAACTCCGTCGATCGCTGGCGCACCATGCTGCACCGGCTGTCGATCGCCGGGGCCGCCGTGGCCCTGCTGGCGATCGCGCAGTTCTTCACGCATGACCTGCTGATCGACCGGATGAGCATTCCCGGCCTCACCCCGCCCGTCGACGCCCAGGTGGGCACCCGAGGGATGTTCACCCGTCCCAGCGCGAGCGCCACCAATGCGATCGAGTTCGGCGCGGTGATCGCCATGTTCCTGCCGATCGCCTTCACCAATGCGCAGACCGCCGTGCGGCATCGACTGTGGCACTGGGTGCCGGTGGCGCTGATGAGCTTCGCCGCCCTGGTCTCGCTGTCCCGCACCGCCATCATCTGCGTCGCCATCGGGATGGCCGTGCTGGTTCCGGCCTGGAGCCGCCGCGCCCAGCTCCAGGTGCTGTTCGCCGCACCCATCGGTCTGGCCGCCGCCGGCGTCGCCGTCCCCGGCCTGCTGGGCACGCTGCGGGGCCTCTTCCTGGGCGCCGGCGAGGATTCCAGCGTCGCCTCCCGCACCCAGAGCTATGGCGTCGCCTGGAGCTACATCGTGCGGCACCCGTGGCTCGGGCGCGGTTACAACACCTTCCTGCCGCGGTACTGGATTCTGGACAATGCCTATCTGCAGATCCTGATCGGCACCGGCATCATCGGCATCGGTGCGCTGTTCTACCTGATCCTCTCCGCGGCCCGCAGCGCCCGGCAGGCCCAATCGCTGTTCCGGGACCCCACCGATGCGCTGGCGGCGCGTTCGCTGCTGGCCGCGGTGGTGGCCGGTTCGGTGTCGCTGTTCTTCTTCGACGCCTTCAGCTTCCCGCAGTCCGCGGGCTGCGTGATGCTGGTCTACGGGCTGGCGGGGGCCTCCCTGCGACTGGCCCGCACGGAGGCCGCATAGTGGTCCCGGGGGTTGATCTGGTGACCGTCGCCGAGGTCGCCGATTCCTTGGATCGCTTCGGCGATCGCTACCTGCGTCGCGTCTACCGCCCCGCCGAGCACAGCGGAAATCCTGCTGAGCTGGCGGGGCGTTTCGCCGCCAAGGAGGCTGTCTTCAAGGCGCTGCGCGCCGACCCGCGACTGCCGATACCGTGGACTGAGATCGAGATCACCACGACGGGGAGCCGTCCGGGCGTCGTGCTGCACGGCCGGGCCCGGAGCTGGGCCGTCGGTCAGGGCATCTCCCGGATCGAGCTGTCCATCTGCCACGACCACCAGCGGGCGATGGCCTTTGCCGTCGCCCTGTGAAGGAGGAGTACATGACCGAACAGACCGTGCGCCAGGTGCTGGGCGAGCACGCCAGGCTGAACCGGGATGCCGGGGCACTGGGCCCGGACGACGACCTCTATGCGTCGGGCATGACCTCCCACGCCAGCGTCAACGTGATGCTGGCGCTGGAGGACGAGCTCGACATCGAATTCCCCGACGAACTGCTCAATCGGGAGACCTTCAGCACCATCGGCCGGATGGTCGCGGCCGTCGCGAGCATCCAGGAGTGAGGCGCGGATGAGCATCGGCAGCGGTGAGCAGGCCCGGATCGAGCTGGCGCGACGGTTGGAGGCTGCGGGGCACCAGAGCCCCAGCGGCAGCCTGGGCATCTACGGCCGGGGGGCCGACTTCGAGGCCGTCGTCGACGGCCTGACCCGTGCCCTGGTGGCGATGGAGGCGCCGGGCGAGACCGTCGAGCGGATCTTCTTCCCCCCGTTGGAACCTCGCGCGGCCTATCTGAGGACGGACTACCTGGCCAGCTTCCCGCAGCTGACCGGCGCCGTGGACACCTTCATGGGCACCGACAAGGATCACAAGGCGCTGCTGAAGGTCTATGAGGAGGGCGGCGACTGGGCGGACAGCCTGGTGCCCTCGGGCCTGATGATGGTGCCGGCCACCTGCCACAATGTCTACCCGCGCCATGCCGGCCGGTTGGAGGGGCCCGTGCGGGTGGATGCCCGCAGCTGGTGCTTCCGGCATGAGCCCGAGGTGGATCCGATGCGGATGGTCTGCTTCCGAATCCACGAGCAGGTCTACATCGGCACCGCCGAGGGTGCGCAGGAGCATCGCGACGTCTGGATGCGCAACTACGTCCAGCTCTTCGGCGACCTGGGCCTGGAGGTGACCACCGACGTCGCCAATGACCCCTTCTTCGGGCGGGCCGGGCGCATCCTGGCCGTCGGCCAGAAGAGCGAGGCGCTGAAGTTCGAGGTGCTGACCAGCATCTATGACGACAAGCAGACCGCCATCGCGTCGGGAAATGCGCACCGCACGCACTTCGGCGAGAACTTCGGCATCACCCTGCCCGATGGCTCTGTCGCGCACTCGGCCTGCGCCGGGGTGGGGATGGAGCGGGCCACGATCGCCCTGCTGGTGCGGCATGGGATGGACGTGGCGTCATGGCCCGCCGAGGTGCGTCAGCGACTGGGCCTGTGAACACCGGGGCTCCTCCCACCATGGCGGTGGAAGGAGCCCCGGCTGCGCGTCACCCCGGAATCACTCCCTGATGGCGTCCTTGTTCTCGCGGTACCACTGGATGGCATTCTCCAGGCCGGAGCGCAGGTCGTAGCGTGGCTCCCAGCCCTCCCCCTTGAGCTTGCTGACGTCGAGCAGCTTCTGCGGGGTGCCGTCGGGCTTGGTGGTGTCCCACTCGACCCGACCGGTGTAGCCGACGATCTCGGCGATGGTCTCGGCCACCTCCTTGATGGTGCAGTCGGTACCGGTGCCCACATTGACCTGCTCCGGGCCGTCGTAGTGCTCCATCAGGTGCAGGCAGGCCGAGGCCATGTCGTCCACATGCAGGAATTCCCGACGGGGAGACCCGGTGCCCCAGTTGGTCACCACCTCCGTGCCATTGGCGGCTGCCTCGTCGTAACGACGAATCAGCGCCGGCAGCACGTGCGAGCCCTTGGGCGAGAAGTTGTCCCCGGGGCCGTAGAGGTTGGTGGGCATCGCACTGATCCAGTGCACTCCGTGCTGGCGACGCGCGGCCTGGGTCTGGATGATGCCCGCGATCTTGGCGATGGCGTAGGCGTCGTTGGTCTCCTCCAGGTACCCGGTGAGCAGGGCGTCCTCACCGATCGGCTGGCTGGCCAACTTCGGGTAGATGCAGGAACTGCCCAGGAAGAGCAGCCTGTCCACCCCGGCCTGGAGCGCCGCATCCATCACATTCACCTGGATCTGCAGGTTCACGCTGATGAAGTCATACGGGTAGGTGTTGTTGGCCAGGATGCCGCCCACCTTGGCCGCGGCCAGGAAGACGTAGACCGGCTTCGTCTCGGCGAAGAAGTCGCTGACGGCCTGGCGGTCGGTCAGGTCCAGCTCGGCATGCGTCCGGGTGACGATGTTGGTGAAGCCCTCGGCCTGCAGCTTGCGCAGGATCGCCCCACCCACCAGGCCCCGGTGGCCCGCCACGTAGACCGTGGCGGACCGGTCCAGCGGACCCGGCGTGAAGTCGGTGTCAACCATCCGGGTCACTTCCAGGTCTTGAAGCCGGGCAGCGGCTCGCCCGCACCGTTCACGGCGGCGTCGATCCAGAGCTTGCCGCCCACCTCGGCCTGCTTCAGGTCGTTCTCCACCATGATCCTGGCCAACTGCGGGGTGAAGACCGTGGCCTCCCAGCCCAGCTTCTCCCGGGCCTTGGACGGGTCGCCGATCAGGGCGTCGACCTCGGTGGGGCGCAGGTAGCGCTCGTCGAACTCGACGTACTTCTCCCACTCCAGGTCGACGGCCTCGAAGGCGAACTGCAGGAAGTCGCGCACGGTGTAGCCCTTGCCGGTGGCCAGCACGAAGTCCTCCGGCTCGTCGGTCTGCAGCATCCGCCACATGCCCTCGACGTACTCGGGCGCGTAGCCCCAGTCACGGATCGAGTCGATGTTGCCCATGTACAGCTTGTCCTGCTTGCCGGCCTTGATCGCGGCCACGGCGCGGGTGATCTTGCGGGTCACGAAGGTCTCGCCACGACGGGGAGACTCGTGGTTGAACAGGATGCCGTTGACCGCGTGCAGGTTGTAGGCCTCACGGTAGTTCTTGGTGATCCAGTAGGAGTACATCTTCGCGGCGCCGTAGGGCGAGCGCGGGTACATCGGGGTGTCCTCGGCCTGCGGGGGCGGGGTGGCGCCGAACAGCTCGGAGGTGGAGGCCTGGTAGAAGCGCGGTTGGATGCCGGCCTGACGCACGGCCTCCAGCAGGCGCACGGTACCGACGCCGGTGGTGTCCGCGGTGTGCTCCGGCTCGTCGAAGGAGACCCGCACATGGCTCTGTGCGGCCAGGTTGTAGACCTCATCGGGACGGATGCTGTCCATCAGGGTCACCAGACGTGCACCGTCGGACAGGTCACCGTAGTGCAGGGTGAGCTTCACGTCCTCCTCGTGCGGATCCTCGTACAGATGGTCGATCCGGTGCGTGTTGAAGGTGGACGCGCGACGGATCAGACCGTGCACCTCGTAGCCCTTGCCCAGCAGCAGCTCCGCCAGGTAGGAACCGTCCTGACCGGTGATACCGGTGATGAAGGCCTTCTTGGCCATGGGTTACTCCGTTTCCTCGATGTTGTCGCCTGCATGCACAAGCGGTGGACGCGCCGGCCGAGCCTGCGCACTGCGGGGGAACTGTGAGAGCCAGCCGGAGACGCGGGCCACGGCCTTGGCGGCCAGGAAGTTCTCCTCGGCAAAGCGCCGCGCATTGGCGCCATAGCGGCTGGCTCGACGGACCGATCCAGCCATGTCCTCGACGATGTCCAGGAGGCTGGCGGGGTCACCGGGGGCAATGATCGGGCCGGCCTCGGCCACCCGGACCTCGTCGGCGGTGGCACTGTCGGCTTCGGTGGCGGCGACCACCGGCTTGCCCTGGATGAAGTAGCTGGTCAGTTTGCTGGGGACTGCGGACTCCCGCAGGCCGGGCTTCTCGTTGACGATCAGGACGTCGGCGCACTGCAGCATCGCAGCATATTCCGCGTCGCCCAGCGACGGCACGAAGACCAGGTGCTTGACGCCCGCACCAGCCGCCACCAGCGCGTCGTGCCGCGAGCCGTTCCCCACCAGACCGAAGACCACGCTTGAGCCCCGTTGATCCGCCAGACGGGCTGCCTCGACGATGTTCTCCAGGCCCTGCTTGGCCCCCATGTTCCCGGTGTGGATGGCCACCATCTTCGCGTCACCGAAGTACTTGCGTCGCACCTCGGCGGGATCGGCCGACAACGAGATGTCGATGTGGCTCCAGTTCCTGGAGACACAGACCTTGGCGTCATCCACCCCAAGATCATCGACAACGTGGCGCCGGAAGCGCTCATGGATCACCAGCACCCCATCGGCCGCCCGGAGGATCGCGGACTCGACCGATTCCAGCACGTGGCCGACGCGGTTGTTGCCGCCGATCTCACGGGCACCGTTGCTGTACAGGTCCTGCACCCAGACGGTCACCGGCGGTTGGCCGGGCAGCTTGCTCCGCAGCACCTGCAGGCCCGTGCTGATCAGGGCCGGGCTGACGCACAGCACCACGTCGGGCCGGTGCCACGGGCTGAGTGCCGCAGCCAGTCCGAATGTGACCTCCTGCATGATTCGGCTGACCCCCATGCCGCCCGAGCCGATCACGTGTCGTACCCGGCGTACCCGTACCCCGGTGATCCGGCTGGTACGCGTGAGGCCAGTGAAGCCGGTGTAGTTGGTCCACTGCGGATAGTGCGGGATCCCTGTGATCACGTTCACCTGGTGCCCCGCCGCCTGCAGTCCTTCGGCCATGGCCGACGTATACGGCGCAATGCCCGAGATCTCGGGTGCATAGTTCACACCGATGATCAGGATCTTCATCAACAACTCCCCCGTAGCGCAGCACCTGCCGCGGCCAGCAGACATCCTACCTTCAGGGCCGCGGTCGCGCGGCCTTCAAAGCTGCCCCTCAGCCCTGTCTCGGCGGCTGGGCATAGGCCGCCACCAACTGCTGGACGATGGGCTGCATCGAGAACTCGTCGGCGATCAACCGCGCGGCCCGTTCACCCGTCAGGCGACGCAGCTCGGGATCGATCAGATACCTGCGGATCGCGGGGGCGATCTCGGTCGGATCATGGCTGGTCACCGTGCCGGCCTCGGCCCCGGCGACGGCCGGAGCCAACCCACAGGTGTCGGTGAGCACCACCGGCAGCCTGGCCGCCAGCGCCTCGAGCACGGACATCGGGTACGGCTCGTCCACCGACGGCAGTACGTAGACATCCGCCTCGCTCATCGCCCGCTGGCAACCCTCGCGGTCCGCCGATCCGCTCCACACCAGTCGGTCCCCGAGCCCGGCCGCAGCGATGGCGGCCGACACGGCCGGCCCCTCCCCCTCGTCGGGGCCAACCATCCGGAAGACGACATCCGGGAATTCGGGGGCCAGCTGCCGGGCAGCCTCGACGAAGACCAAGGGGCGTTTGCGGGCCTGGAGGCGGGCCAGGTACAGCACCGTCGTGCCCTCATGGGGCAGCGGCCTGGGCATCGAGTCGGCATCCAGACCATTGTGCAGTTCCTCGACCCGCAGCGTGGGGCCGGCGACGGCCAGCACCCCTTCACGCTCCACCCCCGTGAGATGGAATACGCGTGCGGCCGCCCGCAGCACCCGTCGGGTGAACACCGCGTCAAGCGGCTTGGCCAGCAGCTTGTCCGACGGGTCGATCATGCCGTGCGTCTGCACGCAGGTCCGCACGCCCAGGTTCTGCACCAGCGACGCGGCCGGCAAGGAGACGAAGTCGCGAGCCAGGTGCACGTGCACCGCATCGGCCTGCTTTGCGTGTCGTGCCAGCCACCGCAGCATGCCCGGGCAGGCCATGCCCGCAAAACCGGCCCCCGGAATGGCCTGGGCCACCGGGAAGAGCTTGACCGGGACGTCCTGGTAGGTCTCGGGCAGCGGGCCGTCGAAGCCCTGGGCTCCTGCCACCAGCGTGACGTCGTGGCCAGCGGCGATCAGCGCCCGGCAGTGGTTGAATGCGACCGTGGTGGGCCCCCCATAGGCATTCTCCGGGGTGATGACGGTGGCCACTTGGATGATCTTCACAGCTGCCTCTCCCTGACCTCGTTCTGTGGCGCCAACACCCGAGCGCCCGCGGGCACATCCTTGAAGACCAGTGCGGTGGCACCCACGACGGCATCCCGGCCCACCGTCACGCCGCGCAGCACCGTCGCCCGGGCAGCCACCCAGGCGCCGTCCTCGACGGTGATCGGACCATTGTCGAACTCAAAGGCTCGGTCGTCGGCGCGATGGCTTCCGGTGCACAGAAAGGTCTGCTGGGAGATGCACACGTCGCTGCCAATGGTGATCGGTTCCAGGTTGAGCAGGTAGCTTCCCACCCCGATCCAGCTGTTGTCCCCGACGGTGAGCTTCCACGGCCAGTGGATCCGCACGTCATTGCGGATGTTCACGTTCTGGCCGATCTTGGCGCCGAAGGCGCGCAACACCCGAGCGCGGGCCGCGGGTGGGCACAGCACCGAGCGGGTCAGGGGTTCGGCAGCCAACGCCCAGGCGGCGCAGACCAGCGGGGAACGTCCCTTGTCATACCCCTTCCCGGTGAACTCGGCCAGCCGACGGAAGTGCCCCCGTCCAGCAACCGTAGCGTCAGTCATCTCGTCCACCTCGGCTGGCGATGGCAGCCCGGAGCGCCTCCTCGAAGACCCCCGCGAAACGCTCGGGGGTGTACTTCCTGATGGGCGGGTCCACGATCCGTCCCTGCCAGTCGGCACGGGCCTTTCGCATCACGTCGGCCAGGTCGCTGGCGTCGGCGCTGGCCAGATGCACGCCCGGCATCCCGGCAACCGACGGCGCCACCCCACAGTTGGCGGTGACCACCACCTGCATGCCGGATTCCAGCGCCTCGTTCACCACCAGGCCCCAGACCTCAACGTGGGAGGCCAGCACCAGACAGTCCTGCTCGGCCATCAGCCCCGGGAGCTCGTTGTTGGGCAGGTATTCGACGAAGTGCACCCGCTCCCCGACGCCGGAGTCCGCGGCCCGTTGCTGGATGGTCGCGCGCAGTTCACCCTGCCCCACCAGCGTCAACCTGTCCTGCTCGTCGGCCATCTCGGCGAAGGCATCGACGATGGCCTCCAGATTCTTGCGGGCGATGAACTGCCCGACGTAGAGGAATCGGTGGCCGGTGTGCGGCTGGGCGGCCGGCGTCTGCCGGAAGACCGCAGAGTCAACGGCGTTGAAGCCCATCAGCACCCGCGACGGGTCCACCCCCATGTCCAGGACCGCATCGCGCGCGGCCGGCCCCGGCACCACCACCCGATCCAGCGCGTGGAAGTAGCGACGCCGAGCGGCGGCCAGAGCACCCGTGTGCCGCGAGCGACTGGCCAGGGTGCTCTCGTAGAAGCCCACCGCCGGCTTGCGGGTGAGGCGGGCCTGCGCCAGCAGCTGCCAATAGGCGGGCGAGTCCCAGCCGCCCAGCAACACCACATCGGCTCGGGCCAGGTCCCTGGCCGCGTCGGGCAGCGGCAACCCGAAGTAGGTGTCCTCACCACGCTTGACCCGAACGGTGCGGTACTCCACCACCTTGGCACCCGGCACCTGCCGCGCCACCCAGTCATCGCCGCGGTTGAGCTCCTTGCGCTGCAACCGCGCCGTGGTCTCCAGCAGACCGATCCGCAGATCGAAGCGTCTGGCCAGTTCGGCCCAAATCGGAATGCGGTAGGGGGCAGCCGCATTGGTCACCCACAGCGCCCGGATTGGTGATGTTGACAAGTGGTCCTCCCCCGAATCGGCACATTGTGCTGGCGCAATCCTAGGCCAGCTGCCATCGTCCGGTGGCGGAAGAACTGTGGAGCGGCTGTGTTTGCAGACTCGGGGAGTTTGTTACCACCCGTCGCACCGATAATCTCGACGGACCAGACCGGTTCTCCGGCTGGAAGTGATTTCGGGGGAGATGCAGTGCGGCATGAGCTGATCCTGCTCTGTGAGGACAATTTCCAGGGCCATCGGTGGAACTACGTGGAATTGCTGGCGCGTCGCGCCCGCGAATGGGGCGCGGACGTCCGTCTGGTCACCACCGCTCCCGCGCTGGAGGAGTTGGCGGGCATCGCCGAACCGCCCGCAGACCTACCGGTGGACGTGTTGGCCGACGCGTCGCTGTCCAACCTTGCCGACCATGCCACCACACTGGGCGCGTCCCGCGTGGTGATCCCCGATGGTGACCACCATGCCCTGCGGCTGGCCCGCCCAGGCAGTTGGCCCGCCCCCTGCGAGGTGCGGCTGCTGGTGATGCGGGAGCACGCCCAGCCACGTTCCAGCCGAGTGCTCACCGCCGCCATCGAGTACATCCGACGCGCCCTGTTCCGGTTGGCGAGCCGCCAGGCGAGGGTGCAACTGCGCTACCTGTCCAGCGCATTGGCCACGCCCGATGCGTCGCACGTGCCGGATCCGGTGACCCTGGCCCCGGATGCGCAGCCACCGGTTCCCCTCACCGGGGACCGCTTCTGGTTCGGCGTGCTGGGCGCCCTGGACGAACGCAAGAATGTGCCGGTCGTCCAGCAGGCACTGGACATGTTGGACCCACAGCAAGTGGGACTTGTGCTGGCCGGCCGGCTCGCTCCCGAGATCGCCGACCAGGTGACCTCCCACCACAGCGAGGCGCCGGTGCACATCCTGGATGCCCGGCTCAGCGACGGGGAACTGGATTCCTTGGTGGCCAACCTGGACTGTCTGGTGCTGCTCTACTCCAACCAGGCGCCGTCCGGGATGGTGGCCAAGGCTGCCGCCGCCGGCACCCGGGTGATCCTGCCCGGGACCCCCGCCTATGAGGCGGATTGTCGCCGCCTGGGTGCCGGGGCTGCCCAGTGTGAGATCACACCCGAAGGCGCCGCGGCCGCCATGCGCGACATGATGGATCGCCCCTCTCCGGCGGCGTTGGAGCTGGGAGCCGATGACTTCGTACGAGGGTTGATGTTCTGATGCCGCTGGACATCGGCCGGTTCCGGGGCCGCCCGGGCTTCCAGGCAATCGTGCTGGCCGGCGCGACGGGCTTTTCCCAGATCTTGATGGCCGGTACCTTCGCCATCGTTGCCCGGCAGAGCCACCCCAGCGCCTTCGGTCTGGCCACCTTGGGCCTGGCGATCGCCGGGATAGGCGTCGGCCTGATCGACTTCGGTTCCAATGAGTACTGGCTGCGGGAACTGGCCAGAGATCGCGGCCGCACCACCGAGATGTTCAACCGACTGGGCACCAAGATGTTGATGAACACGGTGCTCAGCCTGGTAATCCTGCTGGCACTGCTGCTGATGCCGGGGTGGCGGATCTGGTGGGCTGCCTCCTTGGTGCTGCTGGGCATGCAGTTGGAACAGACGGTGCAGGTACCGCTGCGGGCCGCCGCCCACGTGTCGGTGGTCTCGTTGTCCATGCTGGTGAACCGGGTCAGCATGCTGGTGGCGGTCCTGGCGATGGGCCTGGTCAGCCTGGATCCGATGCGCCTGCTGGTGGCCACCAGCATCGGCAGTCTGTGCGCGAGCCTGTTCATGTGGTGGCGAGGCGCGCGCGCCCTGGTCTCCAGCCGCGGCGCCTTCCGCCCCATGAACCCTTGGGCGGGTGCCACCCGCTACGGGATCATCAGTCTCAGCGGTAGCCTGCAGTCGCTCGATGCCCCCTTGCTGACCCGGCTGGCCGGCGCGGCACAGAACGGCCTCTACGGAGCGGTGAACCGCTGGACCCAGCCGATCGCCCTGTTGATCGGTGCCTTCAGCACGGCCTCCATCCCGCACGTCGCCGCGGCCCGGACCATCCGGGGCGGCTGGCGGGCGATCCGAAAGAGTTCTGTGCTGCTGCTGGGTGCGTTGGCGACGGCCCTGCTGGTGGTCGTCTTCGCCCGCCCCGTCATCCTGTTGCTGCTCGGCCCGGCCTATGTCGGTTCGGTTGAGGTACTGCGGATCCTTGCGATCTCCACCGCCATCGTGATCTTCAACCAGCCGGTGGCCATGATCCTGCAGGCCACCGGCCACGACGGCCTGGTGAGCATCTGCCTGCCCGTGGGCGTGCTGGTGCAGATGCTGGCGATCGTGCTGCTCGCTCCCGCGCACGGCGCCACCGGTGCGGCCATCGCGGCCGCGGTGGCACAAGTTGCCATGGCCCTGATGCTGGCCGCTTCACTGTTCCTGGCCCTCGCCCGTGAGGACAAGGACAGCCGCGATGGTGAGGAACCGAAGGGAAGTAGATCATGACCCGTATTGCCCAGGTGCTCGTCAAGCCGCAGCTCGGCGGAGCCGAGACGCTGGTGTCCAGTCTGGAGGCGGAGTTCACCGCCCGCGGCATCGAGACCCGCACCGTCTACCTCGACCCGGAGGGCCCGGCCCAGGGACCCGCCGGCCGGATCCGAACCCTGCGCCGCCAACTGCGCGACTTCCACCCGACACACATCCTGGCGCACTCTGCCCTGCCGAATGTCTACGCCCGGCTGGCGGCAGCACCCCGCACCCCCGTCACCTGCGTGCTGCACAGCGCGTCGGACGACTTCGCCGATCCGATGCTGCGCTGTGCCGAATGGGTGCTGCTGCCACGCACCGCCGCAGTGATCGCCGTCAGCCAGGTGGCGCACCAGCAGTACACCAGCCGCTTCCCGAACCGGGACCGGGTTGTCCTGGTGAACAACGGCGCCGCCGCGGACTTCCATCCCGAGGGCCCCCGGGCCCGGACCCCCACCCGCTTCGTCTCGGTGGCCAGGGTGGCCGACCAGAAGAACCCGCAGGTATGGATCGACGCCGTGACCGCGGCCGGACGGGAATTGCCGCAGGCCCGCTTCACCTGGTGGGGCCCCGCCGGATCCGAGGACTACCAGCGGGTGATGGACGAGTTCAATGCCGCCCAGCCCCATGCCCACTTCGAGGGAGCGACCTCCCAGGCCGCGCAGCGCATGCGAGAAGCCGACGTCTTCCTGCACACCGCAGATGCGGAGGCCAACAGCATCGTGCTGTTGGAGGCCGCAGCCAGCGGCCTGCCGATCATCTGCAGCGAGGCCGTCGCCGCCACCCTGCCCGAGGACTTCCATGCCACCGCCTTCCGCACCGGCGATGCCGCCGATTGCCTGCGGGCCATCCGGGAGGTCGGCGAGCGCTGGGAAGACAGCTGTGCCCAGGCAGACCGGAACGAAGCCCTTGTCAACGAGCGCTTCCGAATGGGACCGGTGACTGATCGGTACCTGAGGACCATGGGAATCAACTGAGAGGAAACAGGTTTGGTCATTCGACCAAAACTGTGCTGGGATAACTGCGACTTGAACTCGGGATTTGATCGGGGAGATGGCGAGACGAACCGTCGTGATCAGCGTCCTGGGCGCAGTGGCTCTTACGGCCACCAGCGTCGCAGTTTTCCAACCACCTCAGCAGGCTCCCACCACCACGGTGCGTGTCACTGCGGGCACCTCCCCCAGTGACAATGCCGTGCGGATCGAACGAGCCATGCGTCAGGTGTCACAGCGTGGCGGCGGCACCGTGGTGCTGCCCGATTCCCGCGTGCTGGTGAAGCCGTCGCAGCGCACCAACCGCATCGACGTACCCGCGGGCGTCCACATCGTCGGCTCCGGCAAGCGCTCGGAACTGGCGCTGGTACCCAATGTGCCGTGGACCGAGCTCTTCCACTTCTCGAAGGGCAATGGCAGTGTCTCTCGGCTCAAGCTGACCCGCACCGACGTGGCCTACGGCCGGATGCTCACCTTCGAGAACGGTCACGGCTACCGCCTGGACCGGCTCGTCATCGACACCGGCTACTCCCGGTGGCCCACCAATGACTTCTCCGCCATCCAGCTGGACCCGGATGACCGTCACGACAAGGTCTCCGGCCTGAGCATCACGAACAGCACCATCCAGAACACCCAGTACGGCCTGATGGAACCCAGCGACGCCAAGGGCACCGTCAGCGGCGTCACCGTGGACCGCAGCGTCTTCCAGAACAACCACAGCGATGACCTGGAGTTCAACGCCCCCTCTGGCGTGGGGCGCGACGTGGTGGTGAAGAACTCCACCTTCCGCAACAACACCGCCCCCGGCCCCGGCGCCGGCTTCGCGGTGGGTGTGGCCAATTACCAGAATGTCCAGATCCTGAACAACTCGTTCAGCAACCATCCGATGAACACGGTCCACCTGGAGGACCGGACGGCCCGCGTCACGATCAAGGGCAATTCCTTCGTCAAGGCCTCCACCGTGGACACCGGCTTTGCCTCGGCCATCGTCGTGCTGTCCGGCACGCACGACGTCACGATCACCAACAACCGGATCAACCTCACCCGGCAAAGGAATGTGGCCGTCCCGGTGGTGATCGGCCCCGGCGGCGCCAAGGCACGAAACCCGTGGAACATCCGGATGACCAACAACTACGCCCTCGTCAAGCACACAGCCGCCTTCCACACGGACTACGGCTCGGCCAATACGGTGGCCCAGCGCAACCTGCGCCGGGTGGGCTGATCCGACTCAGTCCTCGAGTTGCGCCTTGCGGGCCATCACTGGCGCCGGGCTGAGGGCATGCATCAGCAGGGCAGCCAGACAGCCCAGCACCAGGCCGGCGGCAAGCCCCAGGGCCACCGGGACCACCCGCGGCAGCGCACCGGGCGCCTGGGCGGCGGAGGCGGGCGAGACCACCCGGGCATGGACGGTGGGTTCGTTCTGGTCCGTGCGCGGGGTCACCTCAGCCAGCGTCTTGGCGGTCTGGTTGCCGACGGCAGTGGCCAGCGCCATCGCCTCGTCGGCGGTGGGCTGGCTGACCACGATCTCCAGGATCGCCGTCTCCGCCGCGGCCGTGGCATTGACATTGGCGGCCACACTGGCCGCGTCGGCGTCCAGGTGCAGTGTGTCGATCACGGGCTCCAGCACGACTGGGGAGGACACCAGTTCCTGGTAGCTGGCCATCTGGTTCTGGACATAGGCAGCGCCCTCGTTGAGGTCACCGGCACTGTTCGCCTTGGCCGCGCTCACATAGAGCGTGACCGTCGAGCTGTAGCTGATCGGTGTGCGCAACACCTGGACCAGGCCCAACAGCCCACCCACCAGCGTGCAGGCGATGACGACGGACAGGCGCCGACGTATGGCCCGGAGGTAGCCCTGGACATCCATTAGAGAGACTCCTTGCGTTTGACGGCTGTGGTTGGAGTGAGTGACGTGAGAAGAAGCAGGGTGATGAAGGGGCCGGGTGGGAAGGCGAAACGGTAGGGCATGATCGGCGCCTCGGTCATGCCGCTGCTCAGCACGGCGATCAACAGCGCGCTGGCGGCGGCCCGGTTGCGGGGGCTCTGCCGAGAGATCGCCAAACCCACCCCCACGACCACCAGGACGGTGTAGAACAATCCGCCGGTGACCATCATCTCCAGCCAGACGTTGTGGGGCGCGTAGTTGGGACCGAACAGGTTGGTCTCGGTCTGCCGAACCCAGTAGGAGGGGCCATGTCCCAGCCAGGGGTGGCTGGCAATGAGTTCCTTGGCCCGCACCCACAGGATGCCGCGCCAGGTGAAACCGTCGTCGGGGAAGGTGCGCAGCACCGGCACGAGCGTCGCACCCACCACGGCCACGATCAGCGTGGCAAAGCCCCAGTCGCGGGGGCGGCGCGGCAGGGTGAACAGCAGCGAGGTGATCACACCGAGACAGGCCATGATCAGGCTGGAGCGACTGCCACTGAGATTGACCATCAGCACCACCGGAATGCTCACCCGCAGGATCTTGCCGCGGGAGGCTCCGAACAGTGCCAAGGGCAGCAATGGCGCCAGGATCATGCCCAGCTCGTTGTTCAGCTCACCGCCGGGGGTGAGGAATTTCCCGAAGATGCTGCACTTGTCAGCCCGGCATTCGCTGACATTGCGCGCCGGATCCACCAGCATCACCAACAACATGCCCAGCCAGACCGCAAGCAGGCTCTGGGCGCCGGCCCGGCGCACCGATTCCAACGTCCCCCAGCCGCAGAACAGGGCGGGCAGGGTGCTGACCATCCACATCAGCCCCCAGACCAGGGACTGGTGGGTCAGGGCAGCGTGCAGGACGATGAATGCCACGGCCAGCCAGACCATCACCACACCGGGGTTGAGGACCCGTCGCTCCCGCAGGAGCCGGTAACCCAGCACGGCGCCGAAGATGAGCCCTGGCAGGAAACCCAGCAACATCATGGGGGTGGCCTGCAGGGTCGAGAACTGGCTGCGCAGCACGGCGAGCACCGTGGGCCAGCCCAGCAGCGTCAGGGCACCCACCTGCATGGCGTCCAATCGGCCGCGCATCAAAGGCCGCGTCTCGATCGTCAACCAGAGGCCCAGCAGCGCGAACAAGGGCACGATGGCAGCGGCTGGAAACATGTGCCCTCCCCCGTTCACTTCCCAGACAGATGTCCGACTCACAATCTAGGGCTTCCACGTGTCAGCGTTCTGCCTCACCACAGCGAAGTCTCAGCGTCAGCGGCGCCACCAGTGCGGCCAGGTTGAGGCAGATGGCGTTGACCAGGTAGCCGACTGCCACCGAGTAACCCAGTAGTGGGAAGAGCCGGTAGAAGTTCACGAAGGGGAACAGCAACAGGCCCAACAGAAGCAGCCGTAGCACGACCGGCGCCCTCCACCGGCCGTCACTGCCCCGGTCCCGCAGGCCGGCTCCGACCTCCGCCACCAGCCCCGCGATGGCCGGCACCAGGACCAGCGCCGTGTAGAGCAGATTGGGAAGGGCCAGCAGCACGAACAGTCCAAGGCCCAGCGCCTGCCCGGCCGACCCCGGGGCACGTCGGCCGGCCCACAACCCGAGGAGCCCGACCGCCAGGGCCACCACGAGTCCCCCCGCCAGCACCAGCGGGCCCGGAGCCCCCAGCTGACCCAGGAGGTGTGCCGTGTCCACCTGGGGCAGGGCATTGCTGCTCAGTTCCTGGTCTGCCGCCTGCAGGTTACGGCCCAGCATGTCGATGAAGGGGCCCACGCCCCCGGCGCGCCTCACGGCCACGCCCATCACCGGCAGCACCAGCAGCAGGCTGGCACCAGCCGCCATCAGCACACCCTTCCATCGGCCCCACCCCAGCGCCATGAGGCTGGCCGGCACACCCACCTGTGGTTTGACCACAGACAGGAAGAGCGCCCCGGCCACGGACCACGGGCGGCGCACCAGCACCAGTGCGGCAGCCGCCGGGGCGCAGACGGTGACCCAGTTGCCGGTGAACAGACCGTACTTGCCGGGTGGGGTGAGGGCGAAGAAGCATGACAGCGGCAGCACCACCCAGGGTGCGCGCCGCGCCACCCCGGGGAGCCAACGCCACATGCTGGCAGTCACCAGCATCGCCACGCTCGCGGTCGTCAGCCCGATCCACAGGCCCACGGCAGCCGGGTAGGGCAACATCAACAGCAGGAATCCCAGCGCGAAGTAGTGCGGAACGTAGAGCAGGAAGGGCTGCGCATTGGGGTGCCGGAGCTGATAGTCCGCGGTCTCCCACGGCAGTTGCCCGCGCAGGAAGTCCTGCAAGGGGGTCCACGTGGTGTCGCGGAAGTCGGCATAGTCGTACCGCAGGCCCACCGCATCCGTCGGCGACGCCAGGTTGCGCAGCACCATCCCCGCCACGATGGCCCACAGCAGCAGCCAAGCGGCGGCTCCCCAGAGGATCGGACGCCTGGCCGGTTCCTGCACTGCCACCACCCCCCTTCCCCACGAATTGCCCGTTCCTGCCCGATGCTACAAGGCACTAGTCTCGGAGCCATGGCTGAGAACTGGATTGTGATCGGCGGCGGGGCCACCGGCGCTGCCCTCGCCCTCGCCGGCTGCCGAGCCAGCCACCGGGTGACGCTCGTGGACAGGTTCCCGGCGCTGGGCGGGCTCACCGCAACCGAGCGCTTCACGGTGAACGGCTCCAGCTTCGACGTGGACCGCTTCTACCACGTGATCCTCGAATCCGACGAGCGGGTCCTGGCCCTGCTCGACGAGCTCGGGCTGAAGGACAGCGTCCGCTGGACCTCCGCCCCCGCGGAGATCATTGCCGGCGGTACCCGCTACCCCGCCAGCAGCCTGGTGGACATGGCGAAGCTCCCGATGCTCAAGTTTGCGGACCGGGCACGCATCGGGGCGTCCATCGCCGCGTCGCTGGCGCTCCCGATGAGACTCGCCAACCGGATGACCGCCGTGAGCTGGCTGGGCCGGACCGCGGGGCGATCCGCCCTCGATGCCTTCTGGTGGCCCATCCTGCGGGCCAAGCTGGGCACCCAGGCGGATCAGGTCTCGGCCACCTTCATGGTCAGCACCTTCCGTCGGCTGGTGCAGGCGCGGTTGAAGGGTGCCGGGGATCGTTTCGGCGTCCTGCCGCACGGCTATGGCCCCGTCTTCGCCGCGATGCAGCAACGGGTGCAGGAGCTGGGCGGGGAGATCCGCACCGGCGTCGGGGTCGCCGCGATCGAGTCCCTCCCGGAGGGTGGCCTGCGCGTCGCCCTGGACGACGGCAACTCCTTGCAGGCTGACCGCGTCTTCGTCACCACCCCCGGCCCGGTCACCAGCACCCTGCTGCCCCAGCTGACCGATGCCGAACGCTCCCAACTGACGTCGGCGCCCTATCTGGGCGTGGTCTGCGGCAGTTTCCTGCTGGAGAGCCCGCCGAACGACTGCTACATCACCTATCTGGTGGACGACGTGGAACTCACGGGCGTGATCGGGATGCACGCCCTGCTCCCGGCGGAACAGACCGGCGGCGCCAGTCTGGTCTACCTGCCGCACTACTGCGCGCCCAACGACGAGTGGTTCAATCTCTCCGACGACCAGGTGCGCGAGCGGATGCTCGCCGGCCTGCGCAAGGCCTTCCCCGATTTCGAACCACGAATCCTGGCCAGCAGCATCAACCGGGCGCCGCACGTGGTGCCGCTGCCGGTGCCGGGCGCCAGCGCACCGATGCCCTTCCAGACGTCGATTCCCGGGGTCCACGTGGTGGGCACCGTGCAGAACACCACCGGCACCCTGAACGTCGAGGCCTCGCTGGACCTGGTGGAACGAGCCCTTGCGAGTCTGCCGGACTGATGATCGGCTTTGACGGAGGGGGACGAAGATGAGCAATTCACGAGGAATGAGCGATTCACAGCGCAACAAGCCGCTGGCCAGCATCGGGCTCGATGCGGACAACTTCTGGAGCTACAAGCGCACCCACGGCGACGCCGACTGGGTGGAACGGCCCAGCTACCTGCCGATCCTGGGCGACCGGATGGTGGAGGCCTTCGGCGCGCACCGGATCAAGCCGTCGGTGATGGTGGTGGGTGCCGACGCCGCCGCCGCGGACGGCCCGGACTTCGTCACCCGGCTGGTGGAATTCGGCTGCGAGATCGGCAGCCACTCCTACGAGCACGAGCCGTGGTTGCACCTGTACTCGCCACAGCAACTGCGTGACGAGCTGAGGCGTACCGAGGACGCCATCATGGCGGCCGGCGCCCCCAAGCCCCGCGGCTTCCGGGCCCCCGGCTTCGCGATGAGCCCCGACCTGATGCGCGCCCTGGTGGAACTGGACTACGACTACGACTGTTCAGTGCTGGCCACCTGGATCGGTCCGGTCGCGCGGCAGTACTACCTGCGCACCAACAAGACCCTGACCAAGCAGGAGCGAGAGGACCGCAAGGCGCTGTTCGGCTCGCTGTGGGATGCCGGCCTGCCCAACAAGCCCTTCACCTGGAAGGCACCCTGCTGCGAGGTGGACGGCAGGACGTCCCCGGCCGTGCAGCTAACCGAGGTGCCCGTGACGGTCTTCCCGATGGCCCGGGTACCGATCCACGCCTCCTACGTGATCTACCTGTCCGGCTACTCGGTACCCGTCGCCAAGGCCTACATCAAGGCCGCCCTGGCCTTCTGCAAGGCGACCGGAACGCAGCCGTCGTTGCTGCTGCACCCGCTGGACCTGCTGGACGGCAAGGATGCCCCCGGCCTGGAGTTCTTCCCCGGGATGACCATGGCGCTGGGCAAGAAGCGCGAGATGCTGGACTTCATCCTGGAGGCCTTCGCCAAGCAGTACCGACTGGTGAACCTGGCCGAGCATGCCGAATCCATCAAGGGGATCCCCGTCCGGGAACGGGGGATCGACGTGCTCTCCCGCGGCCGTGAGGTTGCCGCGCAGTGACCCCGACAGTGACCTCCGAGGGGAGCGACGCCGACGTCCTGCTGGTGATCGGCACCCGCCCCGAGGCAATCAAGCTGGCCGGAATCGCCCGGGCGCTGGGCCCGCGCAGCCGGGTGCTGCACACCGGTCAGCACTATGACGAGGCGATGTGGCACAACGTGCTGGATGACCTGGCCGGCGTCGACGTGACCGACCACATCCACATCGGTGGCCAGACCCGGGGGGAGCAGATCGGGCAGGCCACCAGCGAGCTGACCCGCTACCTGATCGACAAGCCGGTCCGCGCCGCGGTGGTGCAGGGCGACACCAACTCGACCCTGGCGGGCGCTCTGGCGGCCAGCACCACCGGCACGCCGCTGGTGCACGTCGAGGCCGGGCTGCGCAGCCATGACCGTGGCATGCCGGAGGAGATCAACCGGATCCTGGTGGACCAGGTGGCCGACCTGTGCTGCACCCCCTTGGACGTCAACGCGGAACAGTTGCGACGCGAAGGCGTCGAGGAGCACCGGCTCAAGGTCACCGGCAACACGCTGCTGGACGCGATGTCCGTGATCGCCCCCGGGCCGCAGGAACGAGACCGGATCCTGGCCGATCTGGGCCTTGCCGAGGGGCAGTACGTGCTGAGCACCGTGCACCGCGCGGGCACCGTCGACGACCGGGAGAAGTTGACCCGGCTGGTGACCGCGCTGGCTGCCCTGGCCGAGCAGACCACCGTCGTGGTTCCGTTGCACCCGCACACCGCCAAGAACATCGAGCGCTGGGACCTGTCGGATCGCCTGGGCGCGGTGCGCGTGATCGAACCACAACCACCCCGCACCTTCGTCGGGTTGGAATCGGCAGCCGGGTTGCTGGTCAGCGACTCCGGCGGTGTCCAGGAGGAGGCCTGCCTCTTCCGGCGCCCGCTGCTGGTGGTGCGCGACTCCACGGAACGCCCCGAGCTGCTCGACGGCTGGTGTCGGCTGCTGGGCGATGACGACCCGGTGGACGCCATGCTGCAGGCCTGGGCGGATGCCCCGGACTGGCGCGACCAGCTGGAAGACCGTGACCTGCCCTATCCGCAACACAGCGCCAGCCAGCTGATCGTCGACGAGATCGACGCCCGCTGGCCGGCAGCACGATGATCTGGAGCGCGCTGCTCCTGCTGCTGGGCGTCCTCGCCTATGGCGCCGCTGGAGCCCGACTGCACGAGGGTTCCCAGCACGCCGATGGAGCCCTCAAGTCCCGCTCCTGGTGGATCGGCACCGTGCTGCAGGCCGCCGGTTTCGGCTTCACGCTGCTGGCCCGACGCACCCTGCCCCTGCTGATCGTGCAGGCCTGTTCCGCCGCCGGGCTGGGCGTGACCGCGGTGCTGCAACATGTCAGCGGAGCGCGCCGGCTGGGTCGCCGCGAGGCCTTGGCACTGGTGGCACTGCTGGTGGGGCTCGCCCTGCTGGGCACCGCGACCATCCCCGGCCCCGCCGTCGCGATCCGCCCCGCCCACCTGTGGCTGCTGGCTGGCTGCGTCGCCGTGACCACCGCCGCCCTCGCCGTCCGCCTGCCACCCGTTGTACTGGGGATGGCTTCGGGGCTGGGCTTCAGCTTCGGCGCGATCGGTGCCCGACTGGTGATCGGCGACGCCGCGCACCCGCTGTGGATCTTCTGGCAGTTGCCACTGAACACCTGGATCGCGGGCGGGTTCACGGGGCTGGGGATCGTGCTCGGTCAGGTGCACCTCACCCGCGGGCTGGCTCGCAGCGAGGCCACACCGGTGCTGGCCCCGATGTACCTGATGGAGACGGTCGTGCCGACCATCGTCGGGCTCGCCCTGCTGCAGGAACTGCCCCGGCCGCACACCGAACT
The DNA here is from genome assembly GCF_038433135.1 of Luteococcus sp. H91. Taxonomy (NCBI): domain Bacteria; kingdom Bacillati; phylum Actinomycetota; class Actinomycetes; order Propionibacteriales; family Propionibacteriaceae; genus Luteococcus; species Luteococcus sp. H91. The sequence goes on along the minus strand of NZ_JBCDMV010000022.1, from coordinate 27,984 downwards.
GCTGGCCGCCCTCGGATTGGCCATCACCGTGGCGGGTGCCATCCAGCTCCTGCACACTCGGCAGGGGGGCCGCCCGACGCCTGCCCCCTCGCAAGTGATTAGGTAGTTCAGTGGCTGCACATCATTTGGGGGGAAAGATCATGACCCCCGTCCAGGGCACCGGAGCGACGACGCACCCTCGTCCGACCGGATCCTTCATCATTCCGGCCTTCCGGGAAGAGACCACCGTGGCCCGCACCCTGCGGGCGATCGACGAGTTGGCCCAGGCGAAGAACGCCATCGACTGGGAGATCATCGTCGTCAACGACGGCTCCGATGATGACACCCTCGGCGAGGCCGCCCGCGCGGCCCAGACGCTGAGCACCCCGGCACGCGTCCTCTCCCACCGCCGCAATGCCGGGCTGGGTGCGGGGATGCGCACCGGCATCCAGGCCTCGCACGGCGACGTGGTGGTGGCCGTCGACTGCGACCTGAGTTACTCGATCGACGACATCGGCCGGCTGGTGGACACCTGGCTGGAGACCCGACCCCACGTGGTGATCGCCTCCCCCTACATGGAGGGTGGGCAGTCGGTGCAGGTGCCCAAGCCGCTGGCGGTGCGCAGCCAGGCCGCCAACAAATTCCTCAACTTCACGGCCTACCACGACGTGAAGACCCTGACCGGCATGGTGCGCGCCTACGACGGCCCCTTCATCCGCTCGCTCTCGCTGAAGGCCGAGGGGCCGGACGTGATGGTGGAGATCATCTACAAGGCGCAGATCCTGCGCGCCCGGATCGTGGAGATTCCGGCGACACTGAGCTGGGCCGGTCTGGAGCAGCGGGTCAGCCGCTCCGCCCTGACCAGCACCACCAGCCGCCTGACCACCTACCGGCAGCTGATCAACGGCTACCTCTGGCGGCCCTTCTGGGTGCCGCTGATCCCCGCCCTGGTCTTCGGCCTGGTGGCCGTGGTGCTCACCCTGGCGGGCAAGCTCGGTTGGCAGGGGCTGACCATCGCGTTGGCGATCCTCTCCACCCAGCTGATGGTGGCAGCCCTGATGAGCCTGCAGTCCAAGCGCTACTTCGAGGAGTTGTACAACCTGGGCTTCTCGTTGCGGGCGGTGCACGACGTGGAGCCGATCCGCACCCCGACGGTGGAGATCGTGCCTGACCACCAGCAGCCCAGTACGCTGGAGCAATGAACACAGTTCTGGGCATTGACATCGGCGGCTCGGGCGTCAAGGGCGCACCGGTCGACCTGACCAAGGGCGATTTCGCCGCGGACCGTTTCCGGATCGACACGCCGCAGCCGTCCACCCCGGAGGCCGTCGTCGGCGTCGTGGGCCAGATCGTCGAGCACTTCGCCGCCGAGATCGGCGACTCTCCGATCGGCATCACCATCCCGGCACCCGTGCGGCATGGCAAGGTGCCGATGATCGCCAACCTCGACCAGACCTGGAAGGGTCTGGAGGCCGAGAAGTTCTTCGAGGACAAGCTGGGCCGCGGCGTCACCATCGTGAACGACGCGGACGCCGCTGGGCTGGCCGAGGTGCAGTACGGCGCCGCGAAGGGCACCGAGGGCGTGGTGATCCTCACCACCCTGGGCACCGGGATCGGTACCGCCGTGATCAACGACGGCGTGCTGCTGCCCAATACCGAGCTGGGTCACATCGAACTGGACGGCCACGACGCCGAGAGCCGGGCGGCGATGAGCGCCAAGGAGCGGGAGGACCTCTCCTGGAGCGACTGGGCCGAGCGGCTGCAGCGCTACTACGAGACGATGGAGATGCTCCTGTGGCCCGACCTGTTCGTCGTCGGCGGTGGGGTCAGCAAGAAGCACGAGAAGTACCTGCCGCTGTTGAAGCTGAGCACGCCGATCATCCCCGCCGAGCTGAAGAACAAGGCCGGCATCATCGGTGCGGCCTGGCTGGCCGCCCAGCGCAAGGGCTGACGCCGGGACCGCTCAGGCTGGGCAGCGCCCCAGCCTGAGCTCCTTGGCGTACGCGCCCAGCTGATAGGCCACCTGGTCGTCCGCGGCAGGAATGTGGCGCCCCACCACCGTCACATCGGTGCCCAGGCAGCGCTCGAAGATGAAGCGGCTGCGGGAGGTGTGGAAGTCGATGGTGAGCACCGCGAAGGTGCTCCAGCCATGCTGTGCGGCCAGTTGCTTGAGACCGATCGCCTCACCTCGGGTGGTGGACGGCTGCGGCGGGAAGCAGTAGGCCGTCCAGTCATGCTCCCGGTCGCAGTACATCGCATCCCACGGCATGTTCGGGGTGGAGAGCACCAGGTTCCTGGCCTTGCCCTGCCGCATCAGGTCCTCGGCCATCTCCAGCCGCCAGGCAAAGGCCGAGACCAGCACCAGGGCCAGCACCGTCAGGAAGGAGACCAACCAGGCGGCGCGGTGGATCAGTGGCAGCCAGGCCCACCGGCGGGTGGCCATGTCACATCCGCTCGGGCGCGTCGATCCCCAGCAGGTACAGGCCGCGGGCCAGAACGGTGCGGGTGGCGACGCACAGCGCCAGTCGGCTGCCGCGCACCTCCCCCTCGGACTTCATCACCGGGCACTGCTCGTAGAACGTGGAGTAGGCGCCGGCCAGCTCGTACAGGTAGCCGCACAGCTTGTGCGGCTGGAGGGTCTCGGCGACGTCGTCGACGATCTCCCCGAAGCGGCTCAGCAACAGCGCCAGCTGTTGCTCGGCGGGCTCGTCCAGCACGGTGATCCGCTCCGGGACGGTGACCTGCTCCGCCTCGGCCTTACGCATGATCTGGCAGATCCGGGCGTGCGCGTACTGCAGGTAGGGGCCGGTGTCGCCGGTGGTGGCGGTCATCCGCTCCGCGTCGAAGGTGTAGTCCTTCTGCAGCCCGGAGCTGAGATCGGCGTACTTGATGGCGGCCAGGGCGATGTTCGGCGCGGCCTGCTGCTCGGCCTCGTCCAACAGGTCGTCCAGGTGGACGGCCGTGCCCTCCCGGGTGGAGAACTTCTTGCCGTCGGTGCCCAGCACCATGCCGTAGCCGACGTGCTCGGCACGCACCGCGTCGGGCAGGTAGCCGGCCTTGCGGCAGACGCCGAAGATCAGCTTGAAGTGGTGGGTCTGCTCGGAGCCCACGACGTAGACCAGCCGGTTGGCCTTCAGCTCGTCCACCCGGTAGCGCACCGCGGCGACGTCGGTGACGTCATAGCCGTAGCCACCCTGGGAATTGCGCATGATGGCCGGCGCCTCGTAGCCGTCCACGAAGACCGCCAGCGCGCCCTGGTCAACCTTCGCGATCCCGCGGCTCTCCAGGTCTTCGCAGACCTCGGGCAGCACCGCGTTGTAGATGCTCTCACCGGCGTAGTCCTTGGGCTGCAGCAGCACCCCGAGCCGGGCATAGGTGCTCTCGAAACCGGCCTTGGAGATGCTGATCAGCTTCTCCCACATGGCGATCGTCTCGGGGTCACCGGCCTGCAGTTTGACGACGCGATCCCGGGAGCGGGTGGCGAAGGCCTCGTCGCTCTTCAGGTGGGCATTGGCGCGCATGTACAGCGCCTCGGCACCGGCCAGGTCCAGCGTGTTGAGATCCAGCCCCTCGTCGATGGTCTGCTCCACCAGCATGCCGAACTGCCGGCCCCAGTCACCGATGTGGTTCTGCGGGATGACGGTATGCCCTTGGGCGCTCAGCACCCGGTTGAAGCAGTCACCGATGATGGTGGAGCGCAGGTGGCCGACGTGCATCTGCTTGGCGGCATTTGGGGCGGAGTAGTCGATCACGACGCGCTGCGGCTCGTCGACCTGCGCGATGCCCGCGTGCTCGTCGGCCAGCAGTTCGCTGGCGGTGGCGGCCAGCACCGAGGACTTGATCCGGAAGTTGATGAAGCCGGGGCCGGCGATCTCCAACGGCTCGCACAGATCGGCCAGATCGAGCTTCTCGACGATGGCTGCGGCCACCTCCCGCGGCGGCTTGCCCTCGGTCTTGGCCAGGCGCAGTGCAACATTCGACTGGAAGTGGCCGAACTGCGGCTTGGTGGCGGGACGCATCTCCGGATCGATGCCGGTGACGGCCTGGACCCGATCGGTGAGCTGTGAGGGCAGAGAAGACATGTCGCACATTCTCTCACGCGCCCAGCGGACACCTCGCCTCAGCCACCGCTGGGCGACTGCCCCTGACCGAACGCCTCGGTGGCCCAGCGCCGCATCGCCAGGCGTCCCCGTCGGGACAACAGCGAGTGATCCATTTCCGGACAGGTCAGCACCTCGATCCGGTACCCCCGCGCACCGAGCCGCGCGGCGCAGCGGGGCCCATGTACGCCCTCCCACTTCGGCTGGTCGGCTTCCCCCAGCAACAGCGTGAGCCGGGTGCCAGGCGGCACCAGGCAGAGCAGGGGCTCCGGATCCATCACGATGCCCATCCGGGACAACAGCACCCACAGCGGACGCGGAAGGCGCGCCATAGTTCCATCGCGGAACGTCTTGAGGGCCCCTCTGAGGGTTCGCTTCCACGCCGACGGCGGGGCCGCAGTCACCTCGTCACCGGTGGGAATCCCGCTGCCCAGCAGCCGTTCCAGCCGGGTCTGCTGGAAGATGTTGCGGTAGCGCGATTCGTCGCGATGCCAGCCCACATTGTTGATCATCACGATCCGATCCGGCGGCTCGATCGCGGCGGCGTGGCAGAAGCTCCAGCCCGCCGAGGACAGCCCCATCGTGTTGATGTCGTCGAAGCCCATGCTGCGCAAGTGGCCAATCCCCTCCGCAAGATCCTCCGCGCAGGTCACGCGGTAGGGATTGGGCTCCTGGTCCTGCGTCTCGTCGAGCACCTCACCGACGCCGCGACGATCCACTCGCAAAGAGCTCACCCCCACCAAGGCCAGGTCCCGCGCGGTCCGGGTCCACAGCCCGGTGGGGCCGTCCATCGGCTCGGAACCCGCCGCGCAGAAGAGCACCGCACGCGTGCCTTGGGCCTGGCTGCCCTCGGTGAAGATCCCGGGCAGCTGGTGTGGCCCCACCACGACGCGATGCTCCCGGACCGCTCCCGACGCAACCGGGTGTGTCGCGATCGCCTTCGGGGCCCAGCGCTCGAGCGCTCGCGGGCGAACCCGCGGCAGCGAGGCACAGATCTCCGCGATGGCCCCCCGCGGTACCCGCGCATCGCGGGTGATGCACGCATGGAGCCGAGCCGCCACCTCCCGGTCCGTTTCGCGACGGATGTTGGCCCCGTCGCCCGGGGCCTTCAGCCGACCGATGCTGGCGGCCTGCTCCGCCGTGTACGACTCCCCCGCCAGTTCGACAGCATCATCCACGGTGGGCTCGGCCACGGTGATCGACCGCAGCGCTTGCTGGGCGCGAAGATAGCGACGCCCCGACACCGGTTCCCAGAGCAAGCGGTGTCCGATCCGGGGATCCTCGATCGCCGCCGCGAGGCTCGCTCCCACGCGAAGACCCACCAACGTGACGGCTACCCCGGGCAACAGGGCCTCTGCCAGGTCGATCGCGGATCGCACATCCTGCTGCCAGGCCGCGAGCACGTCTGCGTCCGGTAGGTCGCTGGAATCCCCGTCGCCGCGCAGCGAGAACCGAACGACCGCGTGGCCGGATCGCGCCAGCTCACGCCCCAGGATGTTCCAGGATCGGGCTGCGATCACGGATTCCCGGTCGATTGCCGGCACCAGGACGACGATTCCCACGGCCTCGCCTCCCTCGGGCAGGTGCACCTGGGCCGACAATTCCCCCGCTCCCGCTGGAATCCACGTGGGTATTCCTCGTACCGTGTTGCTCACGCTCGCCCCCGCAAGTGTCTTGGCCGAAACCTGTGCGCAGAGATTATCCGCTGACGCGGCTCAGGCGCTCCCACTCAGGAATTTCTGTCGGTGGCACCGCGTTGAATGGAGAGCACGTGCTCACCAGGAAGGGAGCAGCATGGGGATCGAGTTCGACGGCGTCACCAAGCGCTATCCGGACGGCACCATGGCCGTCGACGACTTCAGTCTGGTGGTTCCCACCGGCCGCACCACGGTGCTGGTCGGTTCTTCCGGGTGCGGCAAGACCACGCTGCTGCGGATGGTGAACCGGATGGTCGCACCCACCGAGGGCCGGGTGCTGATCGACGACGAGGACATCGCCGGCACCGATGCGGTGAAGCTGCGTCGCCGGATCGGTTACGTGATGCAGAATTCCGGACTGTTGCCGCACCGACGGGTGATCGACAACATCGCCACGGTGCCCCGGCTGAACGGCGTCGGCAAGAAGCAGGCGCACCAGCGGGCCATGGAACTGATGGACCTGGTGGGGCTGGACCAGGCGATGGCGCGGCGCTGGCCGGCCCAGCTCTCCGGTGGCCAGCAGCAGCGGGTGGGCGTGGCCCGCGCACTGGCCAGCGAGCCCAACATCCTGTTGATGGATGAGCCCTTCGGCGCCGTCGACCCGCTGGTGCGGGCCGAATTGCAGGCATGGATGCGCCGGATCCAGGACGACCTGCACAAGACGGTGCTCTTCGTCACCCACGACATCGCCGAGGCGATCGCCCTGGGCGACCAGATCGTGCTGCTGAAGAAGGGCGGTCAGGTGGCCCAGACCGGCACCCCCGCCGAGCTGGTGTCCGCCCCGGCAGATGACTTCGTCGCCTCCTTCCTCGGGCTGGACCGGGGCGAGCTGGACCTGCACCTGCAGGAGGGGCCCAACGGCACCCTGGTGGTGGATTCGCTGGGCCGCCCGGCGGGAAGGCTCGCATGAGGTGGGTGCTGGACAACCTGCCGATGATTGGCCAGCAGGCGTGGTCGCACCTGCTGATGGCCCTGCCCGCCGTGGTGCTGAGCTTCCTGCTGGCGCTTCCGGTCGCGTGGGTCGCGCACCGCTTCCGCCCCGGCCGGGCCGCGTTGGTGGCCATCTCCGGCCTGGTCTACGCCATCCCGTCCCTGCCGCTGTTCGTGCTGCTACCGATGCTGATCGGCACCACCGTGCGGGACCGGTGGAATGTGATCGCCGCCATGACCCTCTACGGTTTCGGACTGATGGTGCGCTCGGCCACCGACGGCCTGGATGCCGTGGGTGAAGGGCCCAATCTGTCCGCCACCGCGATGGGCTACGGCGCGCTGCGGCGTTTCTTCGCCGTGCAGCTGCCGCTGGCCGGCCCGTCGATGCTGGCCGGATTGCGGGTGGTGGCGGTCAGCACCGTCAGCCTGGTCACGGTCAGCGCCCTGCTGGGGGTGCCCAGCCTGGGTCAGCTGTTCACCGACGGCTTCCAGCGCGGCATCCTGGCCGAGGTCCTCACCGGCATCGTGGTGACGGTCGCCCTGGCCTGGCTGCTGGACGCCGTCCTGGTGGGCCTGGGCTGGCTCCTGCTGCCGTGGAACCGTTCGGCCAAGCCGGCCCCGGCGCGGGAGGTGGACCGATGAACTTCGTCCGCGAAGCCCTGGCCTGGCTGGCCGACCCCGCCAATCTGCACGGCCCGGCCGGCTGGCCCACCCACCTGCTGGAGCACCTGCTCTACACCGTCGCCACCGTGCTGCTGGCCTCACTGGTAGCCGTTCCGCTGGGTTATCTGGTGGGGCACACCGGCCGGGGCCGCAACCTGGCCGTCGGCAGCTCCGGCGCCGCCCGCGCCCTGCCCAGCCTGGGTCTGGTCACGCTGCTGGGGCTGTGGCTGGGCGTCGGGCTGAGGGCCCCGATGATCGCGCTGGTTCTGCTGGCCATCCCGTCGGTGCTGGCAGGCGCCTATGCCGGCGTCGAGGCAGTCAACCCCACCACCGTCGACGCGGCCCGGGCGCAGGGCATGACCGAATGGCAAGTGCTGCGCCACGTCGAGATCCCGCTGGGCCTGCCGCTGCTGGTGGGCGGGCTGCGCTCCGCCACCCTGCAGGTGGTCTCCACCGGCACCCTGGCCGCCTATGTCGGCGCCGGTGGCCTGGGCCGGGATCTCTTCCTGGGCCTCAAGACGCAGGACTATCCGATGATGCTGGCCGCCTCGATCCTGGTGATGGCGCTGGCCATCGCCCTGGAGCTCTGCTTCGAGACCGCCGAACGGCTGCTCCGTCGAGCCCACCCCACCCCGAACCCCCGGGAGATGACATGAGACGCACCCTTGCCGCCCTGCTCGCCGCGCTGCTCCTGCTCAGCGGCTGCGCCAGCAGTGATCCGCTGGGCACCAAGCAGTCCGGCGATGCCGGTCCGGCGTCGAAGAACCTGACGATCGGATCGCAGCAGTACTACTCCAACGAGATCATCGCCGAGCTCTTTGCCCAGGCGCTGGAATCGCGCGGGTGGACGATCAAGCGCAGCTACCAGATCGGCCAGCGGGAGATCTACCTGCCCGAGCTGGCGAGCGGACGGATCGACCTGATGCCCGAATATGCCGGCAACCTGCTGCAGTACTACGACAAGGGCTCGACGGCGAAGACCACGCCGCAGATCGTCACCGCGCTGCGGCAGAAGGCCCCGACGGGGTTGATGGTGCTGGAACCGGCCGCCGCCAGCGACCAGGACTCCTTCAATGTGACCGCCGAGACCGCCCGCAAGCACGGCCTGAAGACCGTCGCCGATCTGGCCAAGCTGGGTCCGGTGAAGCTTGCCGGCAATTCGGAGCTGACCAAGCGCCCCTATGGCCCGGCCGGACTGAAATCCGCCTACGGTGTGCAGGCGACCGTGCTGCCGGTGGAGGATTCGGGTGGTCCGCTGACGGTCAAGGCCCTGACCGACGGCAAGGTGCAGGTGGCCGACATCTACTCCGCCGATCCGTCGATCAAGGCCAAGGGCCTGGTCACGCTGGAGGACCCGAAGAACCTGGTGCTGCCGCAGAATGTGGTTCCGGTGGCCTCCTCCCGGGTCGGCGCCGATGCGGCCTCGGTGATCGCCCTGGTCACCAGCCGGCTCACCACCGACGAGCTGGTGGAACTGAATACCCTGAGTGTCGGCAAGCAACAGAGCTCCGCGGTGATCGCGAAGCAGTGGCTGGCCGCCCAAGGCATCGTCGACTGACCCTGCCCTGGACTCCACCCCAACCCAAGGAGAACCATGAACGTCCCCTTCACCCCCCTGCATGACGGAAAGCAGATCCCCCAGCTGGGCTTCGGCGTCTGGCAGGTGGAGAACGACCAGGCCACCCCCGCCGTCGCCAAGGCCCTCGAGGTGGGTTACCGGCACATCGACACCGCCGCCATCTACGGCAACGAGGAGGGCGTCGGCAAGGCCATTGCCGAATCCGGCATCCCCCGTGAGGAGCTGTTCATCACCACCAAGCTGTGGAATGACAAGCACCACGCCGCCGACGCCCGGGAGGCGATCGAGACCAGCCTGACCAAGCTCGGCCTGGACCACGTCGACCTCTACCTGATCCACTGGCCCGCCAACGTGAAGTTCGGCGACGCCTACATCGAGGCCTGGGATGCCATGCAGCAGTTCAAGGCCGAGGGCCTGGCGACCAGCATCGGCGTCAGCAACTTCAACGTCGAGCACCTGGATGCGCTCAACGGTGAGACCCCGGTGATCAACCAGGTGGAGCTGCACCCGACCTGGCAGCAGGCCGAGCTGCGCGCCACCCACGCCGAACGCGGCATCATCACCGAGGCGTGGAGCCCACTGGGCCAGAGCAAGGACCTCACCCACGACGTGATCGGCACCATCGCGGAGAAGCACCTGGCCACGACGGCCCAGGTGATCATCCGCTGGCACCTGCAGCTGGGCAATGTGGTGATCCCCAAGTCGGTCACCCCCGAGCGGATCGCCGCCAACTTCGACGCCTTCGGTTTCGAGCTGGACGACGCCGACATGCAGGCCATCTCCGCCATCGCCTCGGACAACCGGATGGGGGCCAACCCGGCCGAGGCCGACTTCTGAGAGACATCCCTGCGAGCCCGGGGAGACTTGTTCACCCGCAAGAAACCCGGGATCGCTAGGGTGTCATCATGCGTCTGTCCACAATTGGTTGCGGGTATCTGGGCGCCGTGCACGCTGCGTGCATGGCCGAGTTGGGCCACGAGGTGATCGGCCTTGATGTCGACCAGGCCAAGGTGGACAAACTCGCCCGCGGTGAGAGCCCCTTCCACGAGCCGGGTTTCCCTGAGGTCCTGAAGCGCAATGTGGACTCCGGCCGGCTGCGCTTCACCACCGATCCGGCGGAGATCGCGGACTGCCAGATCCACTTCATCGGTGTCGGCACCCCGCAGATGCAGGGCCGCTATGCCGCCGACCTGAGCTATGTGGAGGCCGCGGTGGAGAGCGTGCTGACCCATGCCCAGCCGCAGGATGACCGCCCCGTGCTGATCGCCGGGAAGTCGACCGTGCCGGTGGGCACCGCGGAGCAGATCGAACAGCGCTGCGCCGCCTCGGGCAAGAACATCGCCGTGGTGTGGAATCCGGAATTCCTGCGGGAAGGCTTTGCGGTGCAGGACACGCTGCACCCCGATCGGATCGTCTACGGCCTGCCGGAGGACCGGGAGCAGGGCGAGCAGCTGAAGGACCTGTTGGACGAGTGCTATGCGCAGCTGCTGGCCGAGCAGATCCCGCGGCTGGTGACCAACTACCCCACCGCCGAGCTGGTGAAGGTGGCGGCAAACTCCTTCCTGGCCACCAAGATCAGCTTCATCAACGCGATGGCGGAGCTGTGTGACGCCACGGGTGCAGATGTCACCAAGCTGGCGGAGGCGATCGGCTACGACGACCGGATCGGCAAGAAGTTCCTGCGCGCCGGGATCGGTTTCGGCGGCGGCTGCCTGCCCAAGGACATCCGGGCCTTCATGGCCCGGGCCGGCGAGCTGGGCGTGGACCAGGCGTTGACCTTCCTGCGAGAGGTGGATGCGATCAACCTGCGACGCCGGGAGACGGCGGTGGAGATGGCCGCGGACCTGTTCGGTGGCCGCCTGGTGGGCCGCAAGGTGGCGGTGCTGGGGGCTGCGTTCAAGCCGGACAGCGACGACCTGCGCGACTCGCCGGCACTGGACATTGCGACCCGACTGTGGGCGCGCGGCGCCGACGTGGTGATCACCGACCCGGCCGCGGGGGATGCCCTGCGTCGAGCCCGACCGGATCTGCACGTCGTCGACACCGTGGAGCAGGCCGTGAAGAATGCCGACGTGGTGATGGTGCTCACCGAATGGAAGGATTTCACCGAGCTCGATCCCGAGGAGATGCGTCCGCGGGTGCGCGAGGCGCACATCATCGACGGCCGCAATGTGCTCGACCCGCGGCAGTGGACTGCGGCCGGCTGGCACTACCAGGGAATGGGCCGCGGCGTCTCCACCTGGTGAGCTGAAAGCCTGCTGAGTACCGACACTCATTTACTGCCTGCATTGGCATTCACCCCAAACACCGCAAGTCAACTCTGGCAAGCGGTTGCGAGCCGGAAGACGGGCATTGTCCGGTGGTTCTGTTTGGTGCCCCCGCATTCCTGAGGGTGCCTCAGCGACACCCTCGACGGTAGAGTCCGGATCGTAGTTCGGGGGCAATGCGTATCGGGAGAATATGCGCTGAGCCAGCTACACCTGGCGTGGGCCCGCCCACGACAGAACTGTCTTAACTCGGGGGAGTCAAGAGTGCGGCACGAACCTGTGCATCCGCCCCTTGATGACCGCCCGTCTCCAGGGGTGGAGCACACAATGCTGTTGAAGAACAATGTCAGCCCGACCAGGCTGCGGATTCCGCGCCGGGTCACCCATCGTTCGCGCGCCTTCGCGCCGTGGATCCTGGTGGTCACCGACACGCTCACGATCCTGCTGTCGACGCTGATCGCGCTGGCCTTCCGGAATCTGGTGCCCGGTTTCCAGGACCTGTCCCAGGTGCACTACAGCGTCTCGACCATCTGGCCGCTGGCCGTGCTCATCTGGGTGGCCTGCCTGTTCAGCGTCGGGGCCTATTCCGACAAGAACCTCGGCACCGGCACCGACGAGTACGCCCGCACCATGCACTCGAGCCTGATGGCGGCCGCCTTCATCGGCATCGTCTGCTACCTGACCAAGTTCGACCTGTCCCGCGGCTTCTACATCCTGCTCTTCCTGATCGGGACGCCCATGCTGGTTCTGACCCGCTGGATGGTGCGCCGGGTGATCCACATCCTGCGCCGCAGGAGCTGGCTGACCCGCCGCGTCGTGCTGGCCGGCAACCCGGAGAACATCCAGGAGATCCTCACCGTCGCCCAGCGCGAGACCTGGCTGGGCTACTACGTCGTCGGTGCCCTGTTGCCCGAGGGCGTCGCCCGTGGAGACCTGGACCTGCCGGTGCTCGGCACCGTCGACGAGGCCCTGAACGTGGTGGACTCGCGGGACATCGACATCGTGATCTTCGCCAACGGCTCCTTCCCGTCGTCGCGCGGCTTCCGCCGGATGGCCTGGCAGCTGGAATCCCACCACTGCCAGATGGTGGTGGCCCCTGCCCTGACCGACATCGCCAGCCAGCGCATCCAGGTGCGGCCCGTCGCCGGCATCCCGCTGGTGTTGGTGGAGCCGCCCACCACCCAGCAGGCGGGCCGCTGGGGCAAGCGCCTGTTCGACATCGTCTTCGCATCCCTGATCCTGCTGGCGATCAGCCCGATCATGATCGCCACCGCGCTGGCCATCTGGCTCGACGACCACGGCCCGGTGATCTTCAAGCAGGTGCGGGTGGGCAAGAACGGCGAGCACTTCGAATGCCTCAAGTTCCGTTCGATGGTCACCAATGCCGAGGAGATCCTCAAGTCCCTGCAGAACCAGGGCCCCAATGCCGTGATGTTCAAGATGGAGAATGATCCGCGGATCACGAAGGTGGGCCACTTCATCAGGCGCTTCTCCATCGATGAACTGCCGCAGCTATGGAATGTGGTTCGCGGTGACATGTCGCTGATCGGCCCCCGCCCGGCGCTGCCCAAGGAGGTGGCCCTCTACGCGCCGCACGTCAACCGACGCCTCGAGGTGCGTCCCGGCCTGACCGGCCTGTGGCAGGTCTCCGGCCGCTCCAACCTGAGCTGGGACGACACGGTCCGGCTGGATCTCTACTACGTCGACAACTGGTCCATGACCCAGGACCTGTCGATCCTGGCGCAGACGGTCAAGGCCGTGCTCGCCTCCGACGGCGCCTACTGACAAGCCCGTCCCCCACAATCCAGCACCACCCACTGGACGCGCCGCCAGCCTCTCCCGGGCTGGCGGCGCGGTGCTGTCTAGCGACCCGCCACTGCGTCGCGGACGCCCGGCTCCGGGTCTCCCAGCGTCGGAGTACGACGCGATCCCACATCCCAGAGCATCTTGTAACTGGCGGGCAGCTCGCGCACCGCGAAGCGGGTCCAACCCAGTCGCCAGAGCACCGGCACATTCTGGAAGCGACCCGTGGCCTGCACGCTCCAGTCCCCCACCCCGTGCGCGTCGACGCCGACCAGCCGGCAGGTGGTGACGGCACGGGGCAGGTGATAGCCCTGACTGATCACCACCAGCCGGTCCACGCCGAAGATCTTCTTGGCCCGCACGCAGGAGTCGTAGGTGTCGAAACCGGCAAAGTCCATCACCACGGCGGCCGGCGGAATGCCCGCCTCCACCAGGTAACGCTTCATCCCCTCCGGCTCGTTGTAGTGCTCCTCGCCGTTGTCCCCGCTGACCAGCAGCACCTTCACCAGCCCGCGACGGTAGAGCTCGGCCGCCGTGTCCAGCCGCCCCTTCAGATAGCGCGATGGGCGGCCGTCCGGATTCACCTGGGCCCCCAGCACCAACGCGACATCGGCCCGCTGGCCGGAGTCCGCGTACTCCTCAACCGAGTCCGTCCGGCCAGCCGAGCCGGCGGTGAGGGCCAGCCAGGGGACGCCCAGCGTCACGGTGGCGACGGCGGCCACGGCCACCACCACCTTGCGCCGGCGTCCCCAGCGGGCCATCAGATGGCCTCGCCGTCAGCGGTGATGGTGAAGCTCTGGTCTGCCAGGTTGGCCACCAGCTCGGCGACGTGGTCACCCTTGCGCCAGGTGATCTGCAGCGTGTCGGCGGCGGTCTCGGCCACCGTGCACTCAGCATCCCAGCCGAAGGCGCCGAAGCTGTTGCGGAAGCGCAGCAACTCCATCTGGCGTTGCACCAGCGGGGCGGCCAGGAGCTCGCCGATCTGCTCGGCCGACAGGTTGGTGCGGTTGATCTCCTTGTGCCCGCCGGCCCCGGCCCGCTCGACGGCCGCATGATCATTGCGGCCGCCGAACAGGTCCAGGTACCAGACCTGGGGCTTGCCGGGCATGAAGAGCTGGATGGCGCGGGCCAGCAGCATCGCGTCGTCGCTCTCCCCCAGCGCCGAGTAGTAGGTGGCATTCACCTGGTAGTACATCTTCTTCTCGCCGTGCAGGTCCTTGACGTAGCCGCCGCGGCCCTTGACGGTGGCGATCAGCGCGTCGATCTCGTCGTCGGTCAGCAGGCCCTTGAGGTCCAGCAGCGGGATGCCGTCGTGGCAGCCCAGCATGTTCACCGTGCGCAGCTGCTTGGTCAGGATTTCTGCGATCCAGGCCTTCAGATGGCCGGCGTTCTTGCTCTCCAGGGCGTCGATCACCAGGCCGGGCAGGAAGAAGTCGTAGGTCAGGTAGCCCTTGCGGCTGATCAGCTCGTGGATCTTCTCCTCATAACGGGAATGGATCTCGGGCAGCAGCTTCAGGCCGCGCTCGGTGGCCAGCTGGTTGACCTGGTCCAGCAGTTGCCAGGTGCCGGGATCGTTGAGGAAGTTCTTCTCCCCCGGCTCCTTGGGGGCGTAGGCGAAGGCGTCCAGCCGGACGATCTCGGCGCCATAGCCCGCCAGCTTGTCCAGCACGTCGGCATAGAAGTCCCAGACCTTGGGGCTGTTGATGTTGAGGTCCATCTGGCCCAGGTAGCGCCGGCCAGCCTCCAGGTGCTCGACGACATCATTCCACTGTTCAAGATCAACATCGGCACCAAGATCAACTGCCATGTCCGACGGGGACATTCCCTCGTCGAGGGCTCCCTTGATGCTCTCGGCCAGCCGCACCGCGGTCTGGTACTGCAGCCCGGCCACCCCCATCAGCGTCTGCGCATCCGGAGCGGTGTAGCGAACCTCCTGGTAGAAGGTGTTCCAGTAGGGCTTCTCGGTGCCGTCGGGCATCCGCACCATCAGGATCGGCAGGCCCGGCTTGCGGAAGAACATGTCCTTGATCAGCTCGGCGTCGGGCTGGACGTACCCCTCGGGCGTCATCTCGCCATGGCCTTCCCAGAAGGCATTCCAGTCGATGAAGAAGTCGGCGTACTCGCTGCGTGCCCCCTTGGCCAGCAGGTCCTGGAACTGGGGACTCAGCACGGAGGCGTGGTTCAGGATGAAGTCGAACTTCAGCTTGATCCCGGCCGCGCGCAGGGCTTCCAGGTCACCGGGGCGGGTGTAGGTGGTGGACAGGTCGTAGTCGATCACCGAGAAGCCGCGGTCCAAGTCCGTGTTGAAGACGCTGGGCAGCACGTAGGCGCTGGTGAAGGCCCCGGCGACGGCGGGATCCGTGAGGAAGTCCACCTCGTCGCCCAGGGTTCCGCCCATGCTGTCCGGGTAGAAGTTGATCATGGCGCCGGGCTCGGGCAGGTCCGCGCCCATGCTCTTCAGGTAGTCCGCGTGGCTGATGATCTCGCCCGCCTTGTTGATGATGATCTTGGCATGTGGCGCCCGGGCATGCAGATGATCTTGCTCGATTTCCAGCACCATCGTGGTGAAGGGGCTGTCGGTGGCACCGTCGCGGGCCCGGGAACGACGATGCGCCAGGGTTTCTTCCGGGGTGGAGTTCAGCAGGATCGCGAGGTCGACGCCATGCAGGTTGGCCGAATTGCCGTGGGTCCACTCGATCACCAGCACCTGGGTTTCGCGCACGTCGACGTCGTCATACCAGAGCTGGTCCAGCTCGCGACCCATCCGCTTGAGGTGCAGGCTCTCGGCGCCGCCGTGGAAGGCGGCCAGAATGCCGCTGACCTCGGCGAAGTCGATCTCCTGCTCGCTGCCCAGGTAGCGCTCCAGCGCCGCGGCTCCGCCACCCTGGTAGGCCGCCAACCAGGGGTTCTCGGCGCGCCGCGCCGGGTCGGCGTCGCGGTCATTCGCCTGCAGCTGCGCGAGCGTCTGCTTGGCCTGCTCGTCGTAGCCGCCAGAGGCCACCAGGGCCTTGAGGCCCTCGCTGCGGAAGACCCGCAGCCGCTCCGCGTCGTTGTCCCGCGGAATCCGACGGGGGTAGTTGTCCCCGCTGAGCACATAGCTGCCCAGACCGTTGTGGCGCAGGAATTCGGCCAGCACCGAGGCGGTCTCCGACTTGCCGACACCGGAGCCGCCGTGCACCGAGATCACCGCGCGCCGGTGCGGGGAGTCGGCCAGGATCTGCTGCAGCTGCGGCCACAGCTCGCCGAAGATGGTGGTGGCCTTGGCCACATGGTCCTCGCCGATCTGCACCTTGTCACCGGGCATGTCCCCGGTGGGGATGGCGGCGGTGTCGGTGATGGTGGGCAGGCTGAAGTCAGCGTCGCTCATGAGGTGTCCCCATTCTGTGGTGCGTGCACCCAGCCTAGCCAGCGTCACTGACTCCCGGCAGTGATCACGGCCGCTGCGTGCCCCGTCAGCGCTGGGCGCGCAGGAGCCGGGCCAGCAGCCAGCCGCCGACGACGCCGAGCACGATGAACACGACGATCTTCGTCACGACCTGCGCCACGCCGAGTTCCCGGTAGACCGGCCAGAGCAGGACTGCTCCGCCGATGCTCTGGACGGCAACAGCGACGCACACGACCAAGACGCTCGCACCCAGGACGAGCCCCAGGCCGGTGCGTCGGCGCAGTTCGACGGCCGTGACGAGGATCATCGGGCCGACGATGCCCATGTCCAGGGCGTAGGTGATCTCCGTCGAATAGACCTCGGCCATGGAGAGGGTTGCGTGGTTGCCCCACGACGCGACGATGTCGGGCAGCCACGCGACGACGAGTGCCACGCCGCCGAGCGCGAGAAAGACCGTCAACGCTCGCCACGGCAGCTGCCACGAGTTGTGGGCGGCGAGGTCATCGCGATCGGTGGCGAGCAGGACCCCGACGAAGGCGAACGTCGTCGTGCCGAGCATGGCGTACTGCAGCAGGGCTCCGTAGTAGTAGGTGGAGCCGGCGGCGAGGCTGAGCGTGTAGTACGTCGACCCCGCCAGCAGGGCGATCAGCACGAGTCGCCACGCGCGGCGGTCGGCCCGACGCAGGGCAAGGAGAACCAGGGGGCAGGCGAGCAGGTTGACCGCGTCCACGCCGGTGAAGATCCCCGCCCTGAGCACGGATTCGCGGGCGTAGAGGCCGGCGCCGAAGATCTCGACGCTCTGCCCGTAGCGGTTGACGAGCGTGCTTTCGTGGCCAGGGCGGTAGGTGGCGACGGCGATCAGGCACCAGATGGCCGTCAGGGCGGTGGAGGCCCAGACCAGGCGGCGGGTCGCGCCGGGAATCTCACGCATGGCGGGTCGCCAGCATCTCGTCGGCCTGGGTGACGCCGCGTTCCAGCGTCGCCAGCGTGGTGGCCAGATCCGCGAGGGAGAGGCCGTCGAACAGTTCTCGCAGCAGGCTCTCGCCCAGTTCAGCATGCTCGGCGAGCCAGGTCTCGGCGCGCGGCGTGACGATGAGTTCCCACTTGCGCCGGTCGCTGGAGCGTCGTCGCTCGACCCAGCCGGCGTCCGCCAGCGTCGCGACCATCTTGGTGACGTTCTGGTGGCTGGTGCCCATGATGTCGGCGACCTGCCGGACCGACGTCACCGGCTGCTCCAGGCTGCGCAGGACGATCAGCGTCAGCCACTGCTTGCCCGTGAGATCAGGGCCGACGGTCACATCCGTCAGCCGCTGGATCCGGTTGCTCAGAAGGATGGTGTGGCCAAAGACCTGTTCGGCAGTGGAGTTCCACGTCATGGCCCCAGTGTACAACTAGTTGTATAACACTTCCCGAGTGCCAGCCAACGACGGCGCCCCGCCCTCCGATGCGAGGACGGGGCGCCTCTGGCGTCGAACCGGAGGTTAGCTCACTTGGAACGCTGCGCCAGGTAGTAGTCGATCAGCGCCCGGGTGGAGGAATCCTGCTGCTTCTTGGCTTCCTCGTCGCCCTGGACGGCGGGGGCGATCTTCATGGCGAGCTGCTTGCCCAGCTCCACGCCCCACTGGTCGAAGGAGTCGATGCCCCAGACGATGCCCTGCACGAAGGTGATGTGCTCGTAGAGGGCGATCAGCTGGCCGACCACGGCCGGGGTCAGGGCCGGGGCCATGATCGAGGTGGTGGGCTTGTTGCCGGCGAAGACTCGGGCCGGGACGATGTGCTCCGCGGTGCCCTCGGCGCGCACCTCGTCGGCGGTCTTGCCGAAGGCCAGCGCCGCGGTCTGCGCGAAGAAGTTCGACAGGAAGAGCTCGTGCACGTCCACGTCGCCATCCTTCGTCGCGTGCGCCGGGTTGGCGACGGCGATGAAGTCGGCCGGGATCAGCTTGGTGCCCTGGTGGATGAGCTGGTAGAAGGCGTGCTGGCCATTGGTGCCGGGCTCTCCCCAGAAGATCTCGCCGGTGCCGGTGGTGACCGGCGTGCCGTCCCAGCGGACGCTCTTGCCATTGGACTCCATGGTGAGCTGCTGCAGGTAGGCGGCGAAGCGGTGCAGGTACTGCGCATAGGGCAGCACGGCGTGGCTCTCGGCGCCGAAGAAGTTGGTGTACCAGACATTCAGCAGACCCATGATCAGCGGGACGTTCTTGGCTGCCTCGGTCTCGCGGAAGTGCACGTCCATGGCGTGCATGCCGGCCAGGAAGTCCTGCCAGTTCTCCTTGCCGATGGCGACGATCACCGAGGTGCCGACGGCGGAATCCACCGAGTAACGGCCGCCCACCCAGTTCCAGAAGCCGAAGGCATTGGTCGGATCGATGCCGAAGGCCTCCACCTTGTCCAGCGCGGTGGAGACGGCGACGAAGTGCTTGGCGATGGCGCCCTTGGCCTGCTCCTCGGAACCGTCGATGGCCCCGGATTCCTGCAGCTTGGCCAGCAGCCAGTCACGCGCCATCCGGGCATTGGTGAGGGTCTCAAGGGTGGTGAAGGTCTTGGAGGCGACGATGAACAGCGTCTGCTCCGGATCCAGGTCGGCAACCTTCTCCGCGCAGTCATTGGGGTCGATGTTCGAGACGAAGCGGGCGTCGGGGCCGGTCTTGTAGGGCTTGAGCGCCTCGTAGACCATCACGGGGCCAAGATCGGAGCCACCGATGCCGATGTTCACCACCGTGGTGATCGGCTTGCCGGTGACGCCCTTCCACTCGCCGCTGCGGACCTTGTCGGCCCAGACGTAGATCTTGTCCAACACCTCGTGCACGTCGGCCACCACGTCCTGACCGTCAACGGTCAGCTCGGCGTCCTTGGGCAGGCGCAGCGCGGTGTGCAGCACCGCGCGATCCTCGGTGACGTTGATGTGCTCGCCGGTGTACATCGCCTCGCGACGGCCGGGCAGGTCAACCTCGTCGGCCAGCTTCAGCAGCGCGGCCAGGACGTCATCGTCGAGGAAGTTCTTGGAGAGGTCGACGTGCAGGTCTGCCGCGTCGAAGGTGTAGCGCTGGGCTCGCTCGGGATCGCTGGCGAAGGCACCCTTGAGATCGGGGGTGAACGCGTCGTGCAGCGTGGTCAGGTCCGTCCAGGCGGACGTGGTGGTGGCATCAACCGGAGTCGTCATGGCCACCAGCCTACCGACGAGGATCAGCCGACGGTGATGTGAACGTGGTCGAAGTGATTTGCCGTGGCCGAGCCGCGGTCACCCATGGAACGCCAGCCCTCGCCAGCGCGCTGGGTGGTCCAGATCTGCTGGGAGTAGATCACCTCGGTGATGCCCAGGCTGGAGGCATTGGCGCGGGCCCAGCGGGCCACCTGCCAGCCGGCGTCGCCGCTGACCATCACGTCGAGGGCCCGGCCGCTGCCATGGGCATCGCCGGAGCCGCGGGAACCGCCGAAATTGGTGATCGACGGGAAGGTGGAGCACACGGCCCGGTGCACGGAGACGGCGGCGCCGGTCAGGCCGGACTCCACGGAGCTGGAAGCACAGGCGGCGGAGCCGGTCTTCTTGACGGCACGCGCGGCGGTGGACTGGTCACTGGACCCCGAAACCCTGGCCCGGCTCTCGCGCCGCGGGGAGCTGTCATCCGACTCCTCGTCGCTGGCAGCCAGCGTGGTGCGGCTCGGCGTGGCCACAGCCTGCGCCTCATCCTTGGGCTTGGCCAAGCTGAGGTAGCTGGAACGCACCCACCCGGGCGCGCCATCGAAGGAAACCTGACGCCAGCCGTCCCGACGCAGGTCGGTGACGCTGACCTCGTCGCCCAGGCCGATCGTGCCGATCTTCTTGGACTCGATGCTCGGCTGACGGCGCACGTTGAGCACCTCGGTGGCGTAGCGCGTGCCCACGACGTCGCTCAGCGGAATGACGGTCTCCGTGCTGGCGCTCGGCGTCGAACGGACCGTCGGGGTAGCCGTCGCACTCGGCGTGGCGCTGGCGGAGGTCCTGACCGAGGAGGCCACCTTGGAGGTGGCGGTGCGGGTCGGGGACGGAGTGCGGGTCGCCGACGGAGTCCGGGTCGCCGTGGGCGTCGCGCTGGGGGTCGCCGATGCACTCGGCGTCGCAGACAGCGTGGGGCGAGCCGTCGACCGGGTCAGCGGCTGCGGCTGGGCCGTGGTGGCGCGAGGACCGGAGGATTCCGCCATGTCCTCACTCGCGGAGCTGGGAAGCAGCACGGCGCCGCCGATGGCAATGGCCAGTCCGGCGACGAGGGCAAGGGGCGCGATCAACTGTCGGACGCGACGGGGTTCATCCTGGAAGCCGTCCTCGCCATCAGGGATCGCCTCGGCGCTGGTGTCGTCGGGGTTCTCGAGCTGGGCGCGGTCCGGGTCGGTCACGTCGTGTCCTTCGTTATGGGAGCTTTTCCTGAGACAATTGTAAAGAAAGTCTGAGAGATTCCCAAAACTGTCTCAGGCGACGTTCACGCCAGCACTGCTTGGCGTAGCCAGGCCCCCATTGCCCGCCGCGTCCCCTGCTCATCGTCGGTGCTCAGGTAGCGCATCGTGACCCCGTCGACCACCATCAGCAGGGCATCGGCGAGCCGTGCCCCATCACCGGGCTCGGCGCCGCCGTGGATGGCGTCGATCTTGTCAGCCAGCAGGGTCACCCGCGCGGCGCGCCACTCGGCCGGCAGGGAACGCAGCTCCGGCGACCGCAATGCCTGGTCCACCAACTCGAGCAGTCCCAGATGCACATCCCGTCGGGCCACGACGTCGGCCAGGTGCTGCTCCAGTACGCCGTTGCACAGGGCCTCCAGCGAGTCCCCGTGGATCTCGAGCCCCTCCAGCCGCTCCCGTTCCGACTCCTGGAGCGTGGTCATCGCCTCCCGCAGCAGTGCCTGGTGGGACTCGAAGGCGTAGTGGAAACTTGCCAACGGCATCCCGGCCTCGGCCGCAATCGCCCGGGTGGTGGCCGAGGCCAACCCCTGTTCCCGAATCACCGTGAGGGCCGCAGCGATCAGCTTGTGCCGACGCTCCGCCAAACTCATTCTGGTCATGCCGGTACCTCCAACTCGCAGCCCCCGTGGACCCGACGCCCCCGCGCCGGGCTGCTGCGGTCGCTCCAGTCTTGCATCGCAAAGCCGCTTGTCGCGACTTCCGGCGGGCGATACCCGGGGTGAGCTCAGACCTTTGCCCAAGTCATCCGTCCACCTGGCCCTGGCCGCGACCCGGATAGGGTTGGGCCATGGCCCAGCAACCCGTGAGCGACCCCACCCCCCAGCCGAACTCCGGCTGGCAGCACGGCTCCAGCTCCACCCCGTCGCCCCAGACCTCATCCAACCGCCTGCCGTGGGTGTTGGTGGCAATGCTCACCGCCCTCAGCGTCGTGCTGGCGGCCATGCTCGCCACCCAGAGCAGCGAACTGAAGAGTCTGCGCGCCCAGCAGCCCGCCTCCGCCCAACCCGTCGCCTCCGGCTCCGCCGAGCCAGCGGCCGAGGCACAACCGTCGCAGAATCCCGAGGCGATCGCCGCCATGAAGAAGCTGCCGCGTCGTGCCCCGGAGGATCCCACCGCCAAGGGCAAGGTGGACGCGCCGGTGGTGATGATCGAGTGGTCGGACTTCCGCTGCCCCTTCTGCTCCGTCTGGTCCCGCGAGACCGCGCCCAAGCTGCAGCCCTACATCGATTCCGGCAGCCTGCGGATCGAGCACCGGGATCTGGTGCTCTTCGGCGTCGAGTCACTGAACACCGCCATGGCCGCCCGGGCGGCCGGCAACCAGGGCAAGTTCTGGGAGTTCTACGACGCGGTGCACGCCAAGGCGCCCACCAGCGGTCACCCCACCATCAAGCAGGCCGATCTGTTGGCCTTCGCCAAGACCGCGGGAGTCCCCGATCTGGCCAGGTTCACCAAGGAGTCCACCAGCGCCGAGACCCGGGCCGCCGTCGCCAAGGACGACGCCGAGGCCCGCAAGCTGGGTCTGAACGGCACCCCGGCCTTCGTGATCAACACCACCTACCTGTCCGGCGCGCAGCCTCTGGAGGTCTTCAGCCAGGTGATCGAACAGAACGGTGGCAAGAAGTAGTTCAGTCGTCGACGGCGGTGCGGAAGGTCTGGCAGCGCTCGCGCAGGCCTCCCAGGGATCCGCTGGTGAAGGCGTCGCCGATCAGCGCTTCGTCCAGCCACAGCGCCACCGCGCCGGCTTCGGCCCAGCGTCGGGCGGAGTAGGCGCCCAGGCCGCCGCGGGCGCAGATCGTCGCCTCGGGGGCCAGTGCCACCAGGGCCTCGGGGTAGCCGGAGCCCATCACCTCGGCCGGCACCACCACGACGCCGGAGACCCCGAGCTGCCACGCGGCGCGCACCTCGGTAGGGGTGAGGGCGGCGACCAGCACCGGGCAGCCGGCCCCCTTGGCGCGGGCCACCAGCTCCCCGTCCGGGCCGCACAGGCTGACGAAGTCGGCACCAGCGTCCAGTGCCCCCGCCAGGTCATCCGGACCGGCCACATCGTGCACACCGACGCTGGCCCTGGGCCCGAAGATGCCGCGCAGCCGGGAGACTTGCTCGACGTGGGAGACGGGCAGGCTGAGCGCCTGGATTCCCTCCTGCACCATCACTTCGACGGCGGCCACCAGCGACGGCATCGCCCGGTCGGGCAGGGTGGCAACCAGCTTGCCGCGCAGCAGCAGATCGGGCAGCGGGGCGGGCTGGGCGACGTCGTGGTTGGTGCTCATGACAGCCATCTTGCCGCACCGGTGTTCACCGCTGCCGGTCGCGTTCACCCAGCCAGAGCCAGGTCAGCCCGCCGACCAGCGCAATCAGCCCGATGGCCAGCGGCAGGTCGCCAATGCTGCGCCCCCAGGTGGCAAGCCGGTTCTCCAGGTGGAACTGGCTGGTGGCATCCAGCAGTCCACCGGACTGCCCGCCGGTGACCAGCAGGAAGATGCCCAGCGCGACGAAGACCAGGCCGGTGACCAGCTGGCTGACGGTGGTGTGCACGGGCCCCAGACCGAGCGGACGGGGTCTCAACCAGGCCCGCTCCCCCAGCCGGAAGCGGTCCCAGAGCAGGCTGATCAGCATCAGTGGCAGCGCCATCCCCAGCGCGTAGACGGCCATCATCAGCCCCGCCAACAGCGGTTTGCCGCCCATCGCGGCCAGGGTCAGCACCGATCCCAGGATCGGCCCGGTACAGCCGCTGGCCAGGCCGTAGCTGGCGCCCAGGGCCAGGATCGCCAGCGGGGTGGCCGGATCCGTGCGTCGGCCACGTGCCAGACCGGGCATCGGGAGACTGAGTCCGGCCGCGGTGACCAGGCCGAGCACCACCAGCACGACGCCTCCGATCCGCAGCAGCGTGCCGGCGTCGCGCGCCAGCACCTGCCCCAGCGAACCGGCGGCCAGCCCCAGCGGCACCATCACCGCCAGCAGGCCGGTCAGGAAGAGCAGCAGCCGCCCCACCATGGTGCCCGTGCGGTTGAAGGCGAAGGCGAAGAAGCTGGGCAGCAGCATCGCGGCACACGGGCTGAAGAGCGCGGCGAGGCCGCCCAGGAAGGCGACGGCGAAACTGGTCTGGCCCATGCGGCCAAGGCTAGCTGGCGTCGGACATGGGACGATGGAGCCAACATGCGCCTCATCGACCAGCTCCCCGCCCTGGGCTCCAATCCCGGACCCGACGCCATCTACGAAGCCTTCACCACCTGGGCCAGCAGCACCGGCATCACGCTGTACCCGCACCAGGAGGAGGCGATCCTGGAGATCCTCAGCGGCAACAATGCCATCGTCATGACGCCGACGGGCTCCGGCAAGAGCCTGATCGCGCTGGCCGCACACTTCTCCGCCCTGGCCACCGACGGGGTCAGCTTCTACACCGCGCCGATCAAGGCCCTGGTCAGCGAGAAGTTCTTCGCCCTGTGCGACGTCTTCGGCGCGACGAATGTCGGAATGGTCACCGGCGACGCCTCGGTGAATGCGGATGCGCCGATCATCTGCTGCACCGCGGAGATCCTGGCCAACATCGCGCTGCGCGAGGGGCGGACCGCCGACGTCACCCAGGTGGTGATGGACGAGTACCACTTCGTCGCCGACCCGGATCGTGGCTGGGCTTGGCAGGTGGGCGTGACGGAACTGCCGCAGGCGCAGCAGATCCTGATGAGCGCCACCCTGGGCGATGTCTCGCAGCTGAGCAAGGACCTCACCCGTCGCTCCGGCCGACAGACCGCGGTGATCGCCGATGCCGTGCGCCCCGTGCCGCTGGTCTACCGCTGGGCGCTCACCCCGATCCACGAGACGGTGGAGGAGATCGTCCGCAGCGGCGAGGCGCCGGTCTACATCGTGCACTCCACCCAGGCCGCGGCGCTGGAGCGGGCGCAGGCACTGCTCAGCGTGAAGCTGGTCAGCACCGAGGAGCGGCATGCGATCGTCGAAGCGATGGGCCACTTCCGCTTTGCGGGCGGCTTCGGGCAGACCCTGAGCAAGCTGGTCCGTGCCGGGATCGGCGTGCACCACGCCGGGATGCTGCCGCGCTACCGACGTCTGGTGGAAACCCTTGCCCAGCAGGGTCTGCTGAAGGTGATCTGCGGCACCGACACCCTGGGCGTCGGGATCAATGTGCCGATCCGCACCGTGCTGTTCACCGCCCTGACCAAGTTCGACGGCCGCCGGATGCGCACCCTGCGCAGCCGGGAATTCCACCAGATCGCCGGGCGGGCCGGTCGGGCCGGATTCGACACCGTCGGCTATGTGGTGGCGCAGGCCCCGGAGCACGTCGTCGAGAACACCAAGTCGCTGGCCAAGGCCGGCGATGATCCCAAGAAGCAGCGCAAGGTGCAGCGCAAGAAGCCGCCGGAGGGCTTCGTGAACTACACCGAGGAGGGCTTTGCCAAGCTCATCGACTCGGTGCCCGAGACTCTGCACGCCCGGATGAAGATCAGCAATGCGATGCTGCTGAACCTGGTGGAGCGCGACGAGGACACGGCCCAAGCCGTGGTGCACCTGATCGAGGAGTCGGTGGCCGACGAGCGCACCCAGCGCCAGCTGAAGCGACGCGCGGTGGCGCTGGGCAGGTCACTGATCCAGGCCGAGGTGGTCGCCCGGCTGGACCCGCCGGATCCGTCGGGCCGTCGCTACGAACTGGCGGAGAGCCTGCAGGACAATTTCGCGCTGAACCAGCCGCTCAGCGCCTTCGCGATGGCGGCCTTCGACCTGCTGGACGCCGAATCGCCGGACTACGCGCTGGATCTGGTCAGCATCATCGAGGCGACGCTGGAAGACCCGATGTTCGTGCTGATCCAGCAGCAGTACAAGGCCCGTGGTGAGGCTGTCGCCGAGATGAAGGCCGACGGCTACGACTACGAGGAGCGGATGGAGGCGCTGGAGGACGTCGAGTGGCCCAAGCCGCTGGCCGACGTGCTGGAGCACGCCTATGAGGCCTACCGCCCCAGCCACCCGTGGATCACCGAGAACCAGCTCAGCCCCAAGAGCATCGTGCGCGACATGTTCGAGCGGGCGATGACCTTCGGTGAGTACGTCGCGCACTACAAGATCCAGCGCAGCGAGGGCCTGCTGCTGCGCTACCTGTCCGACGCCTACCGGGCGCTGCGGCAGAGCGTCCCGGAGCGCTTCGTCACCGAGGACCTGACCGATCTGGTGGAGTGGCTGGGCGAAGTGATCCGGCTGACCGACTCCTCCCTGCTGGACGAGTGGGAGGCGCTGACCGATCCCGACTCCGACCCCGAGGGCCGGCTCAAGGCCCTCACCCACCCCGCCGAGAAGCGGCACCCGGTGACCGGCAATGAGCGGGCCTTCACCGTGCTGGTGCGCAATGCGCTGTGGCGACGCGTCGAGCTGATGGCCTATGACAAGGTGGACGAGCTGGCCGAGCTGGAGGCCCGCGATCCCGACGTCGTGATGGACGCCGACGCCTGGGATGCCGCGCTGGGCGCCTACTGGGACCAGCACGACGACATGGGGCTCGATGGCGATGCCCGCGGCCCGAAGATGCTGCGGATCGAGAAGTTCGGCGGTTCGGGTGGCCAGCCGCGGACCTGGCGGGTGGCGCAGATCATCGACGACCCGGAGCACGACCACGACTGGCAGCTGCAGGCCTCGATCGACCTGGATGCCTGCGACGAGGCCGGGGAACTGGTGCTGCATGTGCTGGGTTTCAGCCGGATCGACTGACTAGGCTCTGGTCATGGAAATCACCAGCACGTCCATCACCGAAGGCGCCGACATCGCCCTGACGTATGCCGAGCAGGGTGCAGGCGGCCAGAATGTCAGCCCGGAGCTCAGCTGGAGCGGTGCCCCGGAGGGCACCCAGAGCTTCGCGATCACCATCTACGATCCCGATGCCCCCACCGGTTCCGGCTGGTGGCACTGGGTGGCCGTCGACCTGCCCGGCGACGTCACCTCGGTTCCCGAGGGCGGTCCGCTGCCCGACGGTGTGCGGGAATGGGTCACCGACTACGGCTACGAGGGCTACGGCGGCCCCTGCCCGCCGCCCGGGCCGGCGCACCGCTACATCCACACGGTGCACGCCCTGCCCTTCGACAAGCTGCCGGTGCCCGACGAGGCCACCAGCGCGCAGGTGCGCTTCACCATCCTGGCCAACGAGCTGGCCAGCGCCAGCATCACCGGGATGTTCGCGATCGCGGAGAGCTGAGTCAGGCCGAGCTGTCAGGCCGCGGCCTTGCGGGCCTGGGCCAGCGCAGCGTCGAGCCGATCCACCTGGGCCTGCCGCCAAGCGGCCGGGTAGCGCTCGCGCTGCGCCAGTGGCTGCTTCGATTCGGGTAGCGCGAGTTCGTCGCGCAGTGCCTGGCTGGCGGGGATCTCCTGCAGCAGGTGGCTGCGCTCGGCGGGGAGCTTGAGCGCGTCAATCCGGGTGGTGACCCGACCGGCCACGGTGCAGCCGATCGCCGGATCGTAGAGCCCTCGCCCGGCGGCCATCGCCTCGGCCTGTGCCTTGGCGACGGGGGCATGCCAGGCATCCGCCCGGCGCACCACGATCGCGGCGGTGTAACCCTGCCGGGCCAGTTCGGCGCCCGCCAGCCGACCGTCACTCAGCCGCACCGCAGCCAGGGTGCGGCCGTAGCGGTCGGTGCGAGGGCCGTCGTAGAGCAGCTCCACCTGACTACCGCGCGGCAGCAGCTTTGTCAGCGCCTGCCGGGCCTCTGGCCCCAGGCATTCCGCGGCGACGCCGGGCTTGTGGATCTCCGGGGTGTCCACATTGAGTAGTCGCACCGTGGTGGGGCGGCCGGCCAGTTTGACCTGCAGGGTGTCGCCGTCGCTGACCCGCAGGACGCCGGCGCGCACCACGGCCTCCGATGCCGAGGGGCTGACTGGGGCGGTGGAGGCGGGCGCGGTGGTCAGGTTCCCGTCGCGCCAGCGCCGCCACCAGACCGGCCCGACGATGGCGCAGAAGAGCGCCACCACCAGCAGCGCGGCGATGACCTCTCCCCTGGCCCGTGAGTGCATCCCCCGATGGTGCCAGTCGCCGCCGTGCTTTCCCAACCGCGACGTGGCGCGGGGGGGGGGGGGGGGGGGGGGGGGGGGGGGGGGGGGGGGGGGGGGGGGGGGGGGGGGGGGGGGGGGGGGGGGGGGGGGGGGGGGGGGGGGGGGG
>NZ_JBCDMV010000021.1:0-117045 GCF_038433135.1 Luteococcus sp. H91 | reverse complement strand
CGCCGTGGCGCGGTACTCCCCCAGACCCCGGAGTTCCGCGGCCACCACCAGGGTGGGTGGATCAGCGTCGGCCGGTCACACCTGACTTGCTGCTCCAGATGATGCGCGGCAGGTCGAACTGGCCGCTGTAGGAGCCGGCGTCCATCCCCTTGACGCCCTGCAGCTGCGCCAGCTGCGCGAACTGCGAGGTCTGCATGGCCGCATCCAGCACCCGCATGGCGCTGCGCTGCAGGTCACCCAGCCGCAGCGCGTAGCCCTTGGCCGGGTAGTTGCCCTTCAGCACCACGGTGTAGGAGACCACGGGCGAGCTGTCGTCGCCGGGGGTCTGGCGCTGCACGTCGGCAATGCTGACGCCCGCCTTCTGCGCGGCCGTCATCCCCCCGAAACCGGTCGCACCCAGGATCTGCACCGTCTCCTTGTATGCCTCGTCCACGGAGGTGTACTTGGCTCGCGGCTGCGTGGTGATGTTGTTGACCTCGTCGGTGACCGTGATGGTCGAGACAGGCTGCTTGGCGATGCTGTCCGCGTTCACGACGGTCCTGATCGTCTCCGTCCCCGTTGCGTTCAACTGCCAGGATCCGGTCCTCACACTGGTGGAGGTGAACCCGTACTTCTTCATGGTGTTGCGATCCCACTGCGGCAGGCCGGCGACGTCGATGACGGGGGCCAGTTGCTTCACCGCACCGATCACCGCGTCGGCACCGTTCCCGGGTTCGATGAGGTCATTGCCGCCGTACATGATGGGGGTTGGGCTGGGGAGGTAGTTGGCCGAGGTCCAGTCGCTCATCACCATGCCCTGGAAGTCCCACTCGCCGCGCAGCACGTCGGTCAGCAGGTCGTAGTTCGCCACCGTGTAGGTGCCGTTGACCTTGTTGTAGGAGCTCATCACGGCCATGGGCTGGGACTGCTTGACGGCCAGCTCGAAGCCCTTGAGGTAGACCTCGCGCAGGGCTCGTTCCCCCACCACCGAGTCGCTGGTGGTGCGGTTGGTCTCCTGGTTGTTGGCCGCGAAGTGCTTCAGCGTCACGCCCACGCCGGGATTGGCCTGGACACCCAGGGTCATCTGGGTGGCCACCTGCCCGCTGACCAGCGGATCCTCCGAGTAGTACTCGAAGTTGCGGCCGTTGAGCGGGTCGCGGTGGATGTTCATTCCGGGAGCAAGCCACATGCTCACGCCGAACTCGTTCATCTCCGCACCGATGGCGACGCCGACCTTCTTCAACAGGGCCGGGTCCCAGCTCTGGGCCAGCAGGGTGCCGACGGGCCAGGCCGTCGTGTACTGGTAGCTCACCGGGCTGGTGGGCAGCTTCTGGATCAAGCGCAGGCCGGCAGGTCCGTCGGCGAGTACCATCCCGGGGATGCCCTTGGACTCGTAGAGCGGCGTCGTGTAGCCGGCGGCGCCGGCAGCGGTCAGGGTGCTTCCCTTGCGGTCCGTGCCCTCGACGATGTTGGCCAGTTGCTCCAGCGACAGGCCGGCGACGAACTGTTCCATGGTGATCTTGCCGGAGCGCACGTCGTAGAGCGTCGCATCGGCATTGGTGGCGACGGTGCGGGCCTGTTCACCGGTCTTGGACTGGTAGGCCTTTCCGGTACCCTCCCAGTCCTTCTGGCCCTTGGCCAGATAGACCGGGACCCGCGAGATGAGGGTGCGGTCAACCTCGTAGTAGGGCGAGGCCTCGTTCACGGCAAGGTCCTGCTCATACGGCGATGCGGAGTCGGCGGCCCGGAAGTTCCGAGGATTCAGCGCCACCTTGCGGGCCTTGGCGACCTCACGGGCCTCCCCGCGGTAGGAGTAGAAGTCCTGCGGGCTGGCGGTCAACGTCTCGTCCGGCATCGCGTCGTCTGTGAGTTCACTGTGCAGCCGTTCGGTGACGACGCGGCGCGGGAGGGCCAGTTTCGCCTCGACGTGGGTGCTGCGGGAACTGTTTCCCACACGGACCAGGTAGTTTCCAGCGTCCATGACGTAGGCCTGGGCATCCTCGTCGTAGCTGGACATCTCGGTGGTCCGGAAGCTGACGGTGACCGTCTGGGACTGCCCGGGCTTGAGGACGTCGGTCTTCGCGGAACCGGCAAGCTCCTGGTAGGGCTTGTCCAGGCCCTTGGTGGGCGCGGAGAAGTAGACTTGCACGACCTCGCGTCCGCTCGCGCGGCCGGTGTTCGTGACCTGTACCCGCACCCGCACGGTGTTCATGTCAGCCTTCACCTGCTTGGTGCGCAGGGCAAAGGTGGTGTAGCCGAGACCGTAGCCAAAGGGGTAGTTGACGACGCTGGCGGGCTTGTGGCCGTTGAGCGTGCGGTAGAAGGAATCGAAGTAGCGGTAGCCGACGTAGATGCCTTCCGAGTACTGCTCGTGCAGCGGGTCACCATCATTCTTGGCGAAGGACTGGGAGGCGGGGTAGTACTTGTAGGCGCTGGCCCAGGTGTCGGTGAGCTTGCCCGACGGGCTGACCGTGCCGTTCAGTACGTCGGCCAGCGCACGGCCGGATTCCTGACCGGCCTGGCTCATCAGGAGCAGGGAGTCCAGCGCGGTGCCGCCGCTGGGATCCGTGGCCCGGGCGTTGACCTGGGAGAAGAAGCTCGTGTCCATGATGCCGCCGGTGTTGAGCACCACGACGACCTTCTTGTAGTGCTTGCCGAGCACGGCCAGATTGGCCTTCTCGGTGTCGGTCAGCAGGTAGTCGCCGGCGCCGCTGCTGCGATCGGCACCCTCGCCGGAATTTCGGGCCACCACGTAGAGCGCGGTGTCGGTCTTCTTGATGGGCTTGGCGGTCTGGTCGGTCAGCGGCTGCTCCACCGAGGCATAGTCGATCGCCGGGGCGAAGATCACGCCGGGTTTCGGCGGGTACTTCTCGTCATAGGCCTTGACCAGCGCCTGGTAGTAGGCGTCGCTGGTGGTGATCCGGTATCCGGCCTCCTCCAGACCCTTGCGGACGTTAACCAGGTAGCGATTGTTCACCTGACCGGATCCGGTGCCGCCCTGGACGGTCTTGTAGGAGCCGACACCGAAGACGGCCACATTGCCCTTCCGGGGGATGGGAAGGGCACGGTTGCGGTTCTCGAGCAGGACCATGCCCTGGGTGGCGGCCTCACGGGAGAGGGCAGCGTGGGCCTGCTCGAGGGGAGTTGGGTCGGGCGACGGGTTGGCGGCCTGGGCCGGGGCGATGCCCAGTCCGAGGCTCGTACCGCACAGCGCGGCGGCAAGGGGCAGGGCTGACCTGCGACGGGTTCTACTCACGGTGCTGCCTTTCGCAAGGGTCACTCATCATTGGGTGACCGGCAAGTGGGGGTACGTCGGCACCTCGGGACCCGGGCCTCCATGGCGGGGGTGAGGGAGGTGCTGACCCTTGGAATGCTGCCAGCACAGGGTTCTGACCGGAAGGTAGTTTCGTGAAATGTCGTGTATCTCACCTATCGCGGGCGCAAGGATGCCCCAGCTCCGGGCGGGTGCCGGGGCTGGGGCATCGGGTTTGCAAGGTCAGGGGATCAGGTCGTAGGCGACGTCGTCCGCGGTGTCGGTGCGCGAAAGATCGGCCGTCGCAAGATCCACCGTCGGGGCCTTGGTGACCAGCTTGTGCCCCGCCCACAGAGCCAGGAAGATCGGCAGACCCAGGTAGGAGGCGAACAGCCCCTTGACGTCGACGTCGCCCAGGAAGGCCTGGTAGTTCTGGCCGGCGACGACGATGGCACACATCGACAGCGCCACCAGCGGCCCGAGCGGGAACCAGCGTGCGCGGAAGGGCAACTCGTCGAGCGAACGGCCCTGGGCGACGAAGGCGCGACGGAATCGGTAGTGGCACCAGGCCACGCCCATCCAGGTGATGAACCCGGCCAGGCCGGAGGCGTTGACCAGCCACAGGTAGGCGCCGCCGTCGCCGATCAGGCTGGCGATGAAGCAGAAGGCGCCGATCACGGTGGTGGCCAGTAGCGCTGCCAGCGGCACACCACGTCGGGTGGTGCGGCCGAAGAGCTTGGGGGCCTTGCCGGAGCGGGCCATGCCGTAGAGCATCCGGGTGGAGACGTACATGCCGGAATTGCCCGCGGACAGGATGGAGGTGAGGATCACCGCGTTCATCAGCGATGCCGCCCCGGCGATGCCGGCCCGCTCGAAGATCAGGGTGAAGGGGCTGACGGCAATGTTGTCGATGTCGGCGCTGAGCAGCCGCTCGTCGGTGTAGCTGATCAGGAAGCCGACCACGGCGATCGCGCCAATGTAGAAGAGCATGATCCGGTAGAAGACGGCCTTGATGGCGCGCGGGATGGACTTTTCGGGGTGCTCGGCCTCCCCGGCGGCGACGCCGATCATCTCCGTTCCCTGGAAGGAGAAGCCGGCGATCATGAAGATGCCCAGCATGCCCTGCCAGCCGCCGACGAAGGGGGCCTCGCCCCTGCTCCAGTTGCTGAAGCCGGGGGTCTGGCCGCCCATGATGCCCAGGATCATCGCCAGGCCGATGACCAGGAAGACGATCACGGTGACCACCTTGATGGACGCGAACCAGAACTCGCTCTCGCCGAAGGTGCCGACGCTGGCGGCATTCAGCAGGAAGAGGATGCTCAAGAAGATGGCCGACCAGATCCAGGCCGGGACGTCGGGCAGCCAGTACTTCATCACCAGCGAGGCCGCCACCAGCTCCGCGGCAACCGTGATGGCCCAGTTGAACCAGTAGTTCCAGCCGGTGGCGAAGCCGAAGGAAGGGCTCACATAGCGGGTGCCGTAGGCCTCGAAGGAGCCCGCCACCGGCAGCCAGGTGGACATTTCGCCCAGCGACTGCATCAGCAGGTAGACCATGAAACCGATCGCGGCATAGGCCAGCAGGGCGCCGCCCGGGCCGGCGGCGTTGATGGTCTGGCCGGAGGCGACGAACAGGCCGGTACCGATGGCGCCGCCGATCGCGATCATGTTCAGGTGCCGGGCGCGCAGACCGCGATGCAGCTGGTGGTCCTGCGCCCCGCCGGGCGGCGTCTGGGTCTGGCTTTCGCCCATGGGATGTCCTTCTCGAAGTGATGGGTTGTCACGCGGGTGACCCGGGGACGTTACCAAATGGCGGTGCCGTCACGCCTGCCATCCCGCCCCCAGTTCAACAAGATTTTCATCCCATACCCAAGTCGGCCGGCATGAGAATGCAAAACCTTTTGAAAAGATCGACTTCTGTCGAAGAATTCACTGCCAGCCACCGAGGGGGCTAACATCTGTGCTGTGCCGAACCCGATGAACTTCCATTCCCGCAAGTGGGTCAAGCCCGAAGACCTCAACGCCAACCAGAGCCTGTTCGGCGGCAGCCTGCTGCGCTGGATCGACGAAGAGGCCGCGATCTACGCGATCATCCAGCTGGGCAACGAGCGCACCGTCACGAAGTACATGAGCGAGATCAACTTCGTCTCCTCCGCGCGCCAGGGCGACATCATCGAGATGGGCCTGGCCGTCGTGAACTGGGGCCGCACCAGCCTCACGCTGAAGGCCGTCGTGCGCAATGTCTTCACCGGCGAGGTGATCATCAAGATCGACAAGATCGTGATGGTCTCCCTGGGCGACGACGGCGAGCCGAAGCCGCACGGCTACAACAGCGTCACCTTCAAGCGCGATCGAGTGCCGCACCGGCTGGCGTCGCGACGCGCGCACGACGCCCCGCCGGTCGCGACCGTCGAGGACGACGCCGATCCGTTTGCCGAGAGCTTCTGAGGCTCAGTCGCTGACCACCCTCGCCCAGTTGGCGCCCTTCCCGTTGGGCGCCTGGGCGACGCGCACCAGCTGACCGTCATCCTCCAGCCGGAACAGACTCACCTGATCCGACTTCTCGCCGGGGCAGAGCACGTGGTTCCCGTCCGGGGTGACGCAGAAGCCGCGGGGCTGCTGCTCTGCCTCGATCAGGCAGACCGGCTCGGCCAGGGTGCCGTTGTCGGCCACCGGCAGCACGGCCAGGGTCGATTCGGTGCGTTCGCTGACCACCAGCCAGCGTCCTTCCGGGCCAGCCAGGTGCAGGTCGGCACCCCAGACATAGTGGTTCTGGATCGGGTCCTCGTCGATCACGCTGGGCTTGAGCCCGCGGTCGGTGGCATGCGCGACGACGCGTTGCTGCAGCGCCAGGACGCCGGTGTGCGGATCGCGGGCGTAGCGCAACACCTCCCCGGTGAATTCCGTGACCACGTAGAGATTGCGGCCATTCCCGGAGGCGATCACGTGCCGCGGGCCGCTGCCCGCGGGGGCGGCAACCGTCGGGGTTGACAGGGGATCCAGCCGGCCGTCGTCGGTGAGCCGGTAGCAGGCAACCAGATCCTCACCCAAGCTGACGAAGTAGCAGTAGCCGTCAATCTCCAGCACGCTGTGCAGCCGCTGGTGCTCGATCGCGGCGGTGGGCTCGCCCAGGACGCCGTCGGTGAGCGGCCAGACCATGCCGGCGCCCGCGCCGTAGTCGGCACCCAGCAGGTAGCGCCCGTCGGCGGTGACCCGCAGGTAGCTGGGGTGGGTTTCCAGGGGCCGCTGCGCGGTCTGGGCCCATTCGCCACTGGCCGGGTCAAGGCTCAGCGTGGCCACCCCAGTGGGCTCCTTCAGCGAGACATGGGCGCGGCGCTCACTGGCGTCGATGGCCATGGCGGAGACCCCCTTGCCGATCTGGCTGGTGGCCAGCGGCGCGAGGGTCTCGCCGTCGAGCGTGAAGGTGGTGATGGTGCCGTCAGCGGCGCAGGTGGTGCTCGCGATCTGGGTCATGCCATCAGCCTATGAGCAGACCGACACCCCCGGCCATCACACCCACATCCCGATGTCGGCAGTTGATCAAATGCCCCACTCCAGCGAGGCGCTTTTCCTTGCATGTCTGAAGAAGCGAGATTATCCACATCCTGTTGACCGATCGGTCAGAGCCGACCTACGGTCGGTGTCACCACAACAACCAGTGCCGTCAACATGACGGCTGGCACCCCTTGGAGCTTCAATGAAGAAGTTGCGCAGTTTGAGTCTGGCCATGGTGTCCGCCCTGGCCCTGACCCCTGCCCTGACAACCCCAGCGCAGGCCGCCGCCAGCACCGAGTTCACCCTGGATGCACAGGTGATCGACGGCGGTCAACAGGTGGTCTCGGTCACGCTGGAGACCACCCGCTACCGGATCAACCCCCGCAGCCTCGGAGTGAACACATTTCGGGTGCACGCAACCGGCCGGAACCCGTATGCATCGCTGTCCCCGAGCCAGGTAATGGGAACCTACGACCGTGACCGGACCATCACGAGCGTCTCGCTGGATCGCGACGGGGACATCGTGATCAAGATGGTCCGCGGCGAGGACGCCCCGGCGGCCTTCACCTTCGGCTGGTCCCAGGAGCAGAGCCGCAACATCATGCTGGACCTCAACTACTCGATCACCCAGCGCTTGCCAATCAAGCTACGCAACGGCCGCCAACTGAAGCTCAGCCAGATCAAGCAGGGCAAGTTGGTGGACAAGGAAGTGGACGCGTTCTCCCACGGAGCGACGGATGACGGCCTCAAGTATCGCCTGTTCACCCCGCACCAGGCCCGACCCAAGAACCCCCGCCCACTCATTGTCTGGTTGCATGGCGGTGGCGAAGGTGGCTGGGCCAAGGCCTACAACAATGACCTCCCGCTGATCGCCAACCGGGGCGCCCTAGCCCTCAGCACCGCCAAGGCGCAGAAGGTCTTCAAGGGCGCCTACGTGGCGGCTCCGCAGGCGGACACTCGCTGGCTGGACAACCCGACCATGGGCTACGCACCCCGAGTGAAGGCCATGATCGACGAGCTGGCCGAGCAGTACGACGTGGATCGTCGCCGGATCTACGTGGCGGGCCCCTCGAACGGCGGCTACATGACCATGCGGATGGTGGCGGACTACCCCAAGCTGTTCGCCGCCAACGTCACCATCTGCCCGGCCCGGGTCTACCAGGACAAGGTGATGGTCAGCGATGCGGACATCCGCAAGATGCGCAAGACACCGACCTGGATCGTTCAGGCGACCAACGACCAGACCCTGCCGTACAAGCCCAATGGCCTGTACACCCACCAGGTGCTGGGCAACTCGACGCTGACGAGCTACCCCGATGTGGCTTGGAATGGACACACTTTCCCTGGCCACTTCTCTTGGGTCTACGTTGCCCGCAATGACCCGGCCAATGCCAAGGGCCAGCACATCTGGCAGTGGATGGCCCAGCAGCACCGCTGAGCCAAGCACCACATCATGTGGCGATCGCCACGAGACCAAGGATGGCCGCCGCGACCGACGTGACGAAGATCCGCGAACCATCAGGCAGTCGAGTCTGGCGCTGATCGATCAGCGCCAGACTCGTGTCCTGATAGCGCCGTCGCCCTCGAGCGATCAGCCACAAGCCGTAGAGCACCACACCGGCGGTCGGCCCTGCTTGAGTCGGATCCACTGGTCGCTTATCGACGCCCAAGATGACAAGGGAGCACGCCAACAACGACAGAGCGCACCTGTCCCAGGCGAGTGCCGTGCGCTCAGGCTGTAGACCCCGGTCCCACGGCACCGTGAATCCTCGGGCAGGTCTGGTCACTGCAGAACCACACCAATGCCCACCAGGACACCCGCCATGACCACACACCCCGCGATTACCAAACCGTGCACCATGGACGGAAGTGGCATCCCCAAACGAAGAGCCCTCTCGACCCGCTTCCATCCCGCCCACGCCTGGACCGGAATGAACGCCCCCACGACAATCAGAAGGACTGAGGCTGCAATCCGACAGTGTGGTTCAAGCGCCAGCGCGAAGGATTCAAGCGCCACCCCGAGCGAGATCATGCCGAGCCCAAAGGTGATCCAAGCCAGAAAGGTCCGTTCATTGGCGAGGGTGAAGCGGGCATCGGGTTCCTCTCCAACCAAATACACAGAGCTTGGGAATCGATGATTCACCGCGCCCCTACCCCGACATACCGTGAAACCAGTTCTTGGGCCTGCACCTCGTCGATCCCCGTGGGGCTGATGGCCGCCGTCAGAATCTCAGCAGACTTCTCCCGGGAAATCCTCCCGGAATCCAACACCAGGTCATAGCCGTCTACACCTCCCCACGGCGTCGACGAGATCGCGTCGTGGTAATTCGCCCGGCTGCGGTCCTCCCGGGAAATTCTTTCCCGTACGGCCTGCTCGCTGGCTTCGAGCAACTCCGGAAAGTGCGGATCGAGGCGCGCGCGTGGGATCCGGGCACTCGGATCGCTGCAGCGCACCATCGTCGAGAAGACATCATCGCGTTCCGCTAAGAGGTGGGCGCCAGCACGCTCATGGATCAGGCAGTCACCCTCCGTGGCAGCCACCCGGACCGCGTCGGACACGGCGGCGCTGACCCGCAGGAATAGCCCGTCACCGCGCAGTTCTTCGGGGCTCGAGTCAGCCGCGGTGGCGTCGACTTCTGCGAGCACTTCGGGGGTCAGCCAGCCCTGCCCGGACAGGGCACACAGCTCTGGTCCCTCGATCAGGTGCATCCCCGCCTGTTGACCGACGATCACCGAGATCCACCGCCCCATGGCGCAGTATTGGGAATCGATCACGACCACCCGAACCCGATCCTCAGGCTTTCTCATCATCTTCCTCCAGCGAAGCCCCATTGGTGGCGATCACCTGCTGATACCAGTAGAAGGAGTCTTTGCGACGCCGGTTGAAACTCCCCCGGCCATGGTCGTCCACGTCGACGTGCACGAAGCCGTAGCGCTTCGACATCTCCCCGGTGGAGGCCGCCACCAGGTCAATCGGACCCCATGCTGTGTATCCGATCACTGGCAGTCCATCGAGCTCAATCGCCTTGTGCAGTTCACGCAAGTGAGATTTCAGGTAGTCGATCCGATAGGGATCGTGGATGCTGCCGTCCGGGTCAACCACATCGAGCGCACCGAGGCCATTCTCGACGATCATCATCGGTAGCTGATAGCGGTCCCACATGAGATTCAATGAGTAGCGCAGCCCCTGGGGATCGATTCCCCAACCCCATTCCGAGCGTTCCACATGTTCGTTGCGATACCCGGTCTCAATGCCATTGAGCCCCTTGAAGATGCCCTGGGTCTTCTGACCCGTGACGTGAGTCATGTAGTAGCTGTAGGTGAGGAAGTCAACCGTCCCCCGCCTGAGGGTCTCCAGATCTCCCTCCTGCACAGGGAGCTGAATTCCCAGACGCTCCAATTCCTTCAACTTCTGCGGCGGGTAGTAGCCATGGCACATCACGTCGGCGTAGAACAGCATCTGCTGCATGAACCGCATCGTGCCAATCATGTCCGAGGGGTCGGGCGATGCCGGGTAGGCAAAATGGCCGCAGTACATCATCCCGACCTTGTTTTCCGGGTCGATCTCGTGCGCACGCTGCACCACCAGCGCCGAGGCCAGGAACTGATGGTAGACGGCCCGCATGCGCACCCCCTCGTCGTCGGAATCGATTCCCGCGGAAACCCAAGGCTGGGTGGACATGCAATTGATCTCGTTGAAGGTCAACCAGCGGCACACCCGCCCCTTGTACCGCTCCAGCACGGTGGTTGCGTAGCGGACGTAATGGTCCACCACCTCCTGCCCCTCCCATGAGCCGTACTTCTGCAGCCCCAGCGGCGTTTCGAAGTGGGACAGGGTTACGAGTGGCTCGATGCCGTGCTTCTCCAGCTCGTCAAAGATGCGATCGTAGAAGGCCAGACCCGCCTCATTGGGCTTCTCGTCGTCCCCATTGGGGAAGATCCGGGTCCAGGCGATGGACAGGCGATAGACCGTGAAGCCCATCTCGGCCATCAAGTCGATGTCCTCCACGTAGCGGTGGTAGTGGTCCGATGCAGTATGCGAAGGGTAGAAGCGGCCTGGCTCGACGCCCTTGGTGATCTGGCGCTTTCGGACGCCGCGTGGCCCAAGATCCATCACGTCGGCGGTGGACAACCCCTTGCCATCCGCATCGTAGGCACCTTCGAACTGATTGGCGGCGGTGGCGCCGCCCCACAGGAAGTCGCTGGGAAATGTCATGGTTGATTAATCCTCTGGTTCCGCGATTTCAGACGGTCAGGGTGAGAATGGTGTCGCCCACGCGGACGCGGCCATTGGCGACCGGCCGGACCGCACCGAAGCTCTTGCTGTTGGTGATAACGACGGGAGTGGTCAGGTCATATCCCGCTGCAGCAATAGCCTCGACGTCGAACTCCACCAGCAGGTCTCCCCGGGTGACGCGATCTCCCTTGGCGACATGCGTGGTGAAGTGCTCCCCCTGGAGTTGCACTGTGTCCAACCCCACATGCATGAGCAGTTCGGCCCCGGCGTCGGTGGCGAGACCCACCGCGTGCCCGGTGGGGAACATGACGGTCACAGCCCCGTCCGCGGGTGCTACGAGACGCCCCTCGGAGGGGACAACCGCGACCCCCGGGCCTAGGGCCCCCCGCGCAAAGACAGCGTCCTTGACGCTCTCCAATGGCAGCACCTCGCCTGCCAAGGGCGACTGGATCTCCGTATCCATGGGACCAGCAACAGCTGGCAAGGCCGAACTGTCTTCCGCAGGGCCCGGGACGGAAGCCTTGGCAGCGTCCGCGGACTCGTCGATTCCCCAGACCAGGGTGATGGCAAAGGCGGAGGCGAAAGCCACGGCCACCCCCACCACCGCCCAGATGAGCACGGACAGGTTGGCGGGATTCTTGGGATCGATGTAGCTGGGAAGTGCCAGCAGCCCGGGAGCCACCTGGGCAAAGCGCCCGACTCCCATGAAACCGATCAACAAACCGCCAATCCCTCCACCAATCATGGCTGCGATCAGCGGGCGCTTGAAGCGGAGGTTGACGCCATAGAGTGCCGGCTCGGTGATCCCGAGCACGGCCGTGAAGCCCGAGGATCCGGCCAAGGACTTGGTATTGACATTCTTGGCGCGAAGGGCAACTGCCAGGGCAGCCCCACCTTGGGCAACATTGGAGACGAGCATGCCGGGGCCAACCACCGGGTCCTTTCCCGTCGTGGCAAGCAGATTGATGCCGACGGGAATGATGCCGTAGTGCATTCCGGTCATGACCAGCAGTGGTGTGAAGGCGCCCATCAATCCGGGCACCAGCCAAGGGGCTGTCTGACTGAGGGAGGTGACTCCCGAGCCCAGGGCCATGCCGATCCAGTTGCCCAGCGGCGCCAGGCCAAGAAAACCCACCAGACCAACGACGAAAGATGTGAGCAACGGTGTGCTCACCATGTGCACGGCTTTCGGCATGATCTTGTTGGCCAAGGGTTCCACGTAGCTCTGCAGCCAGACCATCAAGAAGATGGGAATCACGGATGAGGCGTAGTTGACGGGCTGAACGGGAAGTCCGAACACCTCGATTGTTGGTCCGCCTGTCCTGGCTGCCGTGACCATCTGGGAGAAGGCCGGGTGGATCAGCATCGCCCCTAGTGCCCCCGCCACATAGGGGTTCACCTTGAACTTCTGGGCCGCCGACACTCCCAAGAGGACCGGGAGGAAGTAGAAGGCAGCGTCGCCCATGAAGTTGAGGAAGACGTAGGTTGGCGACTGCGGCGTCAGCACCATGGTCGCCAGCAGGATGGCGGCAACCGCTTTCAGCATGCCGCCGCCCACGATGGCCGGGACGATGGGGAAGAAGGCCCCGGCAATGATCCCGAGCACGCGCCCGACGATGCCCTGTTCGGGATCTTCCACCTGATCGCCGGAGGGGGCACCGGCTCCGACCGCGTCGGAGACCTCCCGATGGAGGGCCTGGACACCGGGCCCGATCACGATCTGGTACTGGCCGCCCTTTTCCACGACGTCGACGACGCCCTTGACCGCAAGCAGCGCGGTGGTGTCTGCGAGGGTCGCGTCGGCCAGCTGGAATCTCAACCGAGTGGCGCAGTGACCCACCGAGACCACATTCGACGGCCCACCGACCTTCTCGACGATGCTGGCCGCAAGGTCCTTGTTCCCCATGCTGTCCTCCTTGATCCGATGGGATATGGATCGATCCTTGACCAGTCACCAACTGGTGTGAAGCAGGCGGACAGCTTCCCGAACAACGTTCCGGGAGAGTTCAAACTGGAAGCACCGCAACGTGCAACAGTGTTTCCACCCTCGACCGCTCAGCGGCCCGGGCTGGAGGCCCTCACGTCATCCAGCTGATCCTGAAGGATGGGATTGGAAGAGTACCTGCGTCTTTCATAGTCGTGCCCCAAGACGGTACGCCGACGCAGGTTATCTTCATGGGCCAGCTGAAAGACCTCGGAGTACACCAGGTCCAGCAGAAGGAGCGTGGAGACATTCATGGCGTAATCGCCCACCTTCTCCACCAGCCGTTCACGGGTTGAGACCCTCAGCACCGCAGTGGCCAGCTCGATCAGTCGATTGTGGCCGAATGAAGTGATGGCGACTACGTGCGCTCCTTGCCTGCGTGCAGCGGCAGCGCAACGTAGACCCTGGACAGTCTCGCCCGAATAGGAGATGACGAACAGCACATCCCCTTTCCTCATCGCACGCGCTTGGTAATACGCCTGGTCGCCTTGTGACTGCACCGTGACAACCCGACCAAGACGGAGCATCTTGTCCATGAAAGTGGTGGCCAGCGCCGCTTGCACTCCCGAGGAGAAGACGACCACATGCTCCGCATCATCGATGGCCTTGGCCACCCGGCGCAGCTCCGCGCCCTCCAGCAGTCCCATGGTGTCGTGGATCGTCTCCACATACACGGCAGAGACGCCCCCCGCCACCGTATGGGTGTCATCGCCCGGTGAGAAGGGATGGTTCACGTCGATGTCAGTGAAGGCGCTGCGCAGATAACGCAGTTCATCGAGCCATGCCTCCCGAAACTCTGGATAGCCAACGAACCCCAGACGTTGACAGAAGCGGACCACGGAGGAGGGAGCGGTGTGCGCCTCTTTCGCGATTGCTCGCGCCGAGAGCGCACGGATTCCCTCCTGGTGCTCCAGCAGTGTCCCGGCCACGACCCGCTCTACGGCCGTGAATCCATCCTTGGCCCTCAGCTCGTCGGTGATCATGCCCTCGCCTCCGTCCTTCACTGCCGAGGAATGGCACGCGATGACAGGATCGTACGGTGGACCGCGCCCTGCGGACATCGCCGGCCTAGGATTCCAACAACCGCTGCCCCACGTACTCGCCGTCCCCGGCGCCTGGGGGCACCGCGAAGAGCCCGGAGCCGACGTGCTGCAGGTATTCCTGCATCAGGTCGGACTTGGACATCTTGGTCTGCATCGGGATGTAGTGGGTGCGCGGATCGGTGACGAAGGCGATGAAGAAGAGCCCCGCCGCCAGCCGGCCGAACTCGTCATTGCCGTCGACATAGTTGTAACCGCGACGCAGCAGCCGCACCCCCTTGTTCTGGGTGGGGTGGGCGACCCCGACGTGGCTCTGCAGCGAGACCAGCGGATTGCCCTCGCGTCCCTTGAGCGAGAAGTCCGGCTGGCTGAACTCGGTGCCGCCGCTCAGGGGAGCACCCTCGGCCTTGGTTCGCCCGACGATGTCCTCCTGTTCCCACAGGCTGGCGCGGTCCCAGGTCTCGATCCGCATCGCGATCTTGCGGGCCACCAGGTAGCTGCCGCCCTCCAGCCACGGCGCCTTCGCGTCGGCACCGGTGGGCACCCAGACGTGCTGGTCGATCGCCCCGGTCTCCTCCGCGCGCAGCCCCATCGTCCCGTCCTTGAAGCCGAACAGGTTGCGCGGGGTGCTCTCCGCGTCACTGGTGGACGACGTGCGCCCGAAACCCAGCTGGGACCAGCGCAACCGAGCCCGGCCCATCGCGATCCGGGTGAGATTGCGCACCGCGTGCACCGCCACCTGCGGATCGTCGGAGCAGGCCTGGACGCACAGGTCGCCGTCGCTGAGCTGCGGGCGCAGGTCGTCGCCGGGGAAGTGCGGCAGCCGGGTCAGCGCCGCTGGCCGTCGCGACGCCAGCCCGAAGCGGTCCTTACCGCCGCCGTCGGCAGCCCTGAAGAGGGTCGGGCCGAAGCCGAAGGTGATGGTCAGCCCGGCCGGCGGCAGGCCGATCACCTCACCGGTGTCGTCCGGCAGCGCATCGTAGGGGCCGGAGAGCGGGCCGAGGCTGCCGGCACCCAGCCCCTCGGCCATCCGCTCGGCGGCATTGGTCCAGTCGGTCAGCAGCGCGATCAGGTCTTCCCTGGTGGCGCGGGGATCCAGGTCGAAGGCCGCGAAGTGCATCCGATCCTGTGCCGCGGTGGTGATCCCCGCCTGGTGAGCGCCGCGGAAGGGGTAGCGACGCTCGGCGGGATTCTCCTGGACGGGCACCGAATCTCCGGTCGAGTGCGCGGGGGGTGAGAATGGCCGCGGCGGAGAGGCCGCCGGCGGCGACGGCCCCGGCGCCCGTCGCGCCCAGCAGGCCGCGACGGGACAGTCCGGAATCACTCACGCCAGCACCGCCGCGGTCATCTTGCTGAGCGGTTCGGACAGGGCGTTTACCGAGTCGGAGAGTTCCTTGACCTGCTCCTTGGTGAGCTTGTCGTAGCTGACAAAGCCGTTGCCCTGCTTCTGCGCATCTAACAGCTTCTGCAGGTTGGCGAATTCCTTCTCGATCTGGCCGTCCAGGGCGGCATTCTTCTTCTTGAGCAGAGGACGCAGGCCCTCCCAGGCGACGCGGGCGCCATCGATGTTGGCCTGGAAGTCCCACAGGTCGGTGCGGCTCCAGTACTCCTCCTCGCCGGTCACCTTGCCGCTGGCCACCTCGTCCAGCAGGCCCTTGGCGCCATTGCTGATGTCGTCGGCGGTGAAGGTGAGCTTGCGGGTGCGCTGGTGCAGCGTCTTGGTGTCGGCCAGCAGGGTGTCGGCGATCTTGCCGCGCTCCGCGGCACTCATGGCCTTGTAGCCCCGGGCGCGAGCGGGCCACAGGTCCTTCTCCAGCCGGTGCCAGCCGGTGCCAGCCGGTGAAGGTCTGGCCCTTCTCCAGATCGGCCTCCCGAGCATCCATCCGGGGATCAAGGTCGCCGAAGCTCTCCGCGACGGTCTCGACCCGCTCCCAGTGCACCCGGGCGTCGGGGTAGAGGGCGCGGGCCTCGTCGTCCTTGCCGGCCTTGACCGTGGCCACGAACTTCTCGGTCTTGGTCAGCAGTTGGTCGGTCTGGTCCTTCACATAGCTGGCGTAGGCCGTGCTGGCCTGCTCGACGAACTGCTTGTCGTCGCCGGTGGGGCCCACCTGCTCGCCGGAATCGGTGACGACGAAGGGCGCACGGATGCCCTCGCCGACCATGCCGGGCTTGCAGGCGGTGAAGTAGTCGCCGGCGGGGATGCTCAGCACCAGGTCACGCGACAGGCCGGGGCCGATGTTCTCCACCTCGCCAACGATCCGCAGACCGTCGGAGCCCAGCACGTAGAACTCGTTGACCTTACTGCCGTTGTTGGTGACGCTGAAGGTGACGGTGCCCGACGGGGCCTTGGCGGAGGCCACCTCGCAGGAGCTGTCACCGGCCTTCACGCTGAGGTGCCGCTCGTCGCTGGGGGCAGCCGCGTTGTTGTCGGTGCAGCCGGCCAGGGCGAAGGCGCCGATGGCCAGCAGCGCGGTGGTCTTGCGGATCATGCACGGCCTCCAATGGTCTGGGGCGTCGACGCCGCCGATTCGGTTGTGGGGGTGTCTGTGGTTGGGGTGTGCGCGCGTCGCAGGCGCTGGATGAACAGCGGCGACATGATCAGCAGGTAGACCCACCAGGCGATGGCCTCCAGCACGGTTGCGGCGGGCGAGAAGTTGAACACACCCTTGAGCAGGGTTTCGATGATGCTGCCGGGCGGGATGGTGCCGCTGAGGTCATAGGCCAGGGTGTTGAGCCCGGGCAGGAAGCGGGCCTCCTGCAGGTCATGGA
This sequence comes from Luteococcus sp. H91, assembly GCF_038433135.1. NCBI lineage: Bacteria > Bacillati > Actinomycetota > Actinomycetes > Propionibacteriales > Propionibacteriaceae > Luteococcus > Luteococcus sp. H91. The sequence goes on along the minus strand of NZ_JBCDMV010000021.1, from coordinate 100,291 downwards.
TGCCATAGGCCAGGACGCCGGCGGCGATGATGACCAGGAAGCCGCCGGTCCAGGCAAAGAACTTGGAGAGGTTGACCTTGACGGTGCCGCGGTAGATCAGCCAGCCGATCACCACCGCCACGGCGAGCCCGAGCAGGGCGCCGATCAGCGGTTCGATGGTGGACTGGCCGTCGCGCGACGCGGCGCGGGTGGCGGCCCAGATGAACAGGGCGGTCTTCAGACCCTCGCGGCCGACGGACAGGGTTCCGACCAGCGGCAGCGCCCACCAGGACTCCCCCGCGGCGTCCACCTGGCTGCGCAGCCCGCGCGCCAAGGTACTGCCCGCCGTGGCCATCCACAGGATCATCCAGGTGACCATCCCGACGGCGACGATGGACAGGCTGCCGCCGATCAGCTCCTGAGCCTCGAAGGTGAGCCCCTTGGGGCCGAAGGTGAGCACGGCGCCGAAGACGAGCGAGACCACAATGGCGATTGCGACGCCGGCCCAGACCCGGGAGAGCAGGGCGCACCGGTTGGTCTTGACCAGGTAGGCGACCAGGATGCTGACCACCAGCGAGGCCTCCAGGCCCTCGCGCAGGCCGATCAGAAAGTTCCCGAGCAAGAAATCCCCTAGGTTTAGATAAGGCTTGCCTAACCTAAAACCAAATGGGATCAGGGGGCAACCGACCGACGCCGGACCGACGCGGCGATCCAGACCGTCGACCCACCCACTCCTTGAACACCGTTCAAGTTTGGGTGTTAACGTGACTCCATAGACTGCAAACACGACGGGGTGGCGCATGAATGGCTGGGTCCAGTGGGCGACGCAACGCTCCGAAAGGGCTGCACACACAGGAATTCAGCGGCTCACCCAAGCCGTGGATCCCGATGCCGTCGATCTGGCCTCCAATGACTACCTGGGGCTCAGCCACCACCCGAAGGTCCGCTCCTGTGCAGCACGACATCTGCAGGGCGGACCCTTGGGAGCCGGCGCCTCACGCGTCGTCACCGGAAGCCATCCCGCGCACGCGGAACTGGAAGGTGAACTGTGCGCCCTGACCGGTGCCAGCGCTGCATTGGTCTTCTCCTCGGGATATACCGCCAATCTCGGGGCGCTCGGCGCGCTCGCCGGGCCGAGGAGCCGTTTGCTACTGGATGAGCAGGCGCACGCCAGCCTGCACGATGGTGCCCGGCTGGCCCACGCAGAGGCGCTCACCTTCCGGCACAACGACCTCACCGAGCTGAGCCACCTCCTGCAGGACGACGGCGGGAGGCGGACCACCGTCGTGGTGGAGTCGGTCTACTCCGTGCTGGGCGATGCGGCTCCCTTGGTGGAGGTGGCGGCGCTCTGCCGCAAGTTTGGGGCGGCACTGGTGGTGGACGAAGCGCACACCATCGGCACTCTCAGCGAGGGCAGCTGGGCCCGGCGCGACGGCCTTTTCGATCATGACGCCGAGGCACCACCCGTCGTGGTCACCGCCACCTTGTCCAAGGCGCTGGGCGCGCAGGGCGGAGTCATCCTGCTGGGCGGCGACCATGCCGACCTGTGGCGAGCGCACATGGTGAATCTGGCCCGAGCCTTCATCTTTGACACCGCCCTGGCACCCGCGGTCGCCGCCGGCGCCGCGGAGGCCTGCCGATTGGCTCGCACGACCAACCTGCCCGAGTGCTTGGCCAGCAACCGGGCGCTGATCGTGGACCAGCTTCGAGGCCGTCCCGGCACTGCCCGTCACCTCGAAATGGGGGCTGGGTCGGTGATCTCGTTGCGGATGCCCAGTTCGGCGAGCGCTCTGGCGGCGAGCCAAGAGTTGCGCGACCGGGGGATCCTGGTGGGGTGCTTCCGGCCGCCCAGCGTGCCGGACCGGATTGCCCGCCTACGCCTGACGGCGCACGCCGACACGAATCCAGAACGACTCGTGCTGGCGCTGACCCAGATCGCCGACGTGGTGGAGGCGGCCTGGGGCGAACCCACGCGCTGCCCCTTCAACCATGCCGATGGCCGCCCGAGCGACCACCGTGAGCTTGCGCTGGTGTCCGATCCCGACGACGTCCGTGAGGTCCTGGGCAATCCCGATCTCTTCGCCGCCGACAATGCCCTGCGGGCCCTGCGCCCCTTCACCCGGGAGGCGGCGCGGGTACTCGTTCGCTCGGGATTCAAACTGCCCCCGGTTCTGGCTTCGGCCAATGGGGCGCAGCACCGCGACGTGCGTCGAGTGGTGACGCCCTTCTTCTCCCCGGCCCGGGTGAAGGCGCAGCGGGAACTGGTGCAACGCCTGGTTCGCGAGCAACTCACCGAGCTGGGAACAGGGCTGGAGGGAGGCGTCGATCTGGCCAGCACCGTGGCAGCACATGCGCCCGCTCGGATTGCGGCCGAACTGACTGGCGTTCCCAATCCACCACACGAGGATCTGGCGCGCTGGAGTGCTGATTCCCTCGAACTGTTCTGGGGTTGGCCGGACGACGATCGCCAGCTGCAGCTGGCCCATTCCGCCGCCGAATTCCACCCTTGGTTGCGTCAGACCGTCCGGGACAGCGCTGGCACCCGAAATCTGTTCGGACGGTTGGCTGCCGAAGGCGTCGACGAGGAACGGATCATCTCGCTGGGCTACTTCCTGGTGATCGCCGGGCAGGAAACCACCAGGATGCTGATCGCCACCTGCCTGCACCACGCGGCGTCGGACCGCGAGCGGTGGACAGCCTGCGGCGATGAAGACCGTGGCGAGCAAGCCACCGCCTCGCTGGTGCACGAGGTGTTGTCCGAGATGTCGTCGGTGCCCACTTGGCGCCGGATCGCCACCCGGGACGGCGAACTGGCCGGCAGGCCGATCACGGCTGGCGAGGAGGTGCTGGTGCAGTTGTCCGGTGGACATGCGGCGCCCGACCAAGCGGACCCGTCACTGGCCTTCGGCTACGGCATTCATCGTTGCCTGGGCGCTGCCCTAGCGGAGATGGAGGCTGCTGTGATCCTGCACGAGACCACCCGCGCCCTGCCGGATGCCCAGCTGGTCAGCGGAGGCACGGTCTGGCTGCGGCTCCTGAGCTTCCAGTGTCCCCGCTCGGTCGTCGTGACCTCCCATCACATGAAGGCGTTCATTCCTGCCCCACCCAGACATCCAGATCCACGGGACCATCCGTTAGGGAATCCAGTGGGGTGATCATTCGTACGCCCGGCCGCCGGTAACGGGATCCAAGCGCTTCCACGTGAGCTGGAGCACCGTTCACCCACAGCTTCGTAACACCATGGCCGTCACCCGCCACGTGATAGGTCAGGCGCAGTTCGCGCCCGTCGACATGGACGGTGGCCCGCAAACCATCGAGCACCGCGGGCAGCACCGGATCGATCTCCAGGCCTGCGGCCCTGCGCCGGACGCCGAGGATCTTCTCCGTCACCAGCCGAAGAACCAGCCCGGGGCCCGACGAGTAGACCCGCCAACCTCCCTCGAAGCATGTCCGGGGGTCGAAGAGTTCCTGGGCGCGGTCGCTGGCGTCGTAGCGATCCGTGAACCAGGCATCGGATGACGAGTAGTAGCAGTTGGCCTGGCGAGGCGCCGCACCGGGCACTCGCTCAGACAGCCCGATCGGCACCACCTTGAGCAGCTCCGCCCAAGCCTGATCCGCCAAGCCCAGATGGGTCAGCGCCTCGACATGGCGCACGTGCGCGTGGGTGTACATCAGGCCAATCTCCCGGCCCCAGAACGTGGCAGCCTCGGCGCGCTTGAAGACCTGCATGGTGCCACCGGAGTACTGCACTGGGGTATCGAAGAGGTAACTTCCGGTGGGTCCGGCCAGGTGCTTTTCGATCAACCGTAGGTGACCGAAGGCCTGCTCGCGGCTCAGCAACTCGTCGCTGATGGCATGGATCATCTGGAGCACCCCATGGTGCAGGCCGGTCCGCTCGTCCCGTGGGTGCACCAGGTGCTCGACGGCGTCTGTGATCACGGCATAACCGGCCAATTCGTCGTCCACCAAGAGGACCTCGTCGAGGGCCGCCCGGGTTTGCTCGACGATGCCGGCCAGCCGTGCGGCCAGATCCGGCCAAATCCCGTCGAGTTGTTCTGCGAGCAGCCCCAGGGACTGGATCTCCAGCTCGGTGGTCCAGGTGGAACACATCTCCAAGGCCAGTTCGGGACGGGCTGGTTGCAATGAGTCATTCCAGTCGCCGTGCCCATAGGCGGGCAGCCTTTCGTCGCGTGTGCGATGGGCGCAGATGTTGTCCACAGCGCGCTCGACGTGCCGTCGCAGTGGCTCGGGCGGCAAGATCGCGTCGTCACCGACCAACCTCGTCTGCTCTTCCAGAATCGAGGCATCGCCGGTGACGGCGAGGTATTCGGCCAGAGCCAGAAGCGGCCAATAGACCACGTCACCATGCGCCTCCCGGTGACCCGGCGCAGCCATCTCCGGCAGAAAGTGAAACCACTGCGGCCAGCCGCCGTCGTCCTGCTGCCCTGCAAAGATCTGCACTAAGGTCTGGCGCAGCGCCGGGACCTCATCGGTGGCCAACAGCAGTCCCACCGGCCCCTGGCAGACATCACGAACGCCCCAAGCGCCACCGGTGTACTGCTCGAGCCCGCGAGGTGCCTGGAAGTGCACTGCGGCATCATGGGCCAGACTCTGCATGAAGTGCCGAAGAGCCCTGACCTCGGGATGCCCCGAAACCTCCAGCGACGGCACGCGCCAGCTGTGTGCGACGTCCGCCGGACGATCATCGGCGGGGATCTGCAGGGCGACGTCCAGGCACTCCGCCGCTTCCACGGTTACGGTCCGCAGGGCCAGACCACGGGAGGTCTGGTCGGCGAAAAGGGAGGCATCGCCGCACAGGTGGCCGCTCGAAGGGTGCACCTCGAGTCCGTCGTGTTCCTCGGCCAAGACCAGCATCAGGTTCAGTGGCTTGCCATCAACGCCGACCCGGACCTGTAGGCCATGGTTGTTGCGCAGTTGGACCCGCACGTCGACGGTGCTTCCCGCCAGTTCACCGGCCAGTTCGTAGCGCCACTCGGCGCTCAGGTCAGCGACCCGCCACAAGGTGGGGGTCGTGAGCAGCTGCCAGTCCCCTCCCTCCTGAGCCACGAGCAGCCGAAGCCCGGCGGCCTCGGTGAGACCCAGATAGGAGCGACGGATACTGAGCCGTTCATTCGCCGACGCCGGCCCAAGCGTCAGCTGGGAGGCGAAGACTCCGGACATCCAGGCGGTGGAGGCCAGGGCACTCCCGTCGGCCTGTGGACCGGGTGAGAAGTGCATGATGGCGCCGTGCGGGCGCAGCACCCGCTTCTCCTTCGCTGCGGTCACCACGTGCTCGTTGCCGGTGAAGCCTGAGAGGAGCCGGCCGTCGACGTCGTGTTCGGCAAGTTCCAGCGCACCAACAGCGGCTGTGGATTCCTCGGCCACCGGCGCCACCCGCACCGGGCTGAACACGGTGGACACCACCGGCGTGGTCGCCTGCACCTGCGGGACGGGAGCCCACTTACGCTGCGCAACCCGCTCGCGCAGCAGGGCGGCATCGTCGGCGCCGGTTGCGGCTGGATGGTCAGCCACGGGAGCAAGCCAGAAGACACCCTCACGTCTCTCGCCCGGCTCCAGCATGATGGGTGCGGTCTGCAGCGCAGCCAAGGTGTGTTCGTGTTGAAGTCGCGCGCTGGGCAGGTCTCGTGTCAGATCCAAACCCTCTCCACGGTCCTGGTCCAGCAGCTGCAGGGCGTCAGTGGCCCAACCCACGACCGGCTCACTGCTTCCCAAGGCCACCCAAGGCTGGGTCTTGCCGGGCATGTTCTGCCGCACGGCCAGCGCCATCGATTCGCCCAGGGTGACGGGGGTGAGGTCCAGATACTGGCTGACGTAGTACTCGCTGCGCCTCAGGTCCTCCCACGGCGTGAGGGCGACATCCAAAGTGCAGACCAAGTCAATGGTCACCGACTGGCTGCTGGTGTTGGTGACAGCCCAGCGCCAGCCGGGCAACTCAGGGTGGTCGGCATCGAACCAAGCCAGATGCTGCAGCCCGTCGTGCTCTCCCACGACGCCGGTCAGGTTCCCCACAGGAAAACTGTGTCCGTCGCTGGCGGGGCCGGTGAGCGGACGGGCCGACAGCGCGCAGCCCTCTCCTCGTGTTCTCAGCCACAGGTTGGCGGGCCCTGCCTCCAACTCGGTGGCCGCGTAGAGCAGCAGGCTCAGGCCGTCAACCTCGAGCTGTTGCAGGGCACCAGACGAGGTGGTGCGGACGGTGGTGGTCATGCTGAACTCCTGGTGGAAGGGCTTGGCAGAAATGGGTCAGGCTGGCTGGATGCCAGCGCCGTACTCAAAGAGCGGGTCGACGGTGTCCCCGGGAACATCCTCCCGGGATTCGCGCACCGCATCCATGGAGCGCGGCAGTTGGAAGGGCAGGCGCCCCCGAGGCGGGATCACACCGGTCAGAGCGTCGAGCCAGGCGGCGTCGCTGACGCCAAAGGTGACTGTCAGTGCCGAGGTGCACTCCAGCAGCGATGTGAGAATGGCCGGGCGGTTCAGGTTCACGTCGAGCACCAGCGGGCAGTTCGACGCGATCCGGGCCAATCGGATGGCCAGTCCGGGCTGGAAATCCAGCGAGCCCTGTCGGAACCACTTCTCCAGGAAGAGATCATCGCGGGGTTCGAAGGGGGCATCGATCCGGACCAGCGCAAGGTCGGCCGCCTTGGGGTGGTCGACCGCCTGGAATCCGGCGGCCCGCAACGCCTCGGGAGCGATCCCCTCGGCGTACACCCGGGGCCCGGGGCCCAGCGGCAGACCCAGCTTGTCGCGTAGCAGCACAACAGACTCGGACTGAGTGCGTCTACCCAGGGCAACATCCTCGAGCCGGCCCGTATTGGCTGCGGCCGCAGTCTCGTCAACGAAGGGATCATCAAAGAGTCCCAGACGCACCTTGAGGGTCAGTAGGCGCCGGGCCGATTCGTCGATCCGGCTCTCGGGAACCTTCCCATCGCGCACCACCTCCAGCAGCAGCTCGGTGCATTCCTCGCCGCCGAACTGGTCGCAGCCAGCATCAAGCAGTTTCAGCATCCGGCCCTTGGCGTCCAGCTCCTCGACGCCCCAGGCTCGGGCGGGCAGCACCTGATCGCCGACGTGGTTGTCGTTGACCAGTTCCCAGTCGCTGACGATGACCCCATCAAAGCCCAGATCCTGTCGCAGCAACCTGGTCAGCACGGTCTTGTTGAAGCCAAAGCCGACGCACTCGACGGGCTCACCGTCGATCAGCAGTTCCACGGGCTTGCCATAATAGGGCATGATCGCGGGCGTCCCGGCGGCAATCGCCCGTCGGAAGGGCTCCAGATGCTCCTGAAAACGGCCGCCCGGGTAGACCTGCTCCTGGCCATAGGGGAAGTGGGCGTCCTCGCCGTCCTTCTGGGGGCCGGCTCCGGGGAAGTGCTTGGTGACCCCGGCAACCGACGTGGCGCCGAAGCCGTCTGGCCCCGCCAGTCCTTCCAGGTAGGCGGCAACCAGTTCCGCCACCAGAGCAGCGTCCTGACCAAAGGTCTCCCGCTGACGCCCCCAGCGGGGTTCGGTGGCCAGATCCGCGGTGGGATGCAGGGCCATGGTGATACCCAGCGCTCGGTACTCGCGGCGCACCACGTCGGCGAAGCGCCGCACCAGATCCGCATCGCGCACCGCGGCCAGGCCCAATGGTTCGGGCCAGACGGAGAGGAACCCAGCACTCCAGGACGTTCCGGCATTCTGCACATGAGCGTGCCGAGGATCGGTGGAAATGGTGACGGGGATGCCGTGGGACTCGCGGGCCAACCGCTGCAGGGCGTTGTACCAGCGAGCACCGCTGGTGGCGTCGGGAATGTGGTGAATGTTGAAGTGCGTCATGCACTTGTCCACGACGACGTGTCGGGTGGCGCTCTTGCTGATCTTGCCCGGACCGTCGAGCAGTTCACCATGAGGACCCATCTCGATCACGGTGTGGAACATCAGCCCGACCTTCTGTTCCAACGTGAGCCGGCCCAGCAGTTCGTCGACCCGCGAGTCCACTGTCATCGGACGATCCCCGCTCCAAAGGTCTCCATACCGATCACAGGGCGTAGGGTCTGGGCAACCTCGCGGGTGGCGAACCACTTGCGCATGCCGCCATCCAGCAGGATGTTGCCCAGAGCAGCCATCACCATCGCCTGGTCCAAGGAAAGGTAGCGGCGCGCCACCTGGCCGGACCTGGTGGCGGCAGCATCGTAGAAGCCGCCCTTGCCATAGCACTTGAGCTCGGACTCAATCCGCTGCAGGTTGCGGAATCCCTCCTTGTGCTCGTACATCATGCCGAGGAAGCCAGCGTGCGGGGTGACGACACCGTCGCCATAGAACTTGGGCGGGTTGTCCCAGCGGTAGTCGGTCTTCTCTTGGTCGCTGAAGTAGCCCTCCGGGTTCAATCCCAAGGCGTCCACGCCGTATTCGCGGTAGCCTCCCGCTGGGTTGGAGCAGGGGCTGAAGCCCCAGTAGCCATACTTCGCCTCCAACAGGCCGTGCTCTCGCTGGGCGCGGACGTGCAACGGGTGGTTGATCCCCCAGCTCCTGGGGCCCCATTCCGCCTCCGGAACGAACAGGTCGGGCATCAGTTCCTCGAACATGCTGCCGCCCCAGCCGGGCACGATGTGCATGCCACGGTAGGTGTGGGTACCTTCGTAGACGTCTACGCCCAGGTAGGTCTGATTGGCGCCGACCGTGGGCATCTCCGGCCAGGTCCAGTCAGCCGGGAAGGTCCGCCAGGTGGCGAAGTAGGCCGCCGCCGGAATCTGACCTCGCATGATGCCCAGGTAGGTCACCATTCTGGCTTCGCTGATGGCGGTGTCGTAGTGATGCGTGGCGGTGTACCAGATCGGATCACCACCGACACCGTTGATCGGCTCCTTCGCCACGACGTCGTCGCGGTTGGGCTTGCGGGTGTAGAAACCGCCATAGGTGGCTCCGGGCTGCTTTGCATACTCCCGGTCGAAGAAGACGTCCCAACGCATCGGTTCGAAGAGGTCCAGTGCAGCCTTCCGATTGGCCGGGTCGCCATTGGCTACGAGCCAGAGGGCGGCGCCGAGCCAGCCCATGTCCACACTTGAGATGAACGGGTCGATGTGGTTGCCGTTCTCCGGCCACGTGTGCAGCAGGGCACCGGTGGCCTCGTCGTACCAGTTGTAGTACATGCCTGAGGGCTCGTGCCGTTCCATCGTCTTCAACGACGTCAGGGTGCGCGCGATCCGCGCCGAGGCGTCTGCTTCGGTGATGATGCCCAGGTCACGGGCGACCATCGCGCTCCAAAGCAGACCGCCGATGTTGGTGGGCGAGGTGAACCCCGATCGGCTGGTCAGATCGCCGTCGATGTTGTCCGCGACCAGGCCTGTGACCGGGTGGCTCATCGCGTCCAGCGAGCGCCAGGTGTCGGTGGCCCAGCGCACGAGGGTCTTGCGCTGGCCCGGGGGGAACTTCTTCCACGTGGGGCCTGCGGCCTGCGCATTGGCCGCTGTGGGGAGAGTACTGGCGACGGCCGCTCCGGCCAGACCGCCGAGGATGCTGCGTCGGGATACCTGCATGGTGACTCCTTCGTCAACGGGGTACTGCATCTGTGGGGGCCCTCGCCGAATGGATCCCCATGAAGGGCCCATCCGGCGAGGGGGTCTGCGGGTTACTTCAGTCCAGTGCTGGCGATGCCTTCGATGAAGTAGCGCTGGAAGAACAGGAAGACGGCCAGGATCGGCATCACGACCAGCGTCGCGCCGGCCAGCAGCAGGCCATAGTCCGTCTGATTCTGGCCAGTGGAGACCAGTGCCAAGGCGACGGGCAGGGTGTAGGTCTTGTCCGACGAACTCACCACCAGCGGCCACAGGAAGTTGTTCCAGGAGCCCAGGAAGGTGAGGATGCCCAGGGTCGCGAAAGCCGGGGTGGCCAGCGGCAGGAAGATCCGGAAGAAGATCCCCAGCTCGCCCACACCGTCGATCCGTCCGGCTTCGATCAGGTCACGTGGCAACCCCAGGAAGAACTGCCGCATCAGGAAGACGCCAAAGGGCTGTACCAGGAAGGGCAGGATCAGCGCCGGCAGGGTGTTGGCCAGTCCCATGTTCACGATCAGCACGTACTGCGGAATGAAGGTGACCAGACCGGGAATCATGAGGCAGCCCATCACGGCGCCAAAGATGAGCTTCTTGCCCGGGAAGGCCAGGTGAGCCAAGGCATAGCCGAGCATTGAGCTGAAGAGCAGGTTGCCGAGGGTCACGGCCACCGCGACGATCGTCGAGTTGGCGAAGAAGCGGCCCCAGGGCTGGGAGGCGAACAGCCGTCGGAAGTTGTCCAGCGTCGGGTGTTGCGGCAGCCACTTGGGCGGTACCGACATCAACTCACTCTGGGTCTTGACGCTGCCCAGCAACATCCAGACGAAGGGCAGCGCCACCAGGAAGAGCACGACCGTGAGCAGCAGGTAGAGCCACCACCGGGAACGGAAATCACTGTCCTTCATGTCAGTCCTTCTCCCTGGTCAGGCGGAATTGCACGACGGTCACCAGCGCGACCACCACGAAGGTGAGGTAGGCCATGGCCCCCGCAACGCCGTAGTTGCCGTAACCGAACTGCTGGTAGGTGTACATGGACGCGGAGATGGTGGAGTTCAGGGGCCCACCCTTGGTCATCACGAAGGGCTCCTCGAAGAACTGCAGGTAGCCGATCGTGGTGGTCACCAGGACGAACAGCAGCGTCGGCCGCAGTTGCGGAAAGGTGATGTTGGTGAACCGCTTCCACGGGCCGGCACCGTCCAGCATGGCGGCCTCGTGCAGACTCCACGGCACGGCCTGCAGGCCCGCCAGGAAGATGATCATGCCGGTGCCGAAGTTGCGCCACGTGGTGAGCATGATCAGGCTGAGCAGCGAGGTGTGCGTGTTGTTCAGCCAGTTGGGCCCGGTGATGCCGATCCAACCGAGCATGGTGTTGATCAGACCGGCATCGGAGAGCAGGAACTTCCAGACCACGGCCACCGCGACGATCGACGTGATCACGGGGGTGTAGAAGCCGACGCGGAAGAGCGACCGGAAGCGCTTGACGCCCTTGTCCAGGGCCACGGCAGCAGCAAGGCCGGCCGCCATGGTCAGCGGGACGCCAATCACCACGAACATCAGGGTGTTCAGCGCGGCCCGCTGGTAAACCGGATCGGACAAGGCCTTCTGGTAGTTGGCGAAGCCCACCAGATTCACCGCGAAGGGGGTGCGGATGTCGCGAATGCGCATGTCGGTGAAGCTCATGAACAGCGACTGGATCACCGGCCAGGCGGTGAACGTGACGAACAGAAGCAGGAAGGGCAGCGAGAGCAGGAGCCCTGCGCGTGCCTCCCGGGCGTTCCGGTGCGTCTTGCGACCGAAACGCTCGGGAGTGCTGCCGACTGCTCCGGGAGTGATTCCGGGCAGGGCCGACATGAGATCAGCCGATGCCGATGCTGGTGGCTTCGGTCTGCGCCGTCTTCAGGGCCTCGGCCGGGGCCAGACCGGACTTGCAGACCTTCTCGACCTGCGCGTCCATCTTGCCGGCCACTTGCTCCCAGGTGCCGATCGACGGCGGGGCGTAGGCGGTCTTGAGCTGCTCACCGAAGACGCTCAACTTCTCGTCACTCTTCAGCGAGGGATCCTCCCAGGCATCCTTCACCGACGGCAGGTCGGTGGAGGACTTGTACCACTTCAACTGGGTTTCCTTCTCGGTGAGGAACTGCACCAGCTTCCAGGCGGCGTCGCGGTTCTTGGTGTTCTTGAACACACCCAGGTTGGCGCCGCCGACGAAGGAGGCCGAGCTCTCCTTCTTGGGCATCGTGAAGACGCCGTACTTGTCCTTGAAGGAGTCACCGCCACCGGCCTTCTCGACGGCCGCCATCATCCACGGGCCTGAGATGAACATCGGAGCGACGCCATTGGCGAAGTCCGCTTCGGCCGGGGAGGAAGAGATGGCCTTGTTGGCCAGCCCTTCGGTGAAGTAGCTCTGGTAGTAGGTCAGGGCCTCCACATTCTTCGGGTCATCGAGGGTGAAGGTCTTGGCGTCCTCACTCATCAGCTTGCCGCCATTGCTCCACATCATCGGGGCGTAGGTCTGCCAGGCGCCCTGGCCACCGGGCTGCAGGTTCAGGCCCACCTTGGCGCCCGCCTTCTCCTTGTACGCCTTGGCAAGGGCCTTCAGGCCGTCCCAATCCGTCGGGGTTTCGGTGATACCCGCCTTGGTGGCCAAGTCCTTCCGGTAGTAGACGCAGCGGGTCTCGACGTACCACGGCACGCCGTAGGTGGCGCCGTCCACCACATTGGTCTTCTGGGCGCCCTCGAAGAACTTCGCGTTGTCGATATTGCTCGGAACCTGGTCGAGCGCCCCCAGGCCGACGAACTCACCCATCCACGTGCTGCCAACCTGGGCCAGATCAGGGGTGGTACCGCCGGCGATTGCGGAAGTGAACTTGTCATGCGCCGAATCCCACGGGATGGGGGTGACGGTGACCTTGCAGTCGGGATTGGCGGCCGTGAAGTCCTTGATCAGGGCCGGCAGCTTCTCGCCTTCGGCGCCCATCGCCCAAACGGTGAGGCTACCGGTGGCCTTGCCCTCGGCGATGGCTGGGGCGGCGGAGCCGCTGGCTCCACCCTCGGTCTTGGACTGGCGTCCGCAGCCAGTGGCGGCGCCAGCGATGGCCAGTGCAGTGAGGCCAACGAAACCTCGACGAGTGATTGCGGTCATGGGAGCTCCTTGATGCTGTGGAAGGTCGAACACCCACACGACGTGCGGTGGGCAAGGGTTGCGGGGAGGGTGACGGCCTCTTCTCTGGGACCGTCCCCAGCAATCCGCTGGGCCAGTCGAGACACGACCAGCCCACCCAACTGGCGTACCGGTTGGGAGATCGAGGTGAGGCCAGGTTCGACATACCGCGCAGTCACGGTGTCGTCCCAGCCCGTGATGGCGACGTCGGCGGGAACCGCGACACCGCCACGTTGCAGGGTCTGCATCACAGCGAGTGCCAGCTCGTCATTGCCGCACACCAGTGCATCGTGGGTGAACCCGTCGGCCAGCAAACGTTCGGCAAAGGCGCGACCATCCTGTTCCGACGGGAAAATGGGGTAGGTGGTGGGTTCCAGGTCGGCCCGACTGACCGCGGCGACGAAACCGTCGTGCCGCATGCCCAGATCGCTGCCACGTTCGGGATTGCCGACGAAGGCCAGCCGCCGACGCCCGCCGTCGATCAGGTGCTGGGTGAGCCGGTCGGCCGTACTGGCGTTCTCCACGAAGAAGGCATCGCTACCGGGCACCTGCGGGCGGGCGGCCGTCACCACCGGTCGGGTACGGGCAATATCCGCGATCAGCTGAGAGTTGGCCGCACTGCGCGCCATGAAGGCCAAGCCGTCCACCTGCGCTGCGAGTGTGCGAACGGCCGTCCGGCAGTCCTGCCGGGGATTGGCCAGAGTGATGATCACCGACAGGTTCTGCGCGCTGGCCGCGGTTTCGAAACCCACCAGCAGATCCGCATAGTAGGGGCCGTCGATATGGGGCAGGACCAGACCGAGCGCATTGGTACGACTACCAGCCAGGGCACGCGCAGCGGCCTTGGGGAGATAGTCCAGTTGCTGCGCAGCCTCCCGGACGCTCAGCTTGGTGGCATCGGAAATCCGGGGATCGTCCCGCAGGGCGCGGGAGACCGTGGCTGTCGACACGCCGGCGCGCTGGGCCACCTGATAGATGGTGACTCCCGCCTGCCGTGTGCTCATGCTGGTCTCCGTCGACTGGTGTCGTGCATCCTGCGCCATGCAAGCGCTTGCACTACCTTGATGAATCGACGGTAACACGTTGGTTAAGTGCTTGCAATAGGGCCTGCATCCGTGGGGTCTCCAACAAGCGACGAAGGCCGCCGCCCCGAGGGGCAGCGGCCTTCGCCGTGAAGTGCTGGGGTCAGCGCAGAACGGTGATGTTCGACGCCTGGGGGCCCTTGGGGCCCTGCTCGAGGTCGTACTCGACCTTGTCGTTCTCGTCCAGCGAGCGGAAGCCGCCCGAGTTGATCGAGGAGAAGTGGGCGAAGACGTCGGCCGAGCCGTCGTCGGGCTGGATGAAGCCGAAGCCCTTGTCAGCGTTGAACCACTTAACGGTACCTGTAGCCATGATGTTTCCTTCAGGAAAGTGGAGTGACCGCGAATCGATCACTACCGGGGACTTGCTCGTCACACAATTCAGAAGGAACCACTACCGAAGTACCAAAAACCAACTGCCGAACAATGATGTCAGCCTACGGGAGTTCTGGAGCGCCGCTGACCAATCCACCGGCAAAGTGCCTGAAATTGACCTATAACCCCTTGTCACAGCGCTGAAATTAGTTTCATCCAGCCCCCCCCGGATGGCGTCAGATCTCACGAATCACCCGCGCCGGCACCCCGGCAACGATGGTGCGCGCGGGAACATCCCTGGTCACGACGGAGCCCGCGCCGATGATTGCACCGTCGCCGATGGTCACTCCGGGCACCACGGTGACCCGGGCGCCGAACCAGACGTCGGAACCGATGTGGATCGGCGCCGGGATCATGTCCCCTCGGCGCTCGGGATCCGTGCCGTGATTCAGCGTCGTGAGGATGGCGCCGTGCCCGATCAGGCTGCGGTCGCCGATCCAGATGCCGCCCGTGTCCTGGAAGGTGCAGCCGATGTTGATGAAGACCCCCTCGCCCAGGTGGGTGTTCTGCCCGAACTCGGAGTAGAACGGCGGAAAGAGAGCCACCGACTCCGGCAATTCCTGCCCGATCAGCTTGCCCAGCAAGGATCGGATCTCATCGGGGGTGTGATGCGAGCCATTCAGTTCCGCCGTGATCTGCTGTGCCCGCTGGGCGGCCTCGAACATGAACCGGTGCGCCTCGGAACCGGCCGGCACCAGTTCGCCCGTCGCCATGATGTCCAGAAAATCGTTGAGTTCCATGACTCCATGGTCACAGAGCGTCCAACCATCTGACACAGGTGGTGCCCGCGGGGCAGCAGGCAGACCGGTTCGCCCCGATGTCATGGGGTGGGCTAAGGGTTCCGACGCACGTCGAGGTGGCCTGGCTGACGCCCGAGGGTCGCCGCTCGTACTACGACGCCGAGATCACCATCACCCACGTGGAGTGACCGCTTGCGCCTTTTGTCAGTGGGAGGTGATGTACTTGAACCAAGGTCAAGGCAGGTGAGATAGAACGCTTCAGAAGGCCTTGACTCAGACACCTTGAGTGATAGAATTAGAATACAAAAACGAGCACTTCGGGGGAGGCCGCGATGAGCACATCACATGAGGCTCGGCTGTCTGACGACTCCCTCGCGCTGATTCGCGAGATCCAGCAGGAGCGCCACTCCCGGGCGATGAGCGAGGCACGCGAGTTCGAGGCAATCGCCCGCTTTGCGGACCTGAATTCCACCGTCGACGATCAGGACTGGTTCGTCGTGCCCGGTGCAGAAAAGCTCGTCCAGGTGGGCTCCGACGGTACGCCGGAAGTGGCCGGCTTCTGCACGCTCGAGCTGGCCGCAGCGCTGCGAATTCGGGTCGGTGAGGCCCACTGCCTTCTGTCCAACTCCCTGGACATTCGGCATCGCTTCCCACAGCTGTGGCAACGGGTGATGTCCGCGGAGTTCCCCGTGTGGCTGGCCCGACGGATCGCCTCGCGCACACAGCAGTTGGACGCGCACCAGGCCGGTTTGATCGACCTTCACCTGGACCGGATGGTGGAAGGCATGTCGCCCACCCGGGTCCTTCGGCTTGTCGACGGTCTGGTGCTGGAGCATCTGCCCGCCGAGCAGGCCGAGGAACAACACCAGGCCGCCCTGACACATCTCGGGGTGTGGGTGGAGCAGTCCTCCGGCGGGGTGGCCAGCGTCGCCGCCAACCTGAATGCCGCGGACGCGGTCTTCCTGGAGGCCCAGCTCAGCCGACTCGCGCAGATCCTCTCGGAGGGCGGAGTGACGGATCCGGAGCAGGCGCGCCGGGCCCAGGCCCTGGGGATTCTGGCCGGGACGCCTGCGCGTGCACTCCAACTGCTGCAGGCTGCGGAGCAGGAGCCGTTGCCCACCGGGGAGAGCTTCCAGGAGATCTGCCGTCGCGACGGGCAGGCTGGGCACACCTGCGGCAGCATCACCGTCGACCCCGACACGCTGCTGCCCAAGGCAAAGATCGTCGTCCACCTGACTGACACCACCCTGGCGGAGCAGGACGGTCTGGCACGCAGCGACCAGTTGCGGCCCGTGCTGGCCAGCTGGCTACGTGACCTGTTGGGGCATGCGCGCATCACGGTGCGCCCGGTGATTGACCAGAACCAGCTGGCCCCCAGCGACTCCTACGAGTGCCCGCCCACCATGCGGGAGGCAATGGTGCTGCGCAACCCCTACGAGGTCTTTCCATGGTCGACGAGGCATTCCGACGGTCTGGATCTGGACCACACCGTGCCGTGGGCACCGCGCGGCGGCGTGACCCACCCCAGCAACCTTGGCCCGCTCAGCAGGCTGGCACACCGCGGCAAGACCCACGGGCATTGGCAGCTGGCCCAGATTCGGCCGGGGATCTATCTGTGGAGATCGCGCCTCGGCGAGGAATTCCTCACGACGGGCAGCCGGACCATCTACCTGGGCAACGCCGGTCCACCACCCCAGGAGCAAGGCACATCCCTGCCCACGGCCGCCTGACGGCCCCGGACCTCCGCTACGAGGTATGCCTCCGCTTCCCATAGGCCTCGACACTCGAGCGCACCACCGACGTGCCCGGGCGCGGGGCCGGATGCCCTGTCCTGCATCACTATCGATCGAGCTGG
Organism: Luteococcus sp. H91; assembly: GCF_038433135.1. Lineage (NCBI taxonomy): Bacteria > Bacillati > Actinomycetota > Actinomycetes > Propionibacteriales > Propionibacteriaceae > Luteococcus > Luteococcus sp. H91. The sequence goes on along the minus strand of NZ_JBCDMV010000021.1, from coordinate 83,552 downwards.
AGGACCGGCTGGTTGAGCTTTCGCAGGGTGCCGCCGAGGGCGGCGACCGGGAACACTGATGGAACCCGGACACCGTCGCGGCAATGCGCCGGTCACCACTGAACCACCGGCTGGCGCCCGACGGCGAATCGCATCGCGACGTCCAGGCCCGCATGATCGAGGCCCTGCGGAGCCTCCGGCTCGCCGTGGACGACGACGCAATCACCGTCCTGGAGGCGTGAGACCCCAGGGAGCCTGGAGCTGGGTGGGACCCTTCGCCACCGCGCAGCAGCAACTCGTTGTGGCAGCCGCTCCAGGGACTGCCGGAAGAATCAACGCCTGCGCGGTGGCGCGAGGACACCGTTGCACAATGTGAAAGGCCCCGATCCTAAGATCGGGGCCTTTCACATTGTGCGCGAGAGAGGAGTTGAACCTCCACGTCCCAAGGGACACTGGCACCTGAAGCCAGCGCGTCTGCCATTCCGCCACTCGCGCATCACCTTGTTCTCCAGAACTTGTTCCGTTGAACGCAGCTCGAAAAAGATAGCACAGCTTTGGCAGCCCTTGCACATCGAGCCCCAGAAGAGCCCGCCAAGCACGCTTTGACCGCCCGGAAGGAGCCACCCCAGCGGAGTTGGGCATTTGTCTCAGTCATATGATGATCTCTCCTTCAACAACTCGGAGACATCATGCGCCGTCGCGCCCTCTCACCCCTGCTGATCGCCGGTCTGGCCCTCGCCCCGCTGGCCGCCGCTCCCACCCCCGCCCATGCGGCCAGCGGCGTCAGGTTCACGACGTGGGTCGCGAACCCCTCGGGTTCCGATGCCAACAACAACACCGGCTGGAACCGGGAGTACATCACCATCAAGAACACCTCGCGCCAGAAGGTGATCCTCACCGGCTGGGCGGTGCGGGACAGCAAGAACAAGCACAGCTTCACCTTCCCCAAGGGCTTCACCCTCAAGCCGGGCGCCCAGGTGATCCTGCACAGCGGGAGGGGGCGCAACAGCGCAACCCACCTGTACTTCAACCTGGGCGTGAAGGGCACCACCGGCAAGGGCCGCGTCGGCTACGTGTGGAACAACACCGGCGACACCGCCCAGCTGCTCAAGGGACGCGCAGTGTCGGCCAGCTGCACCTACAAGCCGACAAACTCCGGCACCAAGGCCTGCTGACCCAGACAGATCATGCGTGGGCTCACAGCCCGCGCATGATCTGCTTCATCAACTCCGCGGTCTCGGACGGGGTCCGGCCCACCTGCACTCCGGCCGCCTCCAGGGCCTCCTTCTTGGCGGCGGCAGTGCCGGCCGAACCGGAGACGATCGCGCCGGCATGGCCCATGGTCTTGCCTTCGGGCGCGGTGAAGCCAGCGACATAGCCGACCACCGGCTTGCTCACGCTCTGTCGAATGTAGTCAGCGGCCCGCTCCTCCGCGTCGCCACCGATCTCGCCGATCATCACGATCGCATCGGTCCCGGGATCCTCCTGGAAGGCCTGGAGGCAGTCGATGTGCGTGGTCCCGACGATCGGATCGCCACCGATCCCCACGCAGGTGGAAAAACCGAACTCCCTGAGTTCGTACATCATCTGGTAGGTGAGCGTGCCGGACTTGCTGACCAGCCCGATCCGGCCCGGCCCGGCGATCGTCGCGGGGATGATGCCGGCATTGGACTTGCCGGGCGAGATCAGCCCCGGGCAGTTGGGGCCGATCAGTCGCGTCGACGACCCCTCGGCCATCCGATGGAAGCGGGCGGTGTCCCCAACGGGAATACCCTCGGTGATGCAGACCACCAGCTCCATCTCGGCCTCGATGGCCTCCTCAACGGCCTTGCCGGCGTGCGCGGCGGGCACGAAGACCACGGAGACATTCGCACCCGTCGCCTCCCGCGCCTCGGAAACCGACCCGAAGACGGGCACCGGGTCCTCCTCGAAGCGCACCGACTCACCGCCCTTGCCGGGAGTGACGCCGCCGACGATCCGGGAGCCGGACATGATCATCCGCTGGGTGTGCTTGCGCCCCTCGGAGCCGGTCATGCCCTGCACGATGATCCGCGAGCTGTGGTTCAGGAAGATCGACATGACGCTCCTCAGTTCTGCTTCTCGACAGTGGCGGCCAGCTCCGCGGCCTTGCGGGCGGCCTGGTCCATGGTGTCCACGACGGTCACCAGCGGGTGGCCGTATTCGGCCAGGATCTCCCGGCCCACCTCGACGGCATTGCCGTCCAGCCGCACCACCAGGGGCTTCGACGCACGGTCACCCAGCTCGGTGAGCGCCGCGACGATGCCATTGGCCACCTCATTGCAGGCCGTGATCCCCCCGAAGACGTTGACGAAGACGCTCTTCACCTGCTCGTCGGAAAGGATGATCTCCAACCCGTCGGCCATCACCTTGGCACTGGCGCCGCCTCCGATGTCCAGGAAGTTGGCCGGCCGGGGCTTGCCGGGCAGCCCCTCCCCCGCCGCCGCGACCACATCCAGAGTGCTCATCACCAAACCGGCCCCATTGCCGATCACGCCCACCTGGCCGTCCAGCTTGACGTAGTTGAGCCCCTTCTCCTTGGCCCGAGTCTCCAGCGGATCGTCGGCCTCGACGTCGGCCAGACCCGCGTGCTCCGGATGCCGGAAGCTTGCGTTCTCGTCCAGCGTGACCTTCCCATCCAGCGCCAAGATGCCACCGTCACCCGTCTTGACCAGCGGATTCACCTCGACGAGCGTCGCATCCTCGTCCCGGTAGACCTCCCACAGCAGTTTCAGCACCGGGGCGATCCGCACCGCGTCGCGCACCCCGAAGCCAGCCTCCTGCAGAATCTCGCCCGCCTTGTCGTCGTCGATCCCGACCAGCGGGTCGACGCCCACCTTGGCCAGCGCCTCGGGCCGCTCGACGGCCAGTTGCTCGATGTCCATCCCACCCTCGCGGGAACACATCGCCAGGTAACGCCGCTCGGCCCGGTCCAGCAGCAGGGAGAAGTAGTACTCCTCGGCAATGTCGGCACCCTCGGCCACCATCACCCGGCGCACCTCGTGGCCCTTGATGTCCAGCCCCAGGATCTGCTCCGCGGCCGACGCCGCCTCGTCGGGACCCTTGGCCAGCTTCACGCCGCCGGCCTTGCCGCGGCCACCGGTCTTCACCTGGGCCTTGACGACGACCACCCCGCCGCCCAGGTCCTCGGTCGCGCGGCGCGCCTCGTCGGGTGTGCTGGCGACCACGCCGCGCAACACGGGAACACCGTGCTGCTCGAACAGGTCTCGTGCCTGGTATTCGTAGAGGTCCACTCTGACTCCACTGATCAGGGGCGACGAACGCCCGCGTCGGCTAACCTCACCAACGCTAACAAATGTGACGAAGTTCACACCAGATCCGGCGAAAAGTCTGACCAGAATGGCTGCATGAGCGAGAACTTCTACGAGGCCGTCGGCGGGCACGAAACCTTCGAGCGGCTGGTCCGGCGCTTCTATGAGCAGGTGGCCGACGACCCGGAGTTCCGCGCGCTCTACCCGGAGGAAGACCTGGGCCCGGCCGAGGATCGGCTGCGCACCTTCCTGGAGCAGTACTGGGGCGGCCCCAAGACCTACCAGGAGAACCGGGGCCACCCGCGACTGCGTCTGCGGCACAACGTCTTCCGGATCACGCCGATCGAGCGCGACACCTGGCTGCGCTACATGCTGACCAGCCTGGACGAATTGCAGCTCCAGCCGGAGCACGACGCGGCGCTGAGGGATTATCTGACCCGCGCCGCGCACTCGCTGGTGAACACCCTGGAAACATAGAAAGCTGCCCCAACTCTCACGCTGGGGCAGCATTCTGAAGGCTTGCTGTTCACCTGTGGGATGTCACCATTCAGCAGATGTTCAGCGGTTGTCCAGCAGGCCGACCAGGTAGTCACCGTAGCCAGACTTGGCGAGCTTCTCGCCGCGCTGGCGCAGGTCGTCGTCGCTGAGGAAGCCCAGGCGCCAGGCGGCCTCCTCGGGACATCCGACCTGCAGACCCTGCCGGGCCTGGATGGTGCGGACGAAGTTGCCGGCGTCGTTGAGCGAGTCGAAGGTGCCGGTGTCGAGCCAGGCGGTGCCGCGGGGCAGCACCTCCACCTGCAGCTTCTGACGCTCCAGGTAGACACGGTTGACGTCGGTGATCTCGTACTCACCGCGGGCCGAGGGCTTGAGCGACTTGGCGATCTCGATGACGTCCTCGTCGTAGAAGTACAGGCCGGGCACGGCGTAGTGGCTCTTGGGCTGCTTGGGCTTCTCCTCCAGGGAGAGCGCCATCTGGTTCTCGTCGAACTCGACGACGCCGTAGGCCTCGGGATGTGCAACCCAGTAGGCAAAGACGGCGGCACCGTCGATGTCGGCAAAGCGGTTCAGGCGGGTGCCAAGACCGGAGCCGTAGAAGATGTTGTCGCCCAGCACCAGGCAGACCTTCTGCCCCTTGGCGAAGTCCTCGCCGATGGTGAAGGCCTGGGCCAGGCCCTTGGGTTCGGGCTGGACGGCGTAGCTGAGGTTCACCCCGAACTGCGAACCGTCGCCCAGCAGGCGCTTGAAGCCGTCGGCCTCGTGCGGCGTGGTGATGATCAGGATGTCCCGGATGCCCGCGAAGATCAGCGTGGACAACGGGTAGTAGATCATCGGCTTGTCGTAGACGGGCACCAGCTGCTTGCTGTTGGCCATCGTGATGGGATGGAGTCGAGTCCCGGACCCCCCGGCGAGAATGATTCCGTACATGGGCCCAGTCTGGCATCCACAGCGTGTCACGGCTGCTGTCCACGCCGGACCACAAAATCACCACTGCCGGTAGGCTGCCAGCCATGTCCAACATTTTGTGTACCGGTGGAGCGGGGTTCATCGGCAGCAACTTTGTGCGGTACCTGCTGGCAAACTCCGACCATTCCGTAACCGTCATCGATGCCCTTACCTACGCAGGAAACCGCTCGTCATTGGACGGGCTCCCAGCCGATCGTTTCGAGCTGGTGGAGGGTGACATCTGCGACGCTGCGCTCGTCGACAAGCTGGTCGGGGCCAGCGACATCGTCGTGCACTTCGCCGCCGAGTCCCACAACGACAATTCACTGAACGATCCGTCGCCGTTCATCAAGACCAACCTGATCGGCACCTTCACGCTGCTGGAGGCGGTGCGCAAGCACGGCAAGCGTTTCCACCACATCAGCACCGACGAGGTCTATGGAGACCTGGAGCTGGACGATCCGGCCAAGTTCACGGAGAACACGCCGTACAACCCGTCCAGCCCGTACTCCTCCACCAAGGCCGGCAGCGACCTGTTGGTGCGCGCGTGGGTGCGCAGCTTCGGGATCACCGCGACGCTGAGCAACTGCTCCAACAACTACGGGCCCTACCAGCACGTCGAGAAGTTCATTCCGCGCCAGATCACCAATGTGATCTGCGGCATCCGTCCCAAGCTCTACGGCGCCGGCGAGAACGTGCGCGACTGGATCCACGTCGACGACCACAACTCGGCCGTGCTGGAGATCATCAACTCCGGCCGCAATGGCGAGACCTACCTGATCGGCGCCAACGGCGAGAAGAACAACCTCGAGGTCATCAAGCTCATCCTCAAGATGATGGGCAAGAACGAGATGGACTTCGACCACGTCAACGACCGCCCGGGCCACGACATGCGCTACGCCATCGACAACACCAAGTTGGTCGACGAGCTGGGCTGGCAGCCGCAGTACAAGGACTTCGAGAGCGGCCTGCAGGCCACCATCGACTGGTACCAGGCCAATGAGGCGTGGTGGCGCCCCATGAAGGAGGCCACCGAGGCCAAGTACGCGAAGGCTGGTCAGTGAATGGCTGAGCTCGAGGTTCGTACCACCCCGATCCCGGGGATGCTCGTCCTGACGCTGCCGATGCCCGGTGACAACCGGGGCTGGTTCAAGGAGAACTGGCAGCGGGAGAAGATGCTCAAGCTGGGCCTGCCGGACTTCGGTCCGGTGCAGAACAACATGAGCTTCAACACCTCCAAGGGTGCGACGCGCGGCCTGCACGCCGAGCCGTGGGACAAGTACGTGTCCCTGGCGACGGGACGCATCATGGGCGCGTGGGTGGACCTGCGCGAGGGTGACTCCTTCGGCGCCAAGTTCTCCCTCGAGATGGGCCCGGAGACGGCGGTCTTCGTGCCGCGCGGCGTGGCCAATGGTTACCAGGCCTTGGAGGACGGCACCGCCTACACCTACCTGGTCAACGACCACTGGAGCCCCGAGGCCCGCAGCCAGTACACCTACCTCAACCTGGCCGACGAGACCGCCGCCATCCAGTGGCCGATCCCGTTGGACCAGGCCGAGATCAGCGATGCGGACAAGCAGCACCCGCGGCTGGGCGACGTCGTCCCGATGAAGCCCGCCCGCACCGTGGTGCTGGGTGCCAAGGGCCAGCTGGGCCAGTCGCTGATGGCGCTCCTCCCGGACGCGACCGGCATCGACCGTGATGAGCTGGACCTGAGCGACCGCGAGGCCGTGCAGGCGTACAACTGGAATGGCATCGGCACCATCATCAATGCCGCCGCCTACACCGCCGTGGACCTCGCCGAGACCGACGAGGGCCGCAAGGACTGCTGGGCCGCCAATGTGCACGCCGTGCAGAACCTGGTGGAGGTGGCGCGTGAGCGTCGCATGCGCCTGGTGCACGTGTCGTCGGACTATGTCTTCGACGGCACCGTCGTGGAGCACGACGAGGACGAGGCCTTCAGCCCGCTCGGCGTGTACGGCCAGACCAAGGCCGCCGGCGACGCGTTGGTGGCCACGCTGCCGCGACACTACATCGTGCGCACCAGCTGGGTGATCGGTGGCGGCAAGAACTTCGTCGGCATCATGGCGGACCTGGCGAGCAAGGGCGTCAAGCCCACCGTCGTCGCCGACCAGCACGGCCGCCTGACGTTCACGCAGGATCTTGCCGCTGGCATCGTGCACCTGCTGGACTCCGAGGCCGCCCCGGGCACCTACAACCTCACCAACACCGGCGAGGTGCAGTCCTGGGCGGACATCGCCAAGCAGGTCTTCGAGATGTGCGGCAAGTCCGCCGAGGACGTGACCCCGGTCACCACCGAGGAGTACGCCGCCGGCAAGAAGATCAGCCCCCGCCCGACGCACAGCGCGTTGAAGCTGGACAAGATCGTCGCCGCCGGCTTCACCCCGGCCCCGGCCGGGCAGCGCCTGAAGGAGCTGCTGGGCTGACTGGCCCAACGGGCTGATGCCTCTACCTCCGTGGTCCGACATCCCGTTCAGACCCACGGATGTAGGGGCTTCAGCCCAACCCCGGTAGGATCGATCGAGCCAGACGTGACAGATGCGTGAACTTGACCCAAGGAGGGCAGATGGGACTGTTCGATCGGTTCGAGAACAAGATCGAGGGTGCCGTCAATGGTGTGTTCGCGCGCGCCTTCAAGGGCGACGTGCAGCCGGTGGAGATTGCCGCCCGGTTGCAGCGCGAGCTGGATGCCGAGGCGAAGTTGCTCAGCCGCGACAAGCGCCTGGTGCCCAATGAGTTCACGGTGCAGCTCAGTCAGCACGACTACGACCATCTGGTGCCCTATTCCAAAACCCTGACCAGCGAGATCGTCCCCGAGCTGCGCGAGCACGCCGCCGAACGGCACTACGTCTTCAACGGCCCGATCTCCATTGCCTACGAGCTGGCCCCGCAACTGCCCACCGGCCGGTTCACGGTCAGCAGCGCCGCCGTCGCCGGCATCCAGCAGGCCGACGGGCCCGCGTCCACCACCATGATCCGCCGTTCCACCCTCGTGCTTGAGGTCAACGGTGTGCGTCACCCGCTGACCGCCCCCGGCCTGCTGATCGGCCGCGGTTCGGAGGCCGACCTGCGGATCAATGACCCGGGCGTCTCCCGTAGGCACGCCCAGATCCACGTCCGCGGCACCGGTGACGACATCCAGATCAGCATCGAGGATCTGGGCTCCACCAACGGGATCATCGTCAACGGCTCCAAGGTGGCCCAGGCCCAGCTGGACGACGGGTCCCGGATCGAGATCGGCTCCACCCGGATGCTGGTGCACTCCCCGGTTGGGGCGTGACCCTTGCCAGAATTCCTTGCCGCCGCCCTGAGACTCGGCTTCCTGGCCCTGATCTGGGTCTTCATTGCCCTGGCCGCCGGAGTGATCCGCACCGACATCTTCGGTGAACGACCCTCCGCAGGCACCGCTGGGGGCGGTCGACGTCGTTTCGGCCGGAACAAGGCCGCCGCCGCCCAGCCCGCCGCCGTGGAACCCAGGAATGAGATCGCGCGCCAACTGGTGATCACCGAGGGCCGCAGCAAGGGCACCGTCTGCCCGCTGGAAGGCGTGATGGGCCTGGGCCGCGCCCCCAGCTCAACCATCATCATCGACGACGACTTCTCCTCCTCCCGGCACGCCATCCTGCGCCCCGATGCCGACGGCTCCTGGGTGCTGGAAGACCTGAACAGCACCAATGGCACCTACGTGAATGCCGTCAAACTCACCCAGCCGACCCGGGTGGGCCCCGGCGACCTGATCCGGATCGGGCGGACACAGCTCAGGCTGGAGCCCTGACATGACCTTCTCGCTCGACTTCCGGGCCCACTCCGAAGTCGGCCTGGTGCGTCGCAACAACCAGGACTCCGGATACGCGTCGCCCACCATGCTGATGGTGGCCGACGGGATGGGGGGCGCCGCGGCGGGTGACCTGGCCTCCACCGTCGCCATCCGGGAGATCCTGAAGTCCGACGCCCACTACGAGCTCGACCAGACCGCCGAGGTGCTGGCCGGGGCGCTGAGCCGCGCCAACCACAGCATCGCCGACCTGGTGCAGGCCGATCCGGCGCTGGACGGAATGGGCACCACTGTCTGCGGTGCCCTGTTCACCGGCACCGACCTGGGCATGGTGCACATCGGTGACTCTCGGGGCTACCTGCTGCGCGACGGGGTGCTGCACCGGCTCACCCATGACCACTCCTGGGTGCAGTCGCTGGTGGACGAGGGCAAGATCAGCCTGGACGAGGCCGCTGTCCACCCGCACCGCTCCCTGCTGTTGAAGGTGCTCAACGGCCAGGGCGTCCACGAGCCCGACCTGGACCGGGTGGAGCTGATGCCGGACGACCGGCTGCTGTTCTGCTCCGACGGCCTGTGCGGCTTCGTGCCCGACGAGGTGATCCGGCAGATCATGCTGCAGAGCACCGATCTGGACGATGCCATGGCCCAACTGGTGGCCGCCGCCCACCGCGGCGGCGGCGCCGACAACATCACCGTGCTGTTGGCCGACGTGCTGCCGCACAGCGAGGCGCTGGCCGCGCTGGAACCCGTCATCGTGGGTGCCGCACTGGACGGCGAGGTGCCGGAGATCGAGGAGCACACCCTGGTGGGGCTGGTGTTGGACGAATCCGACCTCACCCCGGAGCCGCACGCCACCGGCGAACGCGTCGTCGAGGAACCCGACCGGCGGGTCCTGAGCGAGGCCGAGGCCACCCGCTACGCGCCCAAGGGCGGCCGCCGTGGACCGCTGGTGACCGGGCTTGCCCTGGTGGCCGGCATCGCGCTGGTGCTCGGCGGTGGAGGCTATGGCGCCTGGCACTACAGCCGCACCCAGTACTTCGTCGGCACCCAGGACGAGCAGGTGGCGATCTTCCGCGGCGTGCCCGGCGAGATCCTCGGCGTACCGCTGAGCGAGGTGGCCGAACCGTCCACGGTGCGGGTCGGTGACCTGCCGGTCTTCTTCCAGCAGCAGGTGCGCACCACCATCCCGGTATCCAACCTGGACGCCGCGCACACCACTGTCGCCCAGCTACGCACCCGCGCCGACGCCTGCATCCGCAAGCGCGCCAGCGCCAACACCCAGCCCAGCGCCCCTGGCGGATCCGCGTCAGCCAGCGGAAGCCCGTCGGGCACCCCCGGCCCCACGTTGAGCGCCGATCCGGCCACCCCGGGCCCGGGCCTGCCCGCCCCCCACCCCTCCGCCAGCGAATCGGCCCCCAGCGATCTGGAGGAGTGCTGATGAGCGCCCAGGTGAACGACGGCCTGAACACCGTGCGCTACGTGTATCGGCGCCGACGCAATGTGGAACTCTTCATGGACCTGTTCGCCCTCTGCTTCGGCCTCGGCGGCTGGGCCCTGACCCACCTCAACCTGTACGGCAGCATCCCGGCCAACTGGCCGGTGGTGGTCGGCACCTGGGTGGGGCTCGGTCTGGCGCTGCACCTGGTGGTGCGCTGGAAGTTGCCCTATGCGGATCCGCTGATCCTGCCCAGCGTGCTGCTCCTCAACGGACTGGGCTTGGCGATGATCCACCGAATCGACCAGATCCCGATGCCGGAGAAGCCGGCCCTGCACCGGGCCGACACCCAGGTGATGTGGACCGTGCTCGGGATGATGCTCTTCGTCGGGGTGGTGGTCTGGCTGCGCGACCACCGACGGCTGCAGCGCTTTCCCTATCTGCTCTTCCTGACCGGCCTGGTGCTGCTCCTGCTGCCCTTGGTGCCCGGCCTGGGCGTGGCGCAGTACGGCGCACGGATCTGGATCCGGGTGGCCGGTTACTCCTTCCAGCCCGCGGAGATCGCCAAGGTGGTGCTGGCCATCGCCTTCGCCGGCTACTTCACCGACCATCGCGAGGTGCTGGCGCTGGCCGGCAAGCGCTTCGCCGGGATCGACTTCCCCCGGCTGCGAGACCTGGGGCCAATCGCCATCATGTGGCTCGCGGCCCTGGCGGTGCTGGTCTTCCAGAATGACCTGGGCACCTCGATGCTCTTCTTCGGCCTGTTCGTGGTGATGATCTACATCGCGACGGAGAAGGCCGGCTGGGCCATCCTCGGCCTGGTGATGATCGCCGTCGGCGGCGTGCTGGCCTACCAGTTCGCCGGGCACGTCAAGGTGCGCGTGAGCTCCTGGCTGCACCCCTTCGAGGACTACGAGGCCAACTACCAGGTGATCCAGGCGCAGTTCGGTTACGCCTGGGGCGGTCTGACCGGCCGCGGCTGGGGCCTGGGCCGGCCCGGGCAGACCCCGCTGGCCTGGAGCGACTTCATTGCCGGCGCGCTGGGTGAAGAACTGGGCATCATCGGGCTGATGGGGATCGTGATGGTCTACGCCATCATCGTCTTCCGCAGCCTGCGGATGGCCTTGGCGGCCCACGAGGCCTTCGGCAAGCTGCTGGCCTGCGGGCTGGGCTTCGTCTTCGCCCTGCAGGTCTTCGCCATCATTGGCGGCGTCACCCGGCTGCTGCCGCTGACCGGCCTTACCACCCCCTTCATGAGCCAGGGCGGTTCCGCGCTGATCTCCAACTGGGTGATCGTCGGGATCCTGCTGGTGATCAGCCACCAGGCCCGTCGCCCCGGCGTCACCGCCGCGCCCAGCACCGATCTCAGCTTCGAGAACGAGGACACCTTGCAGATCCCGATCAGCAGGGGGCAGGCATGAACGGTCCGATCCGACGGGTGGCGATCGTCGCCGCCATCATGTTCTTCTCCCTGCTCGCCAATGCCAGCTACCTCTCGGTCTTCCGGGACCAGTCGCTGGACGCGGATTCGCGCAACCGTCGCACCCGCGACGCGGAGTTCGCGATGGAACGCGGCGCCATCCTGGTGGGCAACAGCCCGATCGCCCAGACCAAGCCCAACACAGGACGGTTCAAGTACAAACGCAGCTATGCCGACGGGAGCCTCTGGGCCCCGGTGACCGGCTACTACTCCTACGACTTCGGCCGGGCCGGGCTGGAATCCAGCTACAACACCCAGCTCTCCGGCACCGACGACAGCCAGTTCTTCAAACGGCTGATGGACACCATCACCGGCTCCAAGCCGGCCGGCGGATCGTTGCAGACCACCCTGGACGCCAAGGCGCAGCGGGCCGCCAGCAATGCCCTGGGCACCCGCAAGGGCGCCGTCGTCGCGATCAACTACCGCACCGGCGCGGTGCAGGCCCTGGTCAGCAAGCCCAGCTATGACCCCAATGAGCTGGCCACGACCGACCTCAAGGCCGCCCAGACGGCGTGGAAGAAGCTGAACTCCCAGACCGGCCGGCCGATGAACAACCGCGCCACCAAGGAGATCTACCCGCCCGGCTCCACCTTCAAGCTGGTCACCGCCGCCGCCGCACTGGAGGCGGGTCGCACCGCCGACTCGACGGTGGCCTCGCCTGCGTCGCTGACCCTGCCGCAGAGCTCCACCAAGCTGACCAATGAGGTGGATTGCGGCGGCGCCAACAGCACCATCGACAAGGCGCTGCAGGTCTCCTGCAATACCGCCTTCGCCAATCTCGGCATCGAGCTGGGGGCCGACGCCTTGCGCGAGCAGGCCCAGAAGTTCGGCTTCGACGCCTCCCTGGAGGGCGACCTGAACCCGGTCACCAGCCACTTCCCGGCCAACCCCGACAAGCCGCAGACCGCGATGAGCGCCATCGGGCAGTTCGACGTCGCGGCCTCCCCCCTGCAGATGGCGGTGGTGGCCGCGGGCATCGCCAACGACGGCCAGGTGATGCAGCCCCACCTGGTCAAGGAGGTCCGCAACCCGGACCTTTCGACGCTCACCAAGAATGACGGCAAGAAGCTGCAGCGGGCGATGAGCGAGCAGAATGCCAAGGCGCTGCAGCAGATGATGGTGCACGTGGTGGAGAACGGCACCGGACGACGCGCGCAGGTGAACGGGGTGACGGTGGGTGGAAAGACCGGCACCGCCCAGTCCGATCCCAAGCGCCCGCCCTATGCCTGGTTCGTCGGCTTTGCGCAGGATCCCGACGTGGCCATCGCCGTCTTCATCGAGGACGCACAGGTGCAGCGCAGCGACATCGCTGGCGGCGCGCTGGCCGGCCCGGTCTTCGCCTCCGTGGTGGAGGCACTGAGATGAATCGACCTACCCTGGCCGTTCTGACGAAAGGACAGTCCCGATGACCCAGCACGATGCGGTGCTTGGCGGGCGCTACAAGCTCGACCAGGTGATTGGTCGCGGCGGCATGGCCGAGGTCTGGCGCGCGCTGGACATCAGGCTCGGCCGGGATGTCGCCGTGAAGCGGCTGCGGGTGGATCTGGCCACCGACCCCACCTTCCAGGCCCGCTTCCGCCGCGAGGCCCAGTCGGCGGCCGGGCTGAACCACCCCAACATCGTCTCCACCTATGACACCGGCGAGGAGCCCGACGCCAAGACCGGCGTCGCCGTTCCCTACATCGTGATGGAACTGGTGGAGGGTCACACCCTGCGCGACCTGCTGCGCGCCGATCGCCCGATCCGCCCGGAGAAGGCCTTCGAATGGACCCAGGGTGTGCTGGACGCGCTGACCACCAGCCACAAGGCCGGTATCATCCACCGCGACATCAAGCCCGCGAACGTGATGTTGACCCCCGCCGGTCAGGTGAAGGTGATGGACTTCGGCATCGCCCGGGCGGTGGCGGACACGTCGGCCACCATGACCCAGACCGCCGCGGTGATCGGCACCGCCCAGTACCTCTCCCCCGAGCAGGCCCGCGGTGAGACCGTGGACAACCGCTCCGACATCTACTCGTCGGGCTGCCTGCTCTACGAGCTGCTCTGCGGGCGCCCGCCCTTCGTCGGGGATTCGCCGGTCAGCGTCGCCTACCAGCATGTCCGTGAGGCCCCGGTCCCGCCATCGACGCTGGACCCGGAGCTGACCCCGGAGATGGACGCCGTCGTGCTGAAGTCGCTGGCGAAGGACCCGGCGGACCGCTACCAGAACGCCAAGGAGATGCGCGATGACATCGCGCGGTTGCTGAACGGGCAGTCCGTGCAGGCCCTGGTGCCGCCCGAGCCGGTCGCGGTCACCCCCGCCGTCAGCTCCACCGCGGCCACCGAGGTGGTGCCCACCCCCGCATCCGCGGCCAGCGCCAGCCCCGTCGCCACCGCCACCAGCGCCAACGAACCACTCGTCGAGCCCGAGCCCGAGCTCCAGGAGGATCCGAAGAAGCGCTCCGCGATCGGCTGGATCATCGGCCTGTTGCTGGCCGCCCTGCTGGCCCTGGGCGGGATCAGCGCCTACGTCTTCCTGCGCAACCCGGACGACCCGAACATGGCCGCCGTGCCGTCGGTCTACGGCCAGACCGAGAAGGCCGCCACCAGCGAGCTCACCTCGGCCGGCTTCAGCGCCAAGCCGGTGCACACCAACCTGAAGGACACCACCACCGTCGACCAGGTGGTGGAACAGGATCCGCCGCAAGGCACCAAGGCCAAGAAGGGCTCCACTGTCACCATCACCATCAACGACGGCCCACAGACCAACAAGATCCCCACCGGCATCGTCGGCAAGACGGAGGATGAGGCCCGCAAGGCGCTCACCGACGCCGGATTCAACGCTTCGTACATCACCACCAAGGAGGCCAGCGAGGATCAGGAGAAGGAGCATCTGGACTTCACCAAGGGTCAGGTGGTCACCTCCAATCCCGCCCCAGGTGCCGACGTGGTACCGGCCGAACAGAAGGTGGTGCTCTACCTGGCCACCGGGCAGTCCACCGTGCCGAACCTGGCCGGGCTGAACGCGGAGGATGCCAAGAAGGCCGCCGCCCAATCCGGCTTCAAAGACGTCGTGGTGGAGCACGTCAACGTCTCCGACGAATCCCAGAAGAGCAAGGTGCAGAGCCAGAACCCGGAGCAGGGCGAACAGGCCGACCGCACCCAGATGATCACCATCACGATCGGTGACTACACGCCCAAGGCCACCGCCCCCGCCACGCAGGCACCGGCTGAGGTGGAGGTGCCCAATGTCACCGACAAGGACGAGGCGACCGCCACCGGCATCCTCAAGCAGGCGGGCTTCAAGGTCAAGGTGAACCAGGCCGAGGTGAGCGACGAGAAGCAGAAGGGCATCGTGGTCTCGCAGGACCCGGCCGGTGGCAAGGCCCGCAGGGGAAGCACCGTGACGATCGGTGTCGGAAACTACACGCCACCCACCACCGCGGCCCCCAGCAGCGAGCCGACCGAAACCCAGACCAGCAGCAAACCGGCCGAAACCCAGACCAACAGCAAACCGGCCGAAACCCAGACCAGCAGCAGACCGGCCGACCCGCCCAACACCCAGCCGGCCGGGACCACCACCGGGCCGGCGGCGCAGAAGACCCCCTAGGCCAGCTTCATCAGCGGGGTGAGCCCGGCGGCCCGGCGCACCGCGTCGGCATCGCCGCACTCGGCCAGCCACCGGCCGAGCATCTGGTAGCCGCCCTCGGTGAGCACGCTCTCCGGGTGGAACTGGACGCTCTCGGTCGGGTGATCACGGTGCCGCACGCCCATGATCACGTCATTGGCGGTGCGAGCGGTCACCCGCAGGCAGTCGGGCAGGGTCTCGGGCAGGATCGCCAGCGAGTGGTAGCGGGTGCAGGTGATTGGGCTGGGCAGATCCGCGAAGACGCCGTCGTGCTTGTGGAAGACCTCGCTCACCTTGCCGTGCAGCAGTTCGGGGGCGCGATCCACGACGCCGCCGAAGGCCACCGCCATCGACTGCAGACCCAGGCAGACCCCGAAGATCGGGATCCGGCCGCTCAGGCTGCGCACCACGTCGATGCAGACGCCGGCATCCTCGGGCGTGCCCGGCCCGGGCGACAGCAGCACGCCGTCGAAGGTCTCGGCCCAGGCGTCGGTGAACCTGCCGCCGGCCAGGAAGCGCTCGTCGTCATTGCGCCACACCTCCACCTCGGCACCGATCTGCGCCAGGTACTGCACGAGGTTGTAGACGAAGCTGTCGTAGTTGTCGATCACCAGGATGCGGGCCATGGCGACCATTCTGGCCGACGCAGCCGGGTCACCGCTGCGCCGTGGCGCCCCTGAGATCCAGCGCATCCGAGTACCCCGGCATGGTGACGCTTGCCAGTCGCTCCTGCTTCCACCCCAGCCGGTAGGCGTCAACATATTCCCGGTAGATCGCCACATCGCGGCTACCCGCCAGGGTGGCGCTCAGCCGCTGCGGGTCTCCGATCGCGGTGATCACATAGGGCGGCGCATAGGGCACGCCGCGCAGCACGACGGTATTGCCGACACACTTGATGCCGGTCAACGAGCTCACCCGCTGCCCCTGGATGGTCATCGCCTCCGCGCCGCCCAGCCACAGCGTGTTCACCACCATCTGGATGTCCTGCTGGTGCACCACCAGCAGGTCCTCGTCGATGCTGATCGGCTTCACACTCAACGGGGCATCGGTCAGGGTCACCCGGACCGCGGGGCCGTGGACCGGTGTCATCGCGGCCTCGGCCGCAGCGGCCTCCAGCTGCGGGCGGCCAACTCCCCCGTCGATACCGGCCCGGCTGGTCAGCTCGTCCACCTCGGCACGCTGCGTGGCCACCCGTTCGGCGAGCTCCACATTGCGCCTCGCCTGGCTGCGCACCAGCCCCGCCAGGTCGTCGTTGCGATCCGGCCGCAGATCCCGGCCGCCACTGGTCTGGGCGCTGACCGTCATCATCAGCCCCACCAGGGCGAGCACCAATACCGACGCGAGTCGGCGCAGGAATCGGGCTTTCGGGGGCACGTCAACTAGGCTACCGGCAGTGAACCGGCCACCCGCCGGTCAGCGCGCCAACCAGGAGAAGGTCTTGCCCGAGTCGAAGGTCCGGAAAGATGCCGCCGCCAAGCACAAGGCGGAAGCCAAGCGGGAGCTGGCGGACAAGCGCCGCGATCGCGAGCGCCACACCCCCACCCGCAGCACCGCGTGGGTGCCGTGGGCCTTTTCCATCACCGGTCTGCTCGGCGTCGCCTGGCTGGTGGTCTTCTACATCGCCGGCGACAGGATCCCCGGCATGCGTGAGCTCGGCAACTGGAATGTGCTGGTGGGCATGGGGCTGATGATGGCGGCCTTCGGCCTGGCCACCCTCTGGAAGTAGGCCCCGCTCACCCCTGCGGCTTGAGCAGCGGGAACAGGATCGTCTCCCGGATGCCGGCATTGGTGAACAGCATCACCAGCCGGTCGATGCCCAGGCCCAGGCCGCCCATTGGCGGGCAGCCGAATTCCAGGGCGTTCAGGAAGTCCTCGTCCAGCTGCATCGCCTCGGGATCACCCGCGGCGGCGGCCAGCGACTGCTTGGTCAGCACCTCGCGCTGGACGACGGGGTCCACCAGCTCGCTGAAGCCGGTGCCGCGCTCCATGCCACCGATGATCAGGTCCCAGGCCTCCACCAGGCCGGGCTCGCTGCGGTGCGGGCGGGCCAGCGGCTGGGCGATCGCCGGGTAGTCGCAGACGAAGGTGGGGTTGATCAGCGTCGGCTCCACCACCTCACCGAAGAGCTCCATCGCCAGCTTGCCGGCCGACCATTTCGGGTCGTGGTCGATCTCCCGCTCCTCCAGCAGCTGGACAAGCCGCTCGGCGGGGGTGTCGATGGTGATCGTCTCCCCCAGCGCCTCGGACAGGCCCGGGTAGAAGCTCAGCCACGTCCACTCGCCGTCCAGGTCGATGGTGCCCTTGTCGGTGGCGATCTGGTGGATGCCGGTGGCCTCGGCGGCCGCCATCACGACGTCCTTGATCACGTCGGCGATGGTGAACTGGTCACCCCAGCTCATGTAGGCCTCCAGCATGGAGAACTCGGCCGAGTGCGAGGAGTCGATGCCCTCGTTGCGGAAGATCCGTCCCATCTCGTAGACCCGGTCCGCTCCGCCCACCATGGCGCGCTTGAGGTACAGCTCCAACGCGATCCGCAGAGTCATGTCGATGTCGAAGGCGTTCAGGTGGGTGTTGAAGGGGCGCGCGGCGGCACCGCCGTGCACCAGCTGCAGCGTCGGGGTCTCCACCTCCAGGAAGCCCTGCGCGTCGAGCGTGCGACGGATCGCCTGGTAGATCGCGGCGCGGGTGCGCACCATTTCCCGAGCCTCCTCGCGCACCACCAGATCCGCATAGCGCTGGCGAACCCGCGCCTCCTCGGAGAGTTCCTTGTGCAGCGTGGGCAGCGGGCGCAGCGCCTTGGAGGCCATCTTCCACTCGGCGGCCATCACGGACAGCTCACCACGACGGGAACAGATCACCCGGCCCCGCACCCAGACGAAGTCACCCAGGTCGACGTCGGCCTTCCAGGCGGCCAGGGCCTCCTCGCCCACCTCTGCCAGGCTGAGCATCACCTGCAGCCGCTCGCCGGAGTTCTCGTGCGTGAAGCCGTCCTGCAGCGTGGCGAAGGCCAGCTTGCCGGTGTTGCGGATGAAGACCACCCGACCGCCGATGGTCACCTCGTCGCTGGTCTCCTCACCGGCGCTCAGCTGGCCCCACGCCTGGCGCACCTGCGCCAGCGTGTGGGTGCGGCGCAGGTCGGCCGGGTAGGCCTGCTGCCCGGCGGCCAGGATCCGCTCGCGCTTGTCGCGTCGCACCTGCATCTGCTCGGGGACGGAGGCCTCGACGGCGGGGCTGGCGGACTGGGGCTGGTTGTTCTGGCTCACCGGCACAGCCTATCCGTCGCGCCTGCCATTCCGCGAAGCGCGTAATGGGCTGCGCCGCCCCCCGGGCACCTCTAGCGTGGGGCGCAGATCGATCCGCGCACGCCAACCGCACGCCAAGGAGAAGTCATGAGCGAGAACAATCGCTTCGCCCCGGACGCCGACCAGGATCCCGGCCAGCTGGGCCAGATGATGGGGGGCGCCGAGAACCTCGACCTGCAGCCCACCGGCGACGATGTTGCCCCCAGCCCCGTCGAGTCCGTCGGCGAACCCCGTCAGGACGACAGCCAGGCCGACCGGGTCCGCGAATCCGGGCTGCCCGACGATGGCCCCTACGGCCGCGACAGCGACGGCAACCACCTGGGCAATGAGGACGGCGCGGTGCAGACCGGGCTGGACCAGCAGCAGTACTGAGCCGCCGCACTGACCGGCTGCGCCAGCGCGCATCCTTGACGCCGATGCCATCGGCGATGACCTGCCACTGCACCACGGACAGGTCCCGAGCGATGGCATCGGCGTCGACTTGTTCCACCGGGCGCCGTGTTGGCCGCGCTGACCCGGCCGACGGTTAGCCTGCAGTCCCCCGTGATTGGAACTCTCCGCAACCAGTGAAAGAGCGTGTCCCGATGTTTCGATCCATCCGCGTCAGCGCCGCCATGGGCCTGCTCGGCAGCCTCGTCCTGGCAGGGTGCAGCACCAGCAGACCCACCACCACCTCGACGCCTGACCCGCTGCCCACGACGGCCAGCTCACAACCGTCGCTGAAGCCCAGCTTCCCGTTGACCATCACCAACTGCGGCCGCCAGCTGCGCTTTGACCGGGCCCCGCAGCGAACCGTGGCGCTCAGCCAGGCCTCGGCGGAGACCCTGCTCTCGCTCGGGCTGGAGGCTCAGGTGGCGGGCACCGCTGGCTGGACCGACGACGTGTTGACCCCGGTGGCCAAGGTGAACAAGACCGTGCCCCGGATCAGCCGCGAGACGCCGAAGATGCCCGCGGTGCTGGCCAAGAAGCCCGATCTGGTCACCGCCTCCTTCACCGAAGCCCTGACCGAGGAGCGGGCCGGGAGCCCGTCGCAGTACGCCGCACGCAAGGTGCCCAGCTACATCTCGCCCACCGGCTGCGCGGCTGGCGGGGATCCCAATGACTCGTCGGCCAAGGGTGCCCGCAAGACCAAGTTCCAGATGAAGGAGGTCTACCAGGAGATCAATGACCTGGCGCGGATCCACGGCGTGCCCCAACGAGGCGCCGATCTGGTGACGGATCTGGACAAGCGACTGGCGTCGGTGGTGAAGGCCTCCCCCAGTCGCAAGCCCACGGTGGTCTTCTGGTTCTCCGGGATCGAGGAGCCGCGAGTGGCCGGCGGCACCGGAACGGCGCAATTCGTCAGCGACCACCTGGGGCTGACCAACATGTACGCGGACCGCAAGGAGCAGTGGGCCGAGGTGACCTGGGAGGACGTCGCGCGCAAGAACCCGGACATCATCGTGATCGCCAGCCTGGATCGCAAGGACGAACCGGCCGAATACGCCCCCGGCAAGATCTCCACCCTGGTGAAGAATCCCACCACCGCGACGATGAAGGCCGTGAAGCAGGAGCAGTACATCACGGTGCAAGGAGTGGAGCTCAGTCCCTCCCTGCGCACGGTGGACCTGGCCGAGAAGATGTCCACGGGCTTGTTCCAGTTGGGGCTGGTGCACTGAAGGCGCTTGAATGAGCGAGTGCTGATCAAACTCATCAATCGCTACATCAAGCCCTACTGGGGTCTGATCGGCATCGTGCTGCTGCTCCAGCTGGTGGCCACCATCGCCTCGCTCTACCTGCCCAACCTGAACGCCCGGATCATCGACCAGGGCATCGCCAAGGGCGACACCCACTACATCTGGACCCACGGCGGCTGGATGCTGGGCGTCAGCCTGGTGCAGGTGCTGGCGCAGGTGGCGGCCACCTGGTTCGGCGCCCGCGCCGCCATGCAGTTCGGCCGTGACGTGCGCGCCGCCATCTTCGGCCGGGTGCTGGGCTTCAGCTCCCGCGAGCTGAACCACTTCGGCGCCCCGTCACTGATCACCCGCACCACCAATGACGTGCAGCAGGTGCAGCAGCTGGTGCTGATGACCTGCGTGATGATGATCAGCGCCCCGATCACCATGGTGGGCGGCGTGATCATGGCCGTCCGGGAGGATCCCGGGATGAGCTGGCTGATCGTCGCCGCGGTGCTGGCCCTTGCCCTGGGGGTCAGCCTGCTGATCTGGCGGGTCACCCCGCTCTTCGGCGTGCAGCAGACCCGGATCGACGCCCTCAACCGGGTGCTGCGTGAGCAGATCACCGGCATCCGGGTGGTGCGCGCCTTCGTCCGGGAACCTCACGAGGCCGCCCGCTTCGAACGGACCAATGCGGATCTGACCAGCACCACCACCAGCGTCGGGCGGCACATGGCCACCATGTTCCCCTTCGTGATGCTGATCATGAACCTGGGCTCGGTGGGCGTGATGTGGTTCGGCGGACACCGGATCTCCGACGGCCACATCCAGGTGGGCCAGCTCACCGCCTTCCTCACCTACCTGATGCAGATCCTGATGAGCGTGATGATGGCGACGATGATGCTGGTCTTCGCGCCCCGCGCCGCGGTCTGCGCCGGCCGGATCATGGAGGTGCTCGAGACCGAGAGCACCGTCGTGCCGCCCGTCGACGGCGTCACGCACCTGCCCGGCCAGGGTGTCCTGCAGTTGCGCGACGTCGAGTTCAGCTACCCGGGCGCCGAGGCCCCGGTGCTGAGCCAGATCTCCTTCGAGCTGGCCCCGGGCCAGACCACCGCGATCATCGGCGCCACCGGCTCCGGCAAGTCCACCCTGGTCAACCTGATCCCCCGGCTCTTCGACGCCACCGGCGGCCAGGTGCTGGTGGACGGCATCGACGTGCGGGAGCTGGATCCGGACACCCTGTGGGCGCGGATCGGCCTGGTTCCGCAGAAGCCCTACCTGTTCAGCGGCACCGTCGCCTCCAACCTGCGCTACGGCAAGCCCGATGCCACCGACGACGAGCTGTGGGCGGCGCTGCAGACCGCACAGGCCGCGGACTTCGTCCGGGAGATGGACGGCCAGCTCCAGGCCGAGATCAGCCAGGGTGGCACCAATGTCTCCGGCGGCCAACGGCAGCGGCTCTCGATTGCCCGGGCGCTGGTGAAGAAGCCCGGCATCTACGTCTTCGATGACTCCTTCAGCGCATTGGACGTCGCCACCGACGCCCGGCTGCGCGCCGCCCTGAACCGACAGACCGCCGACGCCGCCACCCTGATCGTTGCCCAGCGTGTCTCCACCATCCGGGAGGCCGACCAGATCCTGGTGCTGGAGGACGGCCGGATCATCGGCCGCGGCACCCACGACGAACTGCTGGCCAGCTGCCCCACCTATGCGGAGATCGTCGACTCCCAGCTGAGCGCCGAGGAGGCAGCATGAGCAAGCACGCGCAGACCGACGCGCCCGAACGCGACGACACCCCCGTAACTCCCCGGCGCGGCCTGGACGAGACCCTGAACGCGGACCAGCAGGCGGCCCTGGCGGTGGACAACGAGACCGCCCCCGCCCGCCCCAAGCACGGCGGCGGGCGGCGACAACACGGCCCGATGGGGATGGGTGCCGCCGTGGAGAAGCCGGTCAACTTCGGCGTCTCGCTGCGCCGGCTGCTGGGCCACCTGCGTCCCGAGCGCACCCTGATCCTGCTCACCATGACGATGGCCGCCGTCGGCGTGCTGGCCAATGTGGTGGGCCCCAAGATCCTGGGCCGGGCCACCGACGTGATCTTCGCCGGCGTGCTGGGCAAGATGCTGGGCGCCCAGGCCCCGGCCGGCACCCCGACCGCCGCGATCCTGGAGAAGATGCGCGCCGCGGGCCAGGGCGACCTGGCGGACATGGTGCAGAAGATGAACGTGGTGGTGGGCCAGGGGATCGACTTCGATCGGTTGGGCCGGATCCTGCTGCTCGCCCTGGGCCTGTTCGTCGCGTCGGCGCTGCTGGCCTTCCTGCAGGGTTGGCTGCTGAACGGCGCCGTGCAGCGCTCCATCTACCGGATGCGCCAGGAGGTCAGCGCCAAGCTGGATCGGCTGCCGCTGAGCTACTTCGACAAGCAGCCCCGCGGGGAGCTGCTCAGCCGGGTGACCAATGACATCGACAATGTCTCCCAGACGCTGCAGCAGACCCTCTCCCAGCTGCTCAATGCCCTGCTGACCCTGATGGGCGTGCTGGCGATGATGTTCTGGGTGAGCTGGCAGCTGGCGCTGGTGACGCTGCTGATCCTCCCGATCTCTGGTGTGCTGGCCGGCGTCATCGGCAAGCGCTCGCAGAAGCTCTTCGCCCAGATGTGGAAGTCCACCGGTGAGCTCAACGGGCACATCGAGGAGGCCTATTCCGGGCACGCCCTGGTCAAGACCTTCGGCCGCCAGCGAGAGGTGGAGGCGGTCTTCGCCAAGCACAACGACGGGCTGTTCAAGAGCGCCTTCGGGGCGCAGTTCATCAGCGGCATCATCATGCCGGTGATGTTCTTCGTCGGGAACCTGAACTACGTTGCCATCGCCGTGATCGGCGGGCTGAAGGTGGCCTCGGGCTCGATGCGACTGGGCGATGTGACCGCCTTCATCCAGTACTCCCGGATGTTCACCCAGCCGGTCACCCAGGTGGCCAGCATGAGCAACCTGTTGCAGTCCGGGGTCGCGTCGGCCGAGCGGGTCTTCCAGGTGCTCGACGCACCGGAGCAGTCCGCCGAGGCGAGCGGTCAGCTGCCGCTGCCGACCACCGGCCGGGTGGTCTTCGAGCACGTCGACTTCCGCTACCTGCCGGATCGGCCACTGATCAATGACCTGAACCTGGTGGCCGAGCCGGGCCAGACCGTCGCCATCGTCGGCCCCACCGGAGCCGGCAAGACCACCCTGGTGAACCTGCTGATGCGCTTCTACGAGCTGCAGGGCGGGCGGATCACGCTGGACGGCGTCGACATCTCCACCGTGCCCCGACGCGAGCTGCGCGACCGGATGGGCATGGTGCTGCAGGACACCTGGCTGTTCGGCGGCACCATCCGGGAGAACATCGCCTACGGCAGGCCCGACGCCACCGAGGAGCAGATCATCGCCGCCGCCACCGCCGCCTATGTGGACCGCTTCGTGCACTCACTGCCAGACGGGTACGACACGGTGATCGACGAGGAGGGCTCCAATGTCTCGGCGGGCGAGAAGCAGCTGATCACCATCGCCCGCGCCTTCCTCAGCGACCCGGCGATGCTGATCCTGGACGAGGCCACCAGCTCCGTCGACACCCGCACCGAGGTGCTGGTGCAGCACGCCATGGCCGCGCTGCGCACGGATCGGACCAGCTTCGTGATCGCCCACCGACTGAGCACCATCCGCGACGCCGACCTGATCCTGGTGATGGAGAATGGCGCCATCGTCGAACAGGGCACCCACCACGAACTGCTTGAGGCGAAGGGCCACTACCACGAGCTCTACCAGAGCCAGTTCGCGGCGCCGGTGGGGTGAGGCTCAGCGCCGTGCGCAGACGGTCTTGCGGGGAGCGTTCTTGCCGCTGAGGATCTTGTAGGCCCGCTTGAAGTCCGCGCAGCGCTCTCGGTCCTCCCGGGCGCTGGGTGCATAACCGATGTTGCGGTTGACCCGCCCCATGTCAAAGCGGTCGGCGGCCCGGTTGGTGCCCGGGCGAAGCTCGGTCCAGTACCAGGTGGCGATGGCGGCCGAGTACCGCGGCGAGGCGGCCGCATTGGGATTGCGCTCCAGGTTCACGCCGAACTCGCGGCTGGCAGCGCCGTAGTTCCAGGAGCCGGTCAGCTGGATGTAGCCGCGGCCCTTGTACCGAGCGCGCACACCATCCTCATGCGCGCTCGGATCCATCCGGCTCTCGTTGACCAGGGTGGCCAGGAAGGCGGCCTTGCGCTGCGGGGTGGTGATCCCGGCAGCACGCATCTCCCGATTGAGGGCCGGCAGGTTCTTGGCCACCCGCGGATGGTTGGACACCCGGGCACCGAACATGGCCTTCAACTGGGAGTGGGTGACATCGCCCTTGGCGGCCTCGGCCGGCGACGCCGCCGACAGCTGCAGGCCCGCGGCCAGCGTCAGGCCAGCGACAAGGGGAACGATCGGGCGGATGATGTGCTTGTGCTGCGCAGCGCTCACGGGGGAGTCTCTCTGTGTCTGTGCTGTGGGGCAGGACCAGTCTTGCATGAAAATTGACTGAGAAACCAATTCAGGATCATCTCATGATGCACGAAGGAGATCGATGAGCATCCACCCCGAACACCCCTTTGACGACGGTCGACGCGAGCCCGCCCGACAGTTGCGCGCCCGACTGGGTTCGCGGGTGTGCCTGCTGACCGCCGGCGAGGGGCGCACGCGAGCGGGCTGGACGGTAAGCGCCGTCCTGCTGGTGGACGGCGATCCGTGGCGGGTCCTTGCCCTGGTGGATCCCGACAGTGACCTGTGTGAACGGGCCGAAGGGACCGGGTGCGCCGTGCTGCACCTGCTGGCCGACGACCATCGCTTCCTGGCCGACGCCTTTGCCGGCCTGGCCCCGGCCCCCGGCGGGCCCTTCACCCTGGCCAGCTGGGAGCAGTGCGGCGCGGGGCCGCGGCTGATGGAGGTGGCCAACTGGGCCGAGCTCAGCCTGGAGAGCGCGCAGGATCTTGGCTGGTCACGCCAGCTGGTCTTCACCGTCGACGAGGCCCACACCGGCACCGACGAGGCGCCCCTGCACCACCTGCGCGGCCGCTACCGCACCCTGGGCCCCTCAGGTGAGGGCTCGTCGTAGGGTCTCCTGCTGGGCCCCGGTCAGGGTCTGGGCGAAGCGGGTCAGGGAATCCGCCTGGTCCGGCCCGGCATGGCTCAGGGCGTCCTGCATGGAGGCCACCACCAGCTCCGCCCGGCTGCGTCCGGCGGTGTACAACCAGAGCCGACCGGCCCGCTCGCGGTGCACCACACCCTTCTTGGCCAGTCGATCCAGGACGGTCATCACGGTGGTGTAGGCCAAGGTCTTCTCACTCAGCAGACTCTCATGAATTTCTCGGACGGACGCGGGTTTTCCTTGCTGCCATAGCTTTTCCATGATGCGCGTCTCAAGCTCCCCAAGTATGGCCATGGACGCAGTCTAGAACGAAGATGGCTACCTACGACAAGAGGTAGTAACGTCCGCCTCATGGACGCTCAGGTCATTGCCAGATGGCAATTCGGGATCACGACGGTCTACCACTTCCTGTTCGTTCCGCTGACCATTTCGCTGTCGATGCTGGTCGCGGTACTGCAGACGATCTGGTACAGGACCGGTAATGACAACTTCCTTCGCCTCACGAAGTTCTTCGGGAAATTGTTCCTGATCAATTTCGCCGCGGGCGTCGTCACCGGCATCGTGCAGGAGTTCCAGTTCGGCATGAACTGGTCCGAGTACTCCCGCTTCGTCGGCGACGTCTTCGGGGCCCCGCTGGCGCTGGAGGCGCTGCTCGCCTTCTTCCTGGAGTCCACCTTCATCGGCCTGTGGATCTTTGGCTGGGACAAGCTGCCCAAGAAGCTGCACCTGACCGCGATCTACCTAGCCGCGATCGGCACCATGCTCAGCGCCGTGTTCATCCTGGCCGCCAACAGCTGGATGCAGAACCCCGTGGGAGCCACCTTCCGCAATGGCCGCGCGGAGCTCACCGATTTCGGCGCCCTGCTCACCAACCCAGTCTTCCTGGTCACCTTCCCGCACCAGATCAGCGCCTCCTACATGGTGGGTGGCGGTCTGGTTGCCGGCCTGGCCGGCTGGCACCTGGCCCGGCTGAACAAGGCCCGCAAGAATGCCCCCGAGGGAACCGACCTGCACTACACCGGCACCACGGTGAAGGCCGAGCACATCGAGCGCGACATCACCACCTGGCGCTGGGCGGCCAAGTTCGGCGCCCTGGTGCTGCTGGCCGCCTCGCTCGCCGTGATGGGCTCGGGAGACCTGCAGGGCAAGGTGATGACCACCGTCCAGCCGATGAAGATGGCCGCCGCCGAGGCCCACTACGAGACCGAGGACAGCCCCGACTTCTCCGTCGTCACCGTCGGTTCGCTGGACGGCACCAAGGAGGTCTGGTCCATCAAGGTGCCCAAGCTGCTGGCCTTCCTGGCCCACGGCAACTTCGACTCCCAGGTGCAGGGCATCAATGACCTCACCCAGCAGTACCAGGACAAGGGCTTCATTCGCGACGACGGCACCCAGACCGAGCTGCAGAAGCAGTATGCCGAGGTGCTCAAGCAGATGCCCGTCGACGCCCGGCCCAATGTGGTGGTCAGCTACTGGACCTTCCGGATCATGATGGGCCTCGGCTTCGCCGGCATGGCCATCTCCGCGTGGATCCTGTGGGCGCTGCGCAAGGGTCGCAACCCGATGCCCGGGCGCGTGTGGATGCTGGCGATGGGGATGCTGCCCTTCCTGCCGGTCTTCGCCAACTCCTTCGGCTGGATCTTCACCGAGATGGGTCGCCAGCCGTGGATCGTGGCCGGCGTCCTGCCCACCTGGACCGCCGTCAGCCCGTCGGTCAGCACCGGCGAGGCGATCACCACGATGGTGCTGTTCACCCTGGTCTACGGGGCGCTGGCCGTCGTGGAGTTCGGGCTGATCCTGAAGTGGAACCGGGCCGGCCTGCCCGAGGTTGCCCCCGTCGAGATCAACCAGGACGAGGATGCTCCCTTGTCCTTCGCGTACTGAGGAAGGTTGAGCACCCATGACCCCCATGCATGCCGACCCGACCACGCTGCAGATGGTGTGGTTCGGTCTGTCCGCCGTGCTCTGGCTCGGCTACCTCTTCCTGGAGGGCTTCGACTACGGCGTCGCGATGCTCTTCCCGATCCTGGGCCGCAATGACGCCGACCGTCGGGTGATGATCAACACCATCGGGCCCGTCTGGGACGGCAATGAGGTGTGGTTGCTGACCGCCGGTGGCGCCATGTTCGCCGCCTTCCCCGGCTGGTACGCCTCCTTGTTCAGCGGCCTCTACCTGCCGCTCTTCCTGGTGCTGGTGGGCCTGATCCTGCGCGGCGTCGCCTTCGAGTACCGCGCCAAGCGGGACAGCGCCCAGTGGAAGGCCGGGCTGGACTGGTGCGCCACCATCGGCTCCTTCCTGCCCTCGCTGGTCTTCGGCGTCGGCTTCGCCAACTTCGTCAAGGGCATCAAGGTGGGCTCCGACCAGCTGATCGCCCAGGGCTTCTGGAGCCTGTTCAACCCCTTCGCCCTGCTGGGTGGCGTGCTCTTCGTGGTGCTCTTCCTGGCCCACGGCGCCGTCTTCATTGCGCTCAAGACCAAGGGCAGCATCCGCATCAAGGCCAATGCCTTTGCCCTCAAGGCCACCCTGGCCGCCGCGGTGCTGATGGCCGCCTTCGTCGTCTGGCAGAACATCGCGTGGCCGGCCGCCGAGAGCTCCTGGCTGGGCACCGCCGCCACCGCCTTCTGCTGGGTGGCCGGTTCGATGGCCGTCGCCTTCCTGTTCCTCTCCTTCGCGATGGTGAAGCAGAACCGCGACGGCTACGCCTTCCTGTTCACCGGTCTGGCGATCGCCGCCCTGGTGATCGACATCTTCGTCAAGATGTACGGCAACCTGGGCTTCATCAGCCTGGACGCCGCCAAGCCGCTGGACATGACCACCGCCTCCAGCTCGCCGTACACGCTGACGGTGATGACCATCGCCGCCGGCTGCGCGGTGCCGGTGGTGCTGGGCTACCAGGCGTGGAGCTACTGGGTCTTCAGCAAGCGGATCAGCACCAAGAACCTGCCCGCATAGACTCGCGGGCATGGCAGGACCCATCGACGGCCGCCTGGTGCGGCGTGGCAGGGCGACCAGGATCTTCCTGGTCGCCCTTGCCGTGGTGGGGCTGGTGCAGGCGGTCGCGATCGTCGCCCAGGCCCGGCTGCTGGCCGACGCCATCTCCTCGGTCTTCGCCAGTCACCGGCCCGACGGCCTGACCGGGTGGATCGCCGGCCTGGCGGCGGTCTTCACCCTGCGGGCGCTGCTCGGCTGGGCCGCGGAGAGCCTGGCCCACCACGCGTCGGCCCGGGTGAAGGCCGGGCTGCGGACCGATCTGGCCCGGGCCCGGCTGGCCCGCCCGGCGGACGCGTCGGTCAGCTCGTCGACGCTGGTCACGCTGACCACCCAGGGTCTGGACGCGCTGGACGGCTACTACTCCAAGTACCTGCCACAGCTGGTGCTGGCGGTGATCGTCCCGCTGGTGGTGGGTGTGGTGATCCTCAGCCAGGACGTGGCGAGCGCCGTGATCATCGCCCTCACCCTGCCCCTGATCCCGGTCTTCATGGCGCTGATCGGCTGGACCACCCAGAAACAGGTGGAGCGCCGCTGGCGGGTGCAGACCCGGCTGGCCAACCACTTCGCCGATCTGGTCTCCGGCCTGGCCACCCTGCAGGCCTTCGGCCGGGCCCGCGGCCAGCGCGAGGGGCTGCGGGTCACCGAGCAACGCAATCGGGCCGAGACGATGAAGACCTTGCGGGTGAGCTTCCTGTCCTCCTTCGCCCTGGAACTGCTGGCCACCCTGAGCGTGGCGGTGGTGGCGGTCACCGTCGGCTTCCGGGTGGTCTTCGCGACGATGGACCTGCGCACCGCCCTGTTCGTGTTGATCCTGGCACCGGAGGCCTACCTGCCGCTGCGCCAGGTGGGCACCCACTACCACGACGCCACCGACGGGATGGCGGCTGCCGACCAGGCGCTGCAGATCATCCAGGCCGCGAATCTCCCCGGGGGGCCCGCGGCCGGTGGGGCGTCGGGCGGGCCCGTGGCGGAGATCCGACTGGAGCACATCAGCCTGACCTGGCCGGGAGCCCCATCGCCCGTACTCGACGACGTGACGCTCGACCTGGCTCCCGGGGAGGTGGTGGCCCTGCAAGGGCCGTCGGGCGGCGGCAAGTCCACCCTGCTGGCGGTGCTGATGGGCTTCCGGACGCCGGATTCCGGCCGGGTGCTGTGCGGCGGGGAGGACGTGCTGACCAACCCGGATGAGTGGCGACGCCGGCTGGCCTGGGTGGGTCAGGAGCCGGGCATGCCCGAGCCCACCATCGCCGGCAACATCGCGATCGGCGCCCGCCGCGAGGTCGGACGCGTCGAGCTGCGTGAACTGCTCGACCTGGCCGGCGGTCCGGAGCTGGAGTTGGACCGTCCGGTCGGTGACGACGCGGAGGGCCTGTCCGCCGGCGAACAGCGACGGGTGGCGATCGCCCGCGCCCTGCTCCGGCTGCGTGACGGTGCATCCCTGCTGGTGATGGACGAGCCGACCGCCGGGCTGGATGCCGACGCGGAAGCCGCGGTGATCGCCGCCGTCCGGGCCTCCGGCGCGGGCGCGCTGGTGGTCAGCCACCGCCCGGCGGTGCTGGCGATGGCCGACCGAGTGGTCACCGTCGGGGGTGCGCGATGAGACTGGCCCTCCAGATGCTCGACGCCGTGCCCGCTGGCCGGCGGCGCTTCGCCCTGTCCACCCTGCTGGCGGTGCTCGCCTCCGGCGCCTCGGTGGCGCTGATGGGCGTCTCGGCCTGGCTGCTCAGCCGGGCGGCGGAGCATCCCCCGGTGCTCTACCTGGAGGCCGCCGCCGTGGGGGTGCGCTTCTTCGGCATCCTGCGCGGCGTCGCCCGTTATGGCGAACGACTGGTGGGCCATGACCTGGCGCTGCGGATGCAGGGCACGCTGCGGCTGCACAGCTACGAGCGCCTGAGCCAGACGACGCTGCTGGGCCGCAGCCGCGGAGACCTGCTCGCCCGGGTGGTGGCCGATGTGGAGGCGATCCAGGACGTGGTGGTGCGGGTGGTGGTCCCGCTCTGTTCGGCGAGCATCGTGATGCTCGGCACCTCGCTGATGCTGTCGCTCTTCAGCCCCGGTGCCGCGGCTGTCCTGCTGGGCACGGCGTTGCTGGCGGGGATCGCGCTGCCGTGGCTGGCCCAGCGGCTCAGCCGGGCGGCCGACGCGGATGCGGTGGCCGCCCGGGCCGAGCTGGCCGTCGCCATGGACGAACTGGCCCACAATGCGATCGACCTGGTGGCCTACGGCCGTCAGGCCACCAGCCTGGAGCGTCAGGCCGCCGTCCAGCGGCGCCTGGAACTGGCCGATCGACGCGCGGCCTGGACCCGCGGGGTGGCCACCTTTGGTCAGCTGTTGGCGGCCGGGTTCGCGGTGATCGGCGCGCTGTGGATCGGTGCGCACGCGGTGGCGGACCAACGATTGCTGGGCCGTGACCTGGCGGTGCTGGTGCTCACCCCGCTCGCCCTGCACGAGGTGCTGGCCAGCTTCACCCAGGCCGCCCAGACGTGGACCCGGGCGCGCACCAGCCTGGGCCGGGTCTCCGCCCTGCTGGCCGAACCCGCCGTCGGGCAGGGGGATCGCCCCACCGCGGAGCCCACGGATGATCCCGGGATGGAGCTCCGCGAGGTGAGCATCGGCTGGCCCGGTCAGGATCCGCTGGCCGTCGGGCTCAACCTGGAACTGCGCCCCGGCGATCGGCTGGCGGTCACCGGGCCCTCGGGCGTGGGCAAGACCACCCTGGCCGCCACCATGATGGGGCTGATCCCGCCGCAGGCGGGGACGGTGAACCTTCGCGGGCAGGTGGGCTACCTAGCCCAGGACGCCCACATCTTTGCCACGACGCTGGCCGAGAATGTCCGGATCGGGAACAAGGACGCCACTGACGACCAGGTCGTCGATGCCCTGCGACGAGCTGGTCTGGAGCTCGATCCGCAACGAGTCGTCGGGGAGCACGGAGCGACGCTCAGCGGCGGCGAGATCCGCCGGGTCGCCCTGGCCCGGGTGCTGGTGGGCGGGGCCTCGGTCTTCATTCTGGATGAGCCGACCGAACACCTTGATCGTGAAACTGCAGATGCCCTGATGGCGGATCTGTGGCGTGGGTGCGGGAATTCACCACTTCTGGTGATCACCCATGATGCGGCCATTGTCTCGTCCTGCAACAGAATGCTGGCCCTGCGGCGGTCCCCGGAGGCGGGACGGGCACCATCACCCCCCCGGATGATCTGACGGGTGCCATGGCCCCTCTCGCCAATTAGCCTGATCAGGTGGGTCACTTCCTGACCAACTGGTCTCTTCTTCTCGGGGGAGGTGAAAGGTGGACCAGATCGAACCTTCCAGGGGCACCGTGCCCCGCCGTCTCATTCATCACCTGGATCGACTACTCGCGGCCCGGGTCGCGGTGATTTCCGCACCCGCTGGCCACGTCAAGGACGAACTGGTGGCCGCTTGGCTGCAGAGCCAGCCCGGACTGGCCCACCGGCCGATCCGATCGGCCGAAGACCTTGCCGCGGTGGCCGATTGCCATCCGACGGGCGAGCTGCTGGTGCTGGTGGTCAGCGGCGAGGAGCTGTTGGCCGATGCCACCGTCGTGAGCCGAATCCTTGAGCTGGTGGAGGCCGATCCCGACATCCGGGTGATCTTCGTCGGGCGACGTCGGCCCGCCGCGCCCTTGGGAACCCTGGCGGCCCGGGGCCAACTGGTGGATCTGGACGGCAGCCAGCTGGCCTGGACGCGCGACGAGGTGGCCGCGCAGCTGGCCGAGCGCAACCCGGAGCTCACGCAGAGCGGGCTGGACGTGATCATGGCCAGTACCCATGGTTGGCCAGCGGTGATTCGCATCCTGGCCTCCGAGCGGCTCCGCTGGCCCCGTTCGGCCGCCCTGAATCGGCTCCTGGACAGCTACATCGCCGAGGAGGTGGTGGCCGGGCTCGACGACCAGGACATCGAGCTGTTGCACCAACTGGCCGCACCGCCGAGCCTGGATTCCCAGGCCGCGGCGTGGATGACCGGCCGCAGCGATGCCGTCGCACAACTCACCCGTCTCCAGGCGCGGGGCCTGCCACTCACCTGGGATGCGGACAATTCCATTCGGCTGAATCCGGTGCTGCGCGACTACCTGCAACGCTGGCTGATGCAGCACGAGCCGCACCGCAAGGACGAGCTGACCGCGCGGGCCACGCTGTGGCTGCGCAGTCGGGGGCGACCGTTGGCGGCGGTCGAGCTGGCGATGGAGCAACACCTGGTTGATCTGGCCTGGCGGCTGGCGGCCGAGTACCTCACGGCGAACCTGTACCGGCCGGAGCTGGAGCACACCCTCCCCGAGCTGACCGAGTTGCTCCCGCCCGGCTGGGAGATGGACTCGGTGCGGGCCATCACCCAGGGACTGGCAACCCCGTCGACCATGATCGCCCAGATCAGCGCGCTCGACCCACAGCTGTTCACCCAGAACAGCACCGGGAGCCTGGGTTATGCCAGCCTGGTGCTGGGCACCCTGCGTCGGGCCGGCTACCCGTCGGACATCGACGTCTCCACGGCACTGCAGATCGCCCGCGATGCCGACAGCATCATGGAAGACGAGCTGGATCTGGCGCTGGTGGCGGTGCTCCGGCTGGAGCACGGCCTGTGGCTGCTGCACCAGTGCCGGATGAGCGAGTCGCGGGACGTGCTGCTCTCCAGTCTGGGGCTCGCCCGGGTGCAGGACGTCCCCTGGGCGATCGCCACGGCCTTGTCCGCGCTGGCCTTCATCCATGCCGAACAGGGCACCGTCATCGAGGCCACCCAGCTGGCCGATGAAGGCCTGCAGTACAGCGCCGAGGCGGCCTTCACCAGCAACGCGGTGACCGAGTACGCGGTGCTGGCGAAGGCCCTGGTTGCGGTGGACACCGGGGACCTGGCGATGGCCCAGCACTGGGCGCAGCAGGTGGTGGAGCGAGAGGAGCATCCGGTGGAGACCGATGGCCTGCGCACCCACGTTCTGGCGATCTACCACGTCTTCCGGGAGGATCCGCGCCAGGCCCGGCACCTGGTGCGCGCCTACCGCGACCAACCGCATCCGCCAGCCAGCCCGTTCGACGAGTTGGTGGTGGGAATGGGCGCCTTCAATGCGGCGCTGGCGGATCATGACCTGGCTGCCGCTTCCCGGGAACTGGAGCGACTGATGGCCCAGCCACTGGCCGAACGACAGGCCAGCCTGGCGGTGCCCCAGGCCCGGCTCGCCCTGGCCCAGGGGCAGCCGGAGCGCGCGCATGAACTGCTGCATCCGCTGGTGGTGAGCCATCGGCCCTTGAGCGACCATGCCAAGTACACCTTGTTCATGCTGATGGTCTTCGGCACGGCGGCCGACCAGTTGCACCGCAGGGACGAAGCCACCCAGGCCTTCCAGCGCGCCACGGTCCTGGCCGAGCGCCTGGGGCTCAACACCCCGAATGCCCGGCACACCCGGATCGCGGGCACCCGCCCGAAGATCCCGCTGACCGAGGCGGAACGCAATGTGCTGTTGAGCCTTGAGCCGGGGCGCACCCTGTCGGAGACGGCCGACGGACTGTTCATCTCGCTGAACACGCTCAAGACCCACCTGCGTCGGATCTACAAGAAACTGGGGGTGGCCAACCGGGAGGAGGCCATCGAACGGGCGCGAATCCTGGGTCTGCGCTCCTGAGCCGGACGTAGACTCGGAGCCATGCTCGTAGCCTTCAGCGTTGCCCCGTCCGGCGTCGGCCCCAAGGGCGGCGACAATCCCGACGCATCCGTGCATGATGCCGTCGCCGCGGCCGTCAGGATCGTGCGCGAATCCGGCCTGCCCCATCGCACCGACTCGATGTTCACCACCATCGAGGGCGACTGGGACGAGGTGATGGACGTGATCAAGCGCGCCACCGAGGCCTGTGGCCAGTACGGCAGCCGGGTCGCCCTGGTGCTGAAGGCGGACATTCGTCCCGGTCGCACGGATGAGATGACCGCCAAGCTGGAGCGCCTGGAGGCCGCGCTCGAGGCCCAGGGCTGACCAGCACACCCCTTCCGCCACTTAGGCAACCCTAAGCCGATTTGATCCGGAAACGCCGGTTACTATCGCCTGTAGTGGACGCAACCGGTCGCGTCCCACGCGGAAGGGAATCGCTCATGACCCAGCCAGTAACCGACCCCCAGGGTGAGGGTGCCGCTCGCGACATCACGCAGCTGCCGGACTTGGCAGGCGCGGCCGGACGCGTTGGCCCGGTCCGCACCCGGATGCCCGTCTACGTCGATCTGCTGCCCCCTTGCAATGCCGGCTGCCCGGCCGGTGAGAACATCCAGGAATGGTTGCGGCTGATCAAGCACGGCCAGGAGGAAGCTGCCTGGCGGCAGCTGACCCGGGACAATCCCTTCCCCGCCATCCACGGCCGGGTCTGCTACCACCCCTGTGAGAATGTCTGCAATCGCGTCGAACTGGACGGTTCGGTGAGCATCCACTCCGTCGAGCGCTTCCTGGGCGATGCCGCGATCGAGAAGGGCTGGGCCTTCGAGAAGCCCCGCAACAACACCGGCTTCAAGGTGCTGGTGATCGGCGCCGGCCCCTCGGGCCTGAGCGCCGCCTACCACCTCACCCGACTGGGACACGACGTCGAGATCCGCGACTCCAGCGAGAAGGCCGGCGGCATGATGCGCTGGGGAATCCCCGAGTACCGCCTGCCGCGCCATGTGCTGGACGCCGAGATCAAGCGCCTGACCGACATGGGCGTGCGGATCACCCTGAACCACACCGTCGAGGACCTGGAGAAGGAGCGCACCGAGGGCGGCTTCGACGCGGTCTTCGTCGCCGTCGGCGCCCACCTCTCCAAGCGGGTCGACATCCCCAACCAGGACGCGTCGCGGATGGTTGATGCGGTCAGCTTCCTGCGCGACGTCGCCAGCGGCGAGCGCCCGGTGATCGGCCGCAAGGTGGCCGTCTACGGCGCCGGCAACACCGCGATGGACGCCGCCCGCGTCGCCCGCCGGTTGGGCGCCGAGGAGTCGGTGATCGTCTACCGGCGCACCAAGGAGCAGATGCCCGCGCACGCGATCGAGGCCGAGGAGGCCGAGCGCGAGGGCGTCAAGATGAACTGGCTGCGCACCATCAGCTCGATGGAGGAAGACGACCTCACCGTCGAGATCATGGAGTTGGACGAGAACGGCAAGGCCCGCGGCACCGGCAGGTTCGAGAAGCTGGAGGCCGACACCGTGATCCTGGCGATCGGCCAGGATGCCGACACCCGCTTCCTGCACGGCATCCCCGGGATGACCTTCGACGGTGACGTGGTCAACGTCAGCCCCGACACCCTGATGACCGAGGTGCCCGGCATCTTCGCCGGTGGCGACGCCGTGCCCAGCGAGCGCACCGTCACCGTCGGCGTCGGGCACGGGAAGCGGGCCGCCAGGCAGATCGACATCTGGCTGAACCAGTACGTCGGCAACGATCCGGTCAAGCACCCGGTGGTGAAGTTCGACGACCTGCACCTGTGGTACTTCGGCGCCGGGCACACCCGTCGGGAACAGCCCGAGCTGGCCGAGGATGCCCGCGGCACCTTCGACGAGGTGGTGGGCGGCCT
This sequence comes from Luteococcus sp. H91, assembly GCF_038433135.1. Classification (NCBI taxonomy): domain Bacteria; kingdom Bacillati; phylum Actinomycetota; class Actinomycetes; order Propionibacteriales; family Propionibacteriaceae; genus Luteococcus; species Luteococcus sp. H91. The sequence goes on along the minus strand of NZ_JBCDMV010000021.1, from coordinate 47,896 downwards.
GACGCCCGACCAGGCGATCTTCGAGGCCAAGCGGTGCCTGAGCTGCGGCAACTGCTTCGAGTGCGACGGCTGTCTGGGCGCCTGCCCGGAGGATGCCGTGATCAAGCTCGGCAAGGATCACCGCTACCGCTTCGACTACTCCAAGTGCACGGGCTGTGCGACGTGCTACGACCAGTGCCCCGTGCACGCCATTGAGATGATCCCGGAGGCCTGAGAATGATCGAGAAGCAGAAGTCCTACAAGCTGTTTCCGCAGGAACCGGTCCGCGACCAGCGCAGCGGCACCTACGGCGCCTTCGTACCGCCCATGCCGGAGAGCGTCACCGCGCCCTATGGCCAGCCCGGCGGCCACGACGCCCAGTCCGGCGAGAGCGAGCGGATGATCGTCGACGGCAATGAGGCCGCCGTCGACGTCGCCTACCGGCTCAACGAGCTGTGCAGCATCTACCCGATCACCCCCAGCTCCACCATGGCGGAGCTGGCCGACGAGTGGGCCAGTCACGGCCGGACCAACATCTTCGGCCAGGTGCCCAGCGTGGTGGAGATGCAGTCCGAGGGTGGCGCCGCCGGCGCCATGCACGGTGCACTGCAGGGCGGTGCCATGTGCACCACCTTCACCGCTTCCCAGGGCCTGCTGCTGATGATCCCGAACATGTACAAGATCGCCGGTGAGCTGACGAGCACGGTCTTCCACGTCGCCGCGCGTTCCCTTGCCACGCAGGGATTGAGCATCTTCGGTGATCACCAGGACGTGATGGCGGTGCGCCAGACCGGCGTCGCCCTGCTCAGCTCCGCGAGCGTGCAGGAGGCCCACGACATGGCGCTGATCAGCCAGGTGGCCACCATGCACACCCGCATTCCCTTCGTGCACTTCTTCGACGGCTTCCGGACCAGCCATGAACTGAACACGCTGCACCGCCTCTCCGACGACGTGCTGCGCGCGATGGTCTCGGAGAAGCTGGTGCAGGAGCACCGCGCCCGGGCGCTGAGCCCGGCCAATCCCTTCATCCGCGGCACCGCGCAGAATCCGGACACCCACTTCCAGTCCCGCGAGACGGCCAACCCCTTCTACACCTGGGCTCCGTCGGTGACGCAGAAGGTGATGGACAACTTTGCCTCGCTGACCGGCCGGCAGTACAACCTGGTGGACTACTACGGCGATCCCGAGGCCGAGCAGCTGGTGGTGGTGATGGGTTCGGGCGCCGAGACGGTGCGCGAGACCATCGACTACCTGGCCCGGCAGGGCCGCAAGGTGGGCATGCTGCAGATCCGGCTCTACCGCCCCTTCCCGACCGAACAGCTGCTGGCGGCCATTCCGGCCAGCATCCAGCGGATCGCGGTGCTGGACCGCACCAAGGAGCCGGGCGCCGGCGGCGAGCCGCTCTTCCTGGACGTGATGACCGCGCTGGGCGAGGCCGTCAGCCGGGGCCAGCGGCCCTTCATGCCGCTGGTGATCGGCGGCCGTTATGGCATCTCCAGCAAGGAGTTCACCCCCGGCATGGTGGTCGGGATCTTCGACGAGCTGGGTCAGGAGCAACCGAGGCCGCGATTCACCGTCGGCATCAACGACGACGTATCGCACCTGAGCCTGCCCTATGACGCGGATCTGGACATCGAGGACTCCGCGACACTGCGGGCCGTCTTCTACGGCCTGGGCTCCGACGGCACGGTGGGCGCCAACAAGAACACCATCAAGATCCTGGGTTCCGACGCCGACACCTATGCCCAGGGCTACTTCGTCTACGACTCGAAGAAGTCCGGCTCGCGCACGGTCAGTCACCTGCGCTTCGGGCCCAACCCGATCAAGGCGCCCTATCTGGTCAGCAAGGCCGGCTTCATCGGTTGCCACCACTGGTCCATCCTGGAGCGGGTCGATGTGCTGGAATTCGCCCGCAAGGGCACCACGCTGTTGATCAACTCGCCCTACCCCGTCGAGGAGGTCTGGGACAAGCTACCCGAACCGCTGCAGACCAAGATCATTGATCTTGGAATTGACGTGCACGTGGTGGACGCCAATGCCGTGGCCCGCGATGCCGGGCTGGGCGGCCGCACCAATACCGTGCTGCAGACCGGTTTCTTCGCCATCTCCGGCGTGCTGCCCAAGGACGTGGCGATCGAGAAGATCAAGAAGGCGATCACCAAGACCTACTCCAAGAAGTCGATGGAGATCGTTGCCAAGAACCACAAGGCCGTCGACAAGTCGATCGAGCACCTGCACCACCTGGAGGTGCCGGGGCAGACCACGTCGGAGCACGGCCTGTTGGCTCCCGTGCCGGAGGGCGCCCCCAAGTTCGTGCAGTCCGTGACGGCGCCAATGCTGGCCGGGCGCGGCGACGACCTGCCGGTCTCCGCCCTGCCGGTGGACGGCTCCTACCCGTCGGGCACCACCAAGTATGAGAAGCGCAACATCTCCGACCTGATCGCAGTCTGGGATCCGGAAGCCTGCATCCAGTGCGGCAACTGCTCCTTCGTCTGCCCGCACGCCGTGCTGCGCGCCAAGTACTACGGCCCCGACGCACTGGATGGCCAGCCCGACGGCTTCGAGACCGTCGAGTTGGACGCCGCCGGTCTGCCGGACACCCGCTACACCCTGCAGGTCTACGCGGAGGACTGCACCGGCTGCGGGTTGTGCGTGGAGGCCTGCCCGGTGACCCCGATCGGCCAGCCCACCCGCAAGGCGATCAACCTGGCGCCGGTGCTGGACCGCACGGAACAGAAGAAGAATGTCGACTTCTTCGAGACCATCCCGGTGAACGACCGCTCCCGGGTGGACTTCGGCACGGTGCGCGGCACCCAGTTCCTGGAGCCGTTGTTCGAGTTCTCCGGGGCCTGCTCCGGCTGTGGCGAGACGCCCTACCTGAAGTTGCTGACCCAGCTCTTCGGTGATCGCACCAGCGTGGCCAATGCCACCGGCTGCTCGTCGATCTACGGCGGCAACCTGCCCACCACCCCGTGGGCCAAGAATGCCCAGGGGCGTGGCCCGGCCTGGTCCAACTCCCTCTTCGAGGACAATGCCGAGTTCGGTCTTGGTCTGCGACTGGCGGCCGACTTCCACACCAACCTGGCCCGGACCCGGTTGGCCGAGCTCCGCACGGAGATCGACGATGACGCGCTGGTGGACGGCCTGTTGGATGCCGAGCAGAAGCAGGAGATTGATCTTGCTCGCCAGGCCGAGCGACTGCAGCGGCTGCAGGAGAAACTGGCCACCATGAGCGGCCCCAAGGTTGCCGATCTTGCCAGCGTCGCCGACCATCTGCTGCGTCGTTCGGTGTGGATCGTCGGCGGCGACGGCTGGGCCTATGACATCGGCTCGGCCGGCGTGGACCACGTGCTGGCGTCGGGCCGCAATGTCAACATCCTGGTGCTGGACACGGAGGTGTACTCCAACACCGGTGGCCAGAGCTCCAAGTCGACCCCGATGGGCGCGGTGGCCAAGTTCGCTTCCGGCGGCAAGATCACCAACAAGAAGGACATGGCCATGCAGGCGATCGCCTACGGCAATGTCTACGTCGCCCGGGTGGCGATGGGCGCGGATCCGCAGCAGACCCTGAAGGCCTTCCGGGAGGCGGAGGCCTATGACGGCCCGAGCCTGATCATCGCCTACAGCCACTGCATCGCCCACGGCATTGACATCCGCAAGGGCCTGGATCAGCAGTACATGGCGGTGAACTCCGGCCACTGGCCGCTGATGCGCTACAACCCGGCCGTGCGCAATGCGGGCGGCAACCCCTTCCTGCTGGATTCACCGCGGCCGCGCTTCTCGCTGAAGGAGTACCACTCCAAGGAGTTGCGCTTCAAGATGCTGTTCAATGCCGACCCCGATGAGGCCCAGCGCCTGCTGGAGCTGGCCCAGGAGCAGGTGGAACGTCGCTGGAATGACTACGAGCGGATGGCCACCCGTCACGCCGACGAATTCGCCGCCGATGCCCGAAAGGACGCCTGACATGCCCGAGATGGATGAAGCCCTCAAGGCCGCCATCGCCTCCGCCGCTGCCAAGTCGGCCGCGGGTTCCAATGCGACCGACAAGCTGCGCCCCGGGATCGTGCCGATCCGGCCCACCAGTTCCGCCCCCACCGAGGGCACGTCGGCCACGCCCACCGTCGACGGGGTGGATCTGACCACCAGTTACCTCGGGCTGCAGCTGAGCAGCCCGGTGGTGGCCTCGGCCGGCCCGCTCTCGCAGAGCGTGGACGGGATGCAGCAGCTGGCCGAGGCCGGCGTCGGCGCCGTGGTGATGTACTCGCTCTTCGAGGAACAGCTGCGGCACGAGGCGGCCCGCGCCGAGGCGATGACCCAGCTGCACGAGGAGAGCTTCTCCGAGGCACAGACCTACTTCCCCACCCCGGCCTCCAACAGCGGTGGCATCACCAGCCGCTACCTGGAGCTGCTGGAGGCGGGCGCCAAGAAGCTGGAGATCCCGCTGATCGCGTCGGTCAACGGCGCCACCCACGGCGGATGGGTGGATGTCGCCCGACGGATGCAGGATGCCGGCGCCGCCGCGATCGAGCTGAACGTCTACCTGGTTCCCGGTGAACTCAGCCTGTCCGGCAACGACGTCGAGCAGCGCCATCTGGAGATCCTGCAGGGGGTCAGGGACGCGGTCAGCGTGCCGGTGGCCATGAAGCTCTCGCCCTACTTCAGCTCCTTCGGCCACCTGGCCGTGCAGCTGGACGAGGCGGGCGCCGACGGGCTGGTGCTGTTCAACCGCTTCCTGCAGCCCGACGTGGACATCGAGAAGCTGGAGGTCGTGCCCGGGCTGGAGCTCTCGCAGCCCCATGAGGCACGCCTGCCGCGCACCTGGATCGCCGCCCTGCGCGGCCGGGTGCAGGCCTCGCTGGCCGCCACGACGGGCGTCGAGACCGCCGACGACGTGGTGAAGTACCTCTTGGCCGGTGCGGACGTGGTGATGACCACCTCGGCCCTGGTCCGGCACGGTGCGGGCTACGCGGCGCAGCTCAATGCGGGTCTGGCCAGCTGGCTGAAGCGCAAGGAGCTCAGCCTGGATCAGGCCCGTGGCCTGCTGGCCATCCCGGCCGACGTCGACGCGGATGCCTACGAACGCGCCGGCTATGTGGCGGCGCTGGAGAAGGCCAAGGCCACCTACGGTCGCTGACCGACGAAAAAGGGCCGGACCCGTCGCCCCCGAGGCGACGGTGTCCGGCCCTTTTGTGTCCGCTCACAAGGACTCGCCACTCCCCCGAGTAGTCTCGAGGCCCTGTTTGCCGACCACATCCATCGTGTCATCGGCGTTGGCCATCTCCCAGAGGATGCGGGTGATTGTCCGGGTGACAAGGGTGACGCCTTCGGGTTATGCAGCCAATGATCGGAAGGCGCGCAGCCGCAAGCTGTTCAGCACGACGAAGACCGAGCTGAAGGCCATCGCGGCACCCGCGAACATCGGGTTCATGTATCCGGCCGCGGCCACCGGAATCGACACCACATTGTAGAAGAAGGCCCAGAACAGGTTCTGCTTGATCGTGGCCAGGGTGCTGCGGCTCAGCCGGATGGCATCCACGGCCAACATCAGGTCAGGTCGCATCAGGGTCACGTCGCTGGCCGCGATCGCCGCATCGGTGCCGGAGCCCATCGCGATCCCCAGATCGGCCTGCGCCAGCGCGGCGGCGTCGTTCACCCCGTCGCCGACCATGGCCACCTGACGGTGCTTGTCGCCGTGCATCGCCTCCTGCGCCCGCTGGACGACGGCCACCTTGTCGGCCGGCAGCACGCCCGCGTGCACCTCGTCGATGTCCAGCCCCTCGGCCATCGCCCGCGCCGCCCGCTCGTTGTCACCGGTCAGCATCACGGTGCGCAGGCCGAGCTTCTTCATCTGGGCGATCGCGGCCATGCTGGTGGGCTTGATGGTGTCGCTGACGGCGATCGCTCCCCGGGCCCGGCCATCCCAGGCGATCAGGATCACGGTCTGGCCCAGGGTATTGCCCTTGTCCACCGCGGCCACCAGCTCCGCCGGGATCTCCACCCCGGCCTCGGTCAGCAGCGCGGCATTGCCGGCCAGTGCCTCCCGACCGTCCACCCGGCCCCGGACACCCCGTCCGGGAAGGTTGGCGAAGTCCAGCACCGTCACCGCCCTGACGCCGGTCTCGGCCGCCCGACGGGCGATGGCCTGGGCGATCGGGTGCTCCGAATGGCCCTCCAGCGCCCCGGCGATCCGGACCAGTTCGTCGGGTTCGACGCCCGGCAGGGCCGTCAGGCCGGCCACATTCATCTCGCCGGTGGTGATGGTGCCGGTCTTGTCCATGATGACGGTGCCGATGTTGCGGGCCTGCTCCAGGGTCTGCGGGCCGCGGATCACGATGCCCAGCTGCGCGCCCTTGCCGGTGCCGGCCAGCAGGGCCACCGGGGTGGCCAGGCCGAGCGCGCACGGGCAGGCGATGATCAGCACCGCGACGGCGGCCGACCAGGCGAAGGCGATGCCGGTGCGCTCATAGAGCCGCCAGCCGATGAAGGTGGCCAGCGCAATGACCAGCACGATCGGCACGAAGACGCCGGAGATCCGGTCGGCCAGGGCCTGCACCTGGGTCTTGCCGGTCTGGGCGGCCTCCACCAGGCGGCTGATCTGGGAGAGCTGGGTATTGCTGCCGATGGCGGTGGCGCGCACCACCAGCCGACCGGTGGTGTTCATGGTGGCGCCGATCACGTCGTCGCCCACGCCCACGTCGACCGGGACGGACTCGCCGGTGATCATGGAATTGTCCACCGAGCTGGCGCCCTCGATCACCACGCCGTCGGTGGCCACCTTCTCGCCCGGACGCACGACGAAGCTGTCGCCCTGTCTGAGCGCGGCGATCGGGTGCCTCGTCTCCACCCCGTCGCGCAGGATGCAGACCTCCTTGGCGCCCATCTCCAGCAGTGAGCGGAGCGCGGCGCCGGCCTCCTGCCGACTCTGCGCCTCGATCCAGCGGCCCAGCAGCAGGAAGCTGATGATGGCCACCGCGCCCTCGAAGTAGATGTTGCCCGCCGGGGAGCTGTGCCCCAGGTGCAGCTCGAAGGGATGCTTGTAGGGGATGTAACCGGCATAACTGAAGAACAGCGAGTACAGGCTCCAGCCGAAGGAGGCCAGCGTGCCCAGGCTCACCAACGTGTCCATGGTGGTGGTGCCGTGCCGCAGGTTGACGAAGGCCGCCTTGTGGAAGGGCCAGCCGGCCCAGAAGACCACCGGGGTGGCCAGCACCAGGCTGAACCACTGCCAGCCCGGCACCTGCAGCGGCGGCACCATGGCCATCAGCACCACCGGGATGGACCAGATGAAGGAGCGGATCATCCGCAGCTTCAGGTCACGGGCGTGGTCGACGGGGATGGCGTCGGGCACCGGGATGGAGGCACCATAGCCGGCCTGCTTCACCACGTCGATCAGGTCCGGGACGGTGACACTCGGCGGGGCGAGCAGGTGCACCTTCTCCGTGGCGTAGTTGACGCTGGCCTGCACCCCGTCGACCTTGTTCAACTTCTTCTCGATCCGGGCGGCACAGGAGGCGCACGTCATCCCCTGCAGGTCGAGTTCGACGGACTGCCGAATGTCCTGGCGGGGTTCGAGGGTGGTGGTCAACGGGGCACAGCCTTTCGGGATGCGTACACGCGGGATGCGTGCGTGGGTCAGTTCTTGGCGACGGTGTAGTCGCCGGCCTCGGCGACGGCCTCGGTGATGACGGCGAAGTCGATCTCGGCGTCGCTGGTGACGGCCATGCTGCCGCCCTCCAGCTGCACCTTGACGGCCTGCACGCCATCCAGCGCCTCCACCTCTTCGGTGACGTGGTTGACGCAGTGCTCACAGGTCATGCCGGTGACGGTGTAGTTGGTGATCATGGTTTCTCCTTGTGGTGTGGGATTGTGCCGAGCAAGATCAACTGCGGACCAGCCGGGCGATCGCCTGGCTGGCTTCCTTGATCTTGAGGTCCGCCTCGTCGCCGCCCTGTTGCGCCGCGTGCAGCACGCAGTGGCTCAGGTGTTCGTCGAGCAGACCCAACGCGACGGACTCCAGCGCGCTGGTCATGGCGGAGATCTGGGTGAGGATGTCGATGCAGTACTTCTCGTCCTCCACCATCTTCTGCAGCCCACGCGCCTGTCCCTCAATCCGCTTCAGGCGGTTGAGGTAGGCATCCTTGTTCTCGATGTATCCGTGGTGGGCGTGCTCCATGCCGACGATGGTACCCCCCTTGGGTATGCCACCCAAGTCCGAGGGCCACAGAGGCCAGGAATTGCCACTGTTGGGTAGCTCACTGGGCAACGCCGCAGGTCAGCCCCCAGTTGCCCACGCCCATCCACAACGAGCTGTGGACAACTGCTGTGGAAAGCCCCCGTCGAGGCATGCCAGGCGACCCCTGTCAAGCGGACCGATAAGCACACGTCGTTCACCCTAGTCAATCCCGGAAATTTGTCGACAGGTCGCGAAAAGTCGCGAAGTGCCTAGTCAGATGCTCTTATGTGGATCAGCCGAGAACCCTGTCCACCATTCATCTCCAGTTCTCCACAAGGTCGTCCCGGCGTGTTCCACAATGATCCCCGGGTTGTCCACATGCCCTGTGGAAAACTCCGGTGGACCGGCTTGTGGAGGTGCTGCGCCGGGGGTAGGTTGGCCCGGCGCAGAAGTGTCAGAGGCGCCCCCTAGGGTGACTGTCAGACACGTTGACCGGAGGGGGCCATCATGAGCGAATCCTCGTACGAGGCGCCGCCGCAGGGCGGTGGCGGGGGCGGGATCGACCGCACTCCCCCGCAGGATCTGGCCGCCGAGCAGAGCGTGCTGGGTGCCATGCTGATGAGCAAGGACGCCATCGCCGATGTCGTCGAGGTGCTCAAGGGACGCGACTTCTACCGGCCCGCGCACGAGCTGATCTACGACGCGATCCTGGACCTGTACGGCCGGGGGGAGCCGGCCGACCCGGTCACCGTCGCCGACGAGCTGGGCAAGCGCGGCGAGATCTCCAAGGTGGGTGGGCACGTCTACCTGGCCGACCTGCTGGCCAGCGTCTCGATTGCCGCCAATGCCGGCTACTACGCGGAGATCGTGCGGGACAAGGCGGTGCTGCGTCGCCTCGTGGAGGCGTCGATCAAGATTGCCCAGATGGGCTACCAGGGCCAGGGCGACGTCACCGATATCGTCGACGCCGCCCAGCAGACCATCTATGAGGTCAGCGAGGGCAAGACCAGCGACGATTACAAGCCGCTGAGCATGCTGATCGAACCCGCGATCGACGAGATCGAGTCGATCGCCAACCGCGGCGGCGAAATGAGCGGCGTGCCCACCGGCTTCGCCGAACTCGACGACCTGACCAACGGCCTGCACGCCGGCCAGATGATCATCATTGCCGCGCGACCCGCGGTGGGCAAGAGCACCCTGGCCCTGGATTTTGCCCGGGCGGCGTCGATCAAGCACAAGCTGACAACGGCTTTCTTCTCTCTGGAGATGAGCCAGACCGAGATCGTGATGCGTCTGCTCTCGGCCGAGGCCCAGGTGCCGCTGAACCACATCCGCGGCGGCAAGATGACCGAGGAGGACTGGAGCCGGGTGGTGCGCAAGACCTCCCAGGTTTCCGAGGCGCCCTTCTTCATCGACGACTCGCCGAACCTGACGATGATGGAGATCCGCGCCAAGGCGCGTCGCCTGAAACAGCGCCACGACCTGAAGCTCGTGATCATCGACTACATGCAGCTGATGACCTCGGGCAAGAAGGTGGAGAGCCGCCAGCTGGAGGTTTCCGAGTTCTCCCGCCAGATCAAGCTGCTGGCCAAGGAACTCCAGATCCCCGTGATCGCGCTCTCGCAGCTGAACCGTGGCCCCGAGCAGCGCACGGACAAGAAGCCGATGCTCTCCGACCTTCGCGAGTCGGGCTGTCTGACGGCCGGGGCGGCGATCTTGAAGGCCGACGGCACCAGTGTCACCTTGGGAGAACTGGTCGAGTCAGGCGCTCGAGATGTCGAGATCCAGTCCATGGGTTCTGATGGCACGATCATCACCGCCAATCTCACCCATGCCTTCCCGTCCGGTCGCAAGACGACCTACCTGATGCGGCTCGCCACTGGACATCAGATTGAGGCGACCGGCAATCACAAGTTCTTTGGCCCCGATGGATGGTCACGGCTGGAAGATCTGTCGACAGGCGACGAACTCGCAGTAGCTGTGGGAGAGAAGCCCGAGTGGACCACCATTGATTCGATCGAAGAGATCGGTGAGCGCGACGTCTTTGACGCCACCGTCGAGGAAACCCACAACTTCGTGGCCAATGGCATCGTTGCGCACAACAGTCTGGAGCAGGACGCCGACATGGTGATCCTGCTGCACCGCGATGACGTGTACGACAAGGAATCCAGCCGCGCTGGTGAAGCGGACCTGATCGTCGCCAAGCACCGAAACGGCCGTACCGACACCGTCGTGACCGCCTTCCAAGGCCACTACTCCCGCTTCGTGGACATGCAGCACTGATCGGAGCCGGCCAGCCGCAGATGTCGAGATGCAGCGAAGACTGAACACGAGCCTGAATATTCTGAATATGAAGTTTCTAAGAAAGATGCTGTTGCCCTTGCGGTCATCACTCGACCGTGCTTTGGATCCCGTGGGATTCCGAGCTGGGTGTGGCGCCAGTGCCGTCCATCGCTGTCGCCCCCTCGCCGGTCCAGCTACGCGCGGGCGCTGACAGGGTTGAAGGATCGCCGGCGCCTGCTGGGTGAAGGACTTGGACCGGCTGGCGGGAGGCGCGTGACATCGATCATCTGCCGAGAGGCGTGCATCATGCCCGTGGCTGAGTCGTATGTCTGTCAGGCTGGTGGCATTGGACCGACAGGTAGGGGGATGGCTGATGGACTCGGATGTGCCTCGCGAGGAGTTCCGCGCGGCTTTGGAAGCACGCAAGGAACTAGGACCCGACATGGAGGATGCGGTCGTCGACTCGTTCGTCGCGAAGGTCGAGAGTGCCCTTGAGAAGCGGCAGCAGGCCGATCCGCCGGCTCCGGATCAACCGAAGTCCCTGGCATTGGCGATCGTCTCGGTTGTCATGGGAGCAAGCATGCTGCCTGTGGGGATGGAGAGCACAAGGGGCGCTCTAATGCTCGCGATGGTCTGGATGGGGATCATCGTGGTCAATGTGCTCTTCAACGGGCGCGGACGGAAGTAGCAGGTTCACCTTCGCTGTGGCAGGCGCCTCGAGAAGCACGCACATGCCGCTAGTCGAGGCGTCGGCAAGGTTGCTCTAGGGCCTCGAGGGATCCCAACCCGTAGGTTCTCTCGGGGTTTCACTTTGAACGGCGTCCCCGCCGGGGGCCGTTGTTCAAAGCACGGAGCGGGCCGGTGTGCGATCTTCGCTGCATCTCGACATGTGGGTTCCGGCGAAGCCGATGCAGCGAGGTGGTCAGCTTTGTGCTCCGCGGAAGACCCTGCTGATGCCAGTGGCGACCTGGTTGGTCTGAAGCCACACGATGTACCGATGGAAGGGGATAGTGACGGCCGCACGCAGCCCCAGTCGCGGTGCCCGCGCCGCCTGGAGGTTCTGCCAGGAGAAGGCCACCTTTGCCTGGGTGCCGCCCTCAGCAGGGGCAAGTTCGATGCGGATGATGCGCGTGTTCGACCCCGGGGCGTCAGGCAGAGCGAAGCGCCACTCGACCGTGGTCGGGGGTACGAGCTCGTGCAGCTCGACGTGCAACCTCCGGAGCTCCGGCTTCACCTTGAGTGGCGTACCATCGGCGCGTTGCATCACGGCGGCGGCCACCCACGACGCACCGGTGCGCACCTCGGAGCCTGCAGCGTCCTCGACCTGGCCGATCCACGGCTCCCATTCTGGTAGCCGCTTCGGGTCGGCAACCAACGCCCACACATCACCGATCGACGCAGGAACGAACACCTCCTGCGTACGAGACAGGCTCCCTAACCTTGGAGCGCATGCGGGTGCCTTCTCTTCCGAGCGCTCAGCCTCATCCAATCGGGCAAGCACCTCCCGGGAGGAGGTACCCAGACGGTGGAGTAGCTCGTCAATGAATCCGGAGGGTTCACCCACCAACTGACGAAGGACGTCGGCGGCGTCACCCTTCCCACGCTCACGAGCGAGGGTGAGGACCGCCCAAGCCCGCTCGCTCCAGTCGTAGCCGCCGGTCTGGTGGAAGACGATGGGTCCGGGCTCGGGAGACTCGACAGTGACGCCGAGTGAGGCGATGTTGTGCTCGTGCAAGGCTTCGACGGCGTCACGCGCCGTATCCAAGGTGATGCCCAGGTCACGGAGCACCTTCCCCGCGACCTGTTCGCTTACCGTCAGGGCCGTGAAGAGGTGGTCGATGTCCGCCTCGCGTTGCCCGTAGCGGGAAGCCTCCTCCATGGCGACGACCGAGAGGTTCTGGACCGTGGCCAGGGCGTCGGTGTACTTGCTCATTTGTTCCTCCTGGGAACCGGAATGGTCGGGTCGATCTTCTTCGAGTACTTCTTGTGCACCGCTTGGCGGCTCACCCCGAGGGCGTCTGCGATGTCCTGCCACGACATGCCGGCGCGCAAACCTGCCTCGACCTGAGCCAACTCCAATTGGTCGGAAAGCCGTCGGAGTGATGCCACGGCGCGTAGTCCTGTGCGTGGATCGCTGGTGTCGGCAGCAACTCCGGCGAGCTGTGATGACTTCATGATGTCAACTTACATTGCTAAGGGGCTGCAGGCAGCCAAAGTTGCCAAAACCGGGCTCTTCTCGTGCAGCTCTGATGCGGTGAAGTGCGACTCCGAGTGTGGGCGTGCCGGTATCCGTTGGTGGTCTAAGGCTCAGTGGAGGGCGACAATCAAGTCATGGTGTCTTGGAGCTCGGAATTGGCTGACTGTTCGAAGCGTCTCGCTGCAGCCTGTGGGGAGCAGGGGCTGTCCTGCCGCTCGGCCCGTCACGTCAAGGGCCTGTGGGTTGCCGAGGGGGTTGACGTTTTCGATGACTGGACCGAGGTCCTCGAGGTTCAGCGCAAGCGTCGTCCATGGGCCCAACGATGGACTCAGGTTCAGACAGTGGAGCAAGGGTCTGCCGTGAGCTTGGTTGACAACTGGCTTGTGGCATTACGCCCTGACGTTTGGGGCAGCCCGGCAATCGCCGCTGCGATGACCACGGAACGGCACCCCGGAACAGGCGCTACCGACTCAGTGACCTCTGGAGCTAGTTCTCGTTCATGCGAAATTCGACGCTGCGCAGTGCCCGCTTGAAGTGGGATTCGGCTGCGAGGATCTCCAGGGCCGACGTGGCCGGCCCAAAGACCCGCAGCAGGCTGAACTGGTACCGCTGCGGATGCTGCTTGTCGAGCTTGGCCAACTCCTGCATCGCGACATTGCCGCCATGCCCGTCCGCCGCGTAGGCCACCCACCGCCCCAACGCACCGTCCGCACCGTCAGCCTTGCCGACATACTGCCTCCCGTCCCGGGTTTCGGTGATCAGGTAGATGGCCTCCACCGACGACAACGCGACCCGCCAGTCCGCATAGCGGGGCTCCACGACGATCTGCTGCAGACCACCTCGAACTGAGCGGCCAACGACCCAGACTTCGCCCAGTTCACCGCATCCTTCGACCACTCGATCACCAACTGGCCCTGCAAGGCCGACACAAGATCACTGGGGACTAGGTCGAAGACCCGCTGGTTCTATTCCGTATCGATGCTGAGCAGGCCGCGGTTCTCGTACACGTACGCCAGACGGCACTGGCGCCCGCCCTCGGCCATGAAAATGAACCACCACCGCGGCGGCACCGTCGGGATCTTGCTGTGCTTGACCTCCTGCACCTTGGTGAAGTCCAACACCACTTGCCGCGTGGCCAGCGCCGGGGAGACCAACCCACCGGGCCGATAGGTGGGTGATTTTGCCGATGACAGCCGTAGGTGGCGGGCCCTGTCGGCTTGGGGCAGGTCTACCGCAACTCGCTCGGCGCAAGGCTGCGGCGAGCTTCCAACCAAGCCGAAATGCCGTCTGCTGACTCAACCCTCCTAGCTGGATCGCCCTGTCCTGCCCCACGTGGTCATCGCTTGCATGACGTGGGTGGGGGCCAGCAGGAACATGGGTTCGAGGGGTTCCCAACCCTTCTCCTTGACCTGCATCGCATAGTCGAGATGATCAGCATCGAGCTGGGAGTCAACGTCCAGCGGTTCTCCGTCCACACCGGTCAACCCGACGTGATAGATCCACGTTTGCCCGTCCACCTCGGTGTGCAGGAACCACGCCTCGAACGCGGACCGCTCCCCTGCCAGAGTTTCGACGCACTCGTCGTAGCGGGAATTGAGCATTTGCATCCACTCCCGGGCCAGCATCTCTTTCCCCTTCAAGACCCGGGCACGCGCCAGTTCCAGGCGCAAGTCCCGCGGCACAGATGGAGGCATGTCACTCATGAGCTCATCATCTCAAGACACACACTGTCGTCTGCGTAGGGCGTCTCGCTCTTCTGCCGCTGGCAGGGAGCCGTTAATCAGTCGTGCTGACCTGTGCGGAGCAGATCCAGGCTTACACCACCGCTGTGGGGCCTGTGTTGCTCTATCGCGAAGGCGTAGCAGTAGCCGGCAGGGACTTTTTCGCGGGCGAACCGGAAGACCTTCAGGACGTCGCCGCCAAAGAACCGATAGGTTCGTGCCTTGTCCCAGCGCGAGGGTTCGTCGGCCCACCCTGTGTCCGCCTGCCCGGGTGCGAAGCCGACCCGGTAGATCGGATGAGTCTCGACGCTCACCACGGGCGGGGTCCCCGGAACGTATTCCAGTCCGCCCAGCGCCTGTGGATCGTCCACAGGGTCGGAGTGTGGGGTTGGCCAGTGCTCAGATTCGGGTGAGGACTCCATGTGTCCGAGACTAGGACTCCGCTCCGCTTGCTGGAGTGCGCTTGCCTGGGTTCGTGACAGTCCCGAGCTGACGGCGAACCGTCGCTTGCCGGTTGGCTGGGTCCTGCCGGGGTCGGATGAGTGAAGGCCTGTCGTCGTCTAGCTTTGCGGTGTGAAGCAACCTCCGTCGTTGGATCTGGCCCTGGCGGCAGCCGCCGTGGCGGTGACCGTCCTCGAAGGTTGGGCTCTGCTGCCCATGTATGGCCCGACCTGGTTTGTACTTGCCTACGTGGCCACGTGCCTGGGTTTGTCCGTCACGGTGGCTCTTCGAAGGGTGTTTCGCCGTTCGATGTTCTGCCTCTCGTATGCCTTGCTGGCAGTGATGGGCGTGGTGGTCTGGGCCGCACCGGTGAATCTGGGGGTGAGTCCTCTGATCGTGTGTGCGCCGTTGTCGCTGGCGGTGGTGGCTCGGTGGGAGCCGCCCGCATGGGGTGCTGCGGCGTTGCTCCTGGGACTGTTAGGCGTCTTGATCGCCCCAACTCATCGGATGCCGGCGCCCTCTCACGGACTGGATGCGGTGTCGGTGCTGGTGATGGCCGGTACCTATGTCTGGTTCACGGGCCGCCGCCGGGTGGCGCTGGACTACGACCGTCGACTGGCGGAGCAACGTGAGGTGATGGTGGTGGAGGCTGCTGCCGCTCAGGATCGCGCCCGTGCCGAGGAGCGTTCTCGGATCGCGCGGGAGTTGCATGACGTGGTGGCCCACAGCTTGACCGTCGTCAATGTGCAGGCTGCGACGGCGCTGGCGCTGGGGGATCCGGCCGGAGGACGAGCAGCGCTGGCGACGATCCGTGACGTGAGCCGGCAAGCACTGGCCGAAACGCGGTCGGTGGTACACATGCTGCGGACCACCGAGACGATGGACGTCTCCGGGGAACTGCGCACCATCGGGGAGGTGGTCGACCAGGTCCGCGCAGCAGGAGTGCAGGTCGCGTGCGACCTGCCCGATGCGGCCCTGCTGGACCGGTGGCAACAGCAGTGGCCGGTCGCCACCCGGTTGGCGGTGGTTCGCCTCGTCCAAGAGTCCATGACGAATGTGCTGCGCCACGGCGGGAAGCAAGCCAGAATCACGCTGGGCGCCGACACCTCCCACATCACGCTGCGGGTCACCAACGACCTGCGCCCCGATGCGGCCCCGCACCCGCCCGGATTCGGGCTGGCGGGAATGCGGGAACGGGTCGACCTGCTGGGCGGCAGCTTCGCAGCCGGGCCGGTGGGCAAGGTCTTCGAGGTGAAGGCCACCATCCCCTTGGAGAAGGAGGTCCGATGATCCGGGTGAGTGTGGTCGACGACCAGCCGCTGCTCGTCGCGGCCTTCCGGGCTCTGATCGACGCGCAGCCCGACCTGACGGTCATCGGTGTCGGTGCGAACGGCCAGGACGCCATCACGCTCGCGCAAGCCGGTGGCGTGGACGTGTTGCTGCTCGACATCCGCATGCCCGCTCTGGACGGCGTGGCTGCCACCCGGCAGATCACGGTCCTGCCCGATCCGCCCCGGGTCTTGATCCTGACCACCTTCAATGTTGACGACCTGGTGGTGAGTGCGCTGGCATCCGGGGCGCGAGGTTTCCTGCTCAAGGATGCCGAGCCTGCCACCCTGTTGGACGCGATTCGTCGCGTGCACCGCGGCGAGGGCGTGATCGACCCACAGGCAGTCCCCCACGTGCTGCAGGCCTTCGACCACCCCGAGCACCCGCTAGGACCGCCGGTACGGGTCCCCGGGGCCGAGGACCTCACGGCCCGCGAGCGGGACGTGCTGGACCTGATCGCGCGCGGCGCCACCAACCAGGAGATCGCGGCCAGCCTGTTCATCGGGGAAACCACCGTGAAGACCCACGTCGGGAACCTGCTGATGAAGCTGCAGGCCCGCGACCGGGTAGCGCTGGTGCTGCTGGGTCTGACCCTTGGTCTCGGTGGCTGACTCCTACCGTGGGAGGAGGGCCACAACCCTTCCGTGACAGGAGGTTTCACCGCCCACGAGTCGAAAGACTCGAACCATGAACGAAACTCCTTGGGTCGGCTGTGTGGGCCTGACCAAGTCCTTCGGATCCCAGCAGGTGCTGCGAGGCCTTGACATGCGCGTCCGGCCCGGACGGGTGTACGCCCTGCTGGGGCGCAACGGCGCTGGCAAGTCCACCACCCTGAAGATCATGCTCGGCCTGCTGAAGGCCGACGCCGGACAGACCTTCGTGTTCGGTGAACCTTTCACCCGACCCGCCCTGGCCCGGGTGGGCGCGTCCATCGACGGACCAGCCATCTACCCTCACCTGTCGGCACGCGACAACCTGCGGGTGCACGCGCTGCTCTCCGGCGCCAGCCCGAAACAGGTTGACATCACGCTGGCCCAGGTGGGCCTGGCCCAGACCGGCAACAAGCGCGCCAAGAGCTTCTCCACCGGCATGAAGGGCCGCCTTGCACTGGCCATCGCGCTGCTCACCCAGCCCGACCTCCTGGTGCTCGACGAGCCGCAGAACGGCCTGGACCCCGAGGGCATCGTGGAGCTGCGCCGCAGCCTGCGCGACTACGCCGCCAGCGGCCGTACCGTGATCATCAGCTCCCACCAGCTGGGCGAGGTGACCCAACTGGCCGACGACATCGGGGTGATGAACCACGGCGCCATGGTCTACGAAGGCCCCCTCGAGGGCTTCGCTCACGGCGACCTCGAGGATGCCTTCCTCGCCGCCACCCAGGAGCAGGCATGACCAGCCCGTCGCTTGGTGCGGTGCTGCGGGCCGAGGTCCTGCGCTCCAAGCACACCGCCACCCGCATCTACGTCCTCGCCGGACTGTTCCTGACCGCTGAGGCGGCGTTCTCGTGGAAGGCCATCGCCACCCGCGCCCTGACCGGATGGGAGCAGCTGATCCCGCATGTCGTGCTCTACGCCACCGGCCTGTGCTGGCCCCTGGCCGCCCTCATCGTGGCCCTCACCGTGCACCGTGAGGCCGATGCCCGGGAAGGTGGCACACTGTGGCGGCCCGTCGACCCCCGCACCACGCGAAGCACACGCGCCGTCGTGCTGGGCGCCGCCCTGGTCGGGTTCGTGGTGTTGTTCGTGATGGGGCTGCTGCTGGTCGGAGCATTGTTCGGCTTGCCCCACCCGCCGGTCGGCCGCTTCGCGATGCTCGCCCTGTCCCTGTCCTGCCAAGCGCTGCTCGCCGGCGCCTGTGCCTACCTGCTGGCACCGCTGTTGGGGGTCATCGCCACCACCATCCTCGCCCTGGTCGTCCAGATCGTCGCCACCATCGACGCCGAATCCGCCACATGGGGGCTCAAGCCCTGGTCCTGGCCGCTACGCGCCGCACTGCCCTACCTGGGCACCCACGCAAACGGCGTTGGCCTCGAACCGGATTCCCCGCTGCGGACCATGAGCCCCATCGCACCACTGGTCGGCACGATCGTGCTGGTGGTTCTCGTCACCGCCGCGGCCGTCCGCTGGCCGCTGCACCGCCCCCGGATCACTCGACGTCACTCTGCGCGGCGCGATGCCGTGGTGCATGCCACCCCAGCCACACCGCTGGCGCTCACCTTCACCCAACCGTCGAGACCCGCCCATCCGGTGCGGGCCGCGGCGCTCACGCTCACTCGGCGCGGTGTCGCTGCCCTCACTGTCGCGGCCTGTCTTTCGGTGCTGCTCGTGACTTGGTCGTGGCGCCAGCAGAGCTATCTGACTGGTTTCAGCAGCTGGCTTTTGATCCCCTTGGGCACCGCGATCCTCGCCACGATCAGCTGGGCAGCACTCGAGCCGGCGCTGCGCATCACCGCACTGCGTCGCCGTCCTGAAGCCCTGGCACGCGACGTGCTGCTGGTCGACTCGATCGTCCTGCTGCTGGTCACCGCCAGCATCGCCCTCTGCGCCCAGAGCCTCGGCATCAGCAGCCCGGCGCGCTTTGTGGCGCTGAGCCTGATCGTCGGGGAGGCGAACCTGCTCGTCTGCCTGGCACTCACCGCTCGGTGGGGAACCGGTGCCAGCATCGGTACCACCCTCGTACTCATGGTCACCGGGGCGCTGTTCGGTGGACAGCCCGAACTCGCCCGCACCACCGTGTGGGTCGTCGCGCCCTACGGATACCCCCTCAACGCCACCTCCGCCGGCCGCCTCACGACGGTGATCGCTGTCCTGGCCATCACCCTCACCCTGTCCTGGATCGCTTGGACCCGCACCTTGCGTCGCCGCGCAGCCCAATGACCACCGACCTCACACCCACCGACGATGGCCCGCGCCGCCGCCAAGAGCGCCACTCGATGACACACACCACCTCCGGAACAGCACTCATCTGGATCGACCTGTGGGAGTACCAATGCTGTGGCACACCCCTCCACGCTGGGGACGTCGCCGACCTCACCGTCTCCCATCTCGCGGAAGCCGACCACTGGCAGACGGCAACGGGAGAGCCCATCACCCTGAGCGCCGGCCACCACAATCGGCCACCGGACAGCTGGCATATCCGCGTGCATGTCGATGACCTGTGGGAAGCCCGAGCAACAGGTGAGAACCACCTCCGACCCGAGCCCTTGTGCCTCAAGCCCATCCGCGTCATGAAGCCCTGGGACGAGGACTGGCAACCAGCCGCTCAGGATGGAGAGCCCGCTGGCTGGATCATGCGAGCAACCATCCTGGGCGAGCTGCCCCCGCGCCCCAACAATCTCCCCTACGGCAATAACCCCAGGCCCCATACAAGCGAATGACCCAGTAGTCAACCCCAGCAGAGACCACCCGTTGCTCCCGCCGGACCACACGAGACAAGCGGGCACACCGATGAGCATCCCGATCCCACTGTTCGACTCCACCGACCCGATCGTGCGGGCCGTCGCCGCGCACCTGGCTCGCTACAAGGGACTCACCCGCTCCCACACCGAGTCCGACCTGCGCATCTGGTTGCGCTGGTGCGCCGAACACCGCCTCGACCCACTGAAGGCCGAACGCGCGCACATCGAGCTCTACGTGCGCTGGATGCAGGAAGTCCGCGGGTTCAAGGCCTCAACGATCTCCCGGCGGCTGTCTGTGGTGATCGGCTTCTACCGCACCTGCGCCATCGACGGCATCATCCCCACCTCGCCAGCCGAGCACGTCAGGCGCCCGAACGTGCCACCCGAGTCACCCACCCTGGGCCTGTCCCACCTGCAGTTCGAGGCCATGCTCACCACCGCCAAGGCCTCCACGAACATCAACGACTTCGCCTTGGTCGCCATGCTCGGCCTGTTGGGCCTACGCATCTTCGAGGCCTGTGGAGCGAACATCGAAGACCTGGGCGAGGAGCACGGACATCGCGTCCTTCGGGTGCGGGGCAAGGGCGGCAAGGTCGTCCAGACCCCACTCCCACCAGCCGTGCAGCGAGCTATCGAGCGCGCCGTCGACGGCCGCATGTCGGGCCCGATCCTGCGCTGCACACGCGGAACCCGGATGGACCGTCACTCCGCCACCCGACGCCTCCGCGCTCTTGCGAAAGCGGCGGGTGTAACGACGGCGCGGATGCATCCGCACATGCTGCGCCACACCTTCGTCACCACCATGCTCGACGCCGGTGTCGACCTCCGGGACGTG
Organism: Luteococcus sp. H91; assembly: GCF_038433135.1. Taxonomy (NCBI): domain Bacteria; kingdom Bacillati; phylum Actinomycetota; class Actinomycetes; order Propionibacteriales; family Propionibacteriaceae; genus Luteococcus; species Luteococcus sp. H91. The sequence continues at coordinate 27,541 of NZ_JBCDMV010000021.1, read as the reverse complement.
CAGATCGCCGCCCGACACGCCGACCCTAGGACGACGATGCGCTACGACCGCGCCCGCAACAACCTCGACCGGCACCCCAACTACATCCTCGCCGCCTACATGGCCTCCGGAACCTGACCGCAAGACGCACTACTTTGCCGCGTCCAGCGCGTTGTGGACGCCCCCCTTCGGAGGCCGCCCACTACTCGTGATTATCAGCTGACCAACGTCACGCAGGTGAGACACTTGAGTCAGGTACGACTCCCCGCCTAGGAGGTTCCACCATGACCGATTCGCTCCACATCCGTGTCGAGCCGTACCTGATCCAGGGTTCGGGAGATCTCCTGCTCCGGGTTAGCCCCGAACTCACAGACGAACTGCTGGCTGCGCTGCAAGCCGGAGGCTACGAACACTCCTTGGCGGCGGAGTTCTCCAGCGGTGTCGTGGACACTCTCATCCACGTAGGCGGAGTCAGCGGAGTCATGGGTGGGGTCGTCGGCAGTCTCAAGGGTCTCGAGGCGATCATCGTGACGATCATCAAGCGGCACGACGGCACGAAGGTTTCGTTCGAGGTGGGTGGTATCAAGGCCAGCGCCGAGGGTGGGCCGCTCCACGAGCTTGAGGAAGCCGTGACGCGGCTCATCGACAAGGGCAGGGAAGTCCAAGAGCTGTCCAACGAGGACAGCCCCAAGGAACTCGACGACTGATCCAGATGATGCCCGGTCAGTCCTTCGGCGGCAGGGGGAGGCGCCTGGCCTGCTTCTCACCGCCCGGGCTGGCGCGGTGGCGCAGGATCACCTGCGGACTGCCACCTCCCCAGCCCGTACCGGCGAGAATCACGAGGACATACGTCCTGTTCTGCCGCTGGTCGAGCTGTAGGCAATGTTGCCCTGTGCGGTCCCTGGCAGCCCGAACCGCAGGTTCTCTCAGCCTTCTACTTTGTACGACCGCCTCTCCGAGGGCCCAACGTTCAAAGTCGTGAGCGGGGCGTCGTGCAAAGTTCGCTGCATCTCGACAGCAGATCAAGTCGTACGAGACATCAACCTGATGTCGGCGCGGTGACCGCTCGTCCGTAGCTTGCGGTCGCATGTCACCACGGGTGCCCTCAACGCCTCGGCCAGCGCGAGGTACGAGGCGTCATACGAGGTGAATTGGTGACGCAGTTCCCAGATCCTGCCGCCCAAGGGCTCGAGATCGTAACGTTCGATGCCGAACGACCAGTAGTCGTCCAGCGCCTGCTTCGCTCGTTCTGGGGGGATGGCGCGACCCAGTTCGAGACCTCGCAGCACGGACATCACCTCGACATCGAGAAGGTGCGGAGCATGAAGGTCTCCCTCCAGCAGGCCCAAGAGCTCATCGGATGGTGCGGCCCCGACCAGCGCCTCCACCATGGCCGACGCATCGAGCACGATCACCGACGCGCCGCCTGGACCTCGTCGACGATGCGCTGGGTGGACACGCCCGCGCTGCGATCTCGTGTGCGGAGCCGGGCGGCGACCTCGGCATTGCTGGGCCGGGCCGCAAGGGTGGCCAGCTGGGCATTCACGTAGGCGGACAGGGACTGTCCCTGTGCAGCAGCTCGTGTCTTCAACGTCTCGGCAACCGCTTCGGGAACCTCACGGATGTAGAGGGTTGTCATGATCAGAATGCTAGCACTTTGCAAGCGCTTCGGGCATGCCGTCAGACTGCACGGTCAGCCCTCGAAGGTGGCATGGACAGCCGTCCAGGCGACCAGGTCATCCAGATCATCCGCCGAGCCGCCCGAGCAGCGATCCTTGCTGACCAGCAACAACCCGGCACCCACCGGCACCAGACTGCTGCGGCAGCTTGGGGTCGCGTCCACCAGGGCCCGGAAGCCCGCCACCTGATCGGCGTGGGAGATGCAGTTGTCCACCACCAGCAGACCACCGAGCCCGAGAATCCGCCACAGATCGGGCCAGTAGGACACGTAGGCGGGTCGTTCGGCGTCGAGGAAGACCACTGGCCAGCCCTGCGTCTGCTCGCCGGCCAGCACCTGCCCGGCATCGGCGACGCGCTGCTCCACCACCTCCGCCAGCCCGGCCGCGGTGAGATTCCCCGAGGCCTCCTCGGCCCGTGCCGGATCATTCTCGACGGTCACACGTGACCGCCCGTACCCTCCAGCGCGTCGGCGATCCAGATGGTGGAGTAGCCGTTGGACGTCCCGAGCTCCAGAACCTTCATCGGGGCGATGCTGCGGATCAGCAGGTTCAGCAACTGGGCGCTGTCCGGCTCCAGGTTCCGGCGTCGGTCAAGCCGGTCCGGCTGACCGGCGTCGAAGTCCCGCCCCTCTCGCCACAGCCGTTCCAGCAGCTCTACTCGCGTCTGTTCCATCTGACGAGACTAACGATTCGCCGGGCTCAGACTGACGATTCGCCGCGCCCCAGAAGGGCTTGAACCTCACGTAACGTCAGGTGCTCGGCTGGGGCCATGGCCACCACCAAGCACCCCACGGACCAGTTGCTCGCCGCGCTCGCGAGCCCCTCGCCGGACGTCCGACTGCACGCCGCGATGGCGATCGGCACCACACCGGATGCCGCCCGCCTGCCGCGGCTGCTGGAGCGTTGCGCCGTCGAGCCGGACTTCTATGTCCGCGAGATGCTCACCTGGGCCATCATCCAGTTGCCGCGCGAGCTGACGGTGCCCGCGGCGCCAGCCCTGACCCATGGCCGGGGCCGGCGACGACGAGTGGCCCAGAGTCGGGCCGTCAGCCCTTCGAGTCCCGCCGCGAGACCCGTCCACCGTAGAGATGGGTGACCACGCAGAGTGCTGCAGCCAGGGCGCAGAGCCCCAGCGTCGCCAGCGGTGCGACGGGGCACAGGCCCGCGCCCACCACGAGGAGCACCTGAGCGACGGCCGTGGCCACCGATTGCGCCCGCAGGTCCGGGTACAGCCGGGCAAGGTGCTGCTTGACTGCCGCGCGTCGCTCTCCGAGCCCCCGCTCGGCAGCGCTCAGTCGCAGGCGATCGCGCGTCGTCACCACCAGCACCACCGCCAAGAAGCCCCACGCAATCCACGGCCAGGACAGGCTGAGCGGCACCACAACCAGCGCCCCCACCAGAGCCAGGACCAAGGCACGCATGCCCATCAGTTCGCGCCGGCTCTCCTCCACGTGCCAGACCACGGCGTCATGGGGATGCACCCCGTCCACCGTTGGCCAGCGCTCACCCAGTTCCTCGCGGAACTCCGGAAAGACAGTCAGCGGTTTCAGGGCAAGCCACGCAGGCAGCAAGGCCTGTCCGAGCAGCATCGCCGCCCATGCGCCGAGCTGTGGGCTCCACGGCAGCCGCCCCCAAGCGGCCAGGTGGAGCAGCGACGAGCCCACCAATGCCAACGGACCGTGCGCCCAGAGCGGGACATTGGTCCTGGTGCCATCCCGGCTCCCCAGCAGGATGCTCACCGCCATACCGGCCGCGCCACCGGCCAGCAGGTGCAGCAGCACCGGAACCGGCCAAAACACCTCCACCAGCAGGATCCCGCCCAGCAGGAAGATCCCGGCGAACCAGAGCATGGTGCAGACGGCGCCATCGTCCTCCTGCCCGTCGTCACCCCGACGGCGACGGCCCATGGCCACCATGACGCCCAGTGCGATCGGCGGCAGGAGCGCCGCCCAGGCGAAGACTCCGGGGGAACGGCCGTGGACGTGCTTCCAGAGCACCAGGCCGGGCAGGCAGACCAGGGCGAGGAGCAGGACGGCCCCGACGGCGCGGATGGTGGCTGACATGGGCGCCTTCGGCTCGTCCGCGGTGGTTGGTTGGGTCTGGTCCTCGTCGTCGAACTCATCGTCGACGTCGTCTTCATCCTCCAGCAGCTCCTTGGGCCGGGGGCCGTCGATGACCTCGAAGTCGAGGTGCACGGCGAGCAGGCGTCCGTTGGCGTCGAAGGCGCGCACGACGGCATAGCCACCATCCCCCCAGCCGGCGCCGGCGCCAACCACGCCTGCGCCGCGGACGTCGTCGATGAATCCGTCCACTGCAGAAACCGATGACTCGGAGAGCTCGAGCCAGCGTTCCGTGGCTTCCTCGTGGTCACGCTCCGACTCGTGGAGAGCCCGGAAGGTGCTGTGCTCCATCATGGCGGCCACCCCGGCATCCACCCCGACGGCCTGTACGTCCCCGTCCTCGTCGAGCAGCGTGCCCAGACTCGCCGTCGAGGTCCGGACCTCATCCAGGGGCGCCAGCAACAGACTGAGTGCGGAATTGCGGCAATGACTGCCGTCCTGCCCCTCGGAAACGTCGGCCACGGTGACGTAGACCTCGTGCTCCCCCGCGGGGATCTCCAGCTCCACCTGCGAATCCATCGTGTAGGGGTCTACGCAGGCCAGCCACCCATTGCGCAGCTCGAGTGTGCCCATGAATTCGGTGCGCAGCCGTGCCGGTCCGTCGTCGCCAAGCAGACGGGCGGGGCCTTCACCCAGCGCCCAGATGGGGCTGCCCGATGTCGGTGTGGTCATGGAACTCCTGTCTGATGCGGACCACGCAGGGTGCCCCGGGGCCGACCATCGACCCTAGTACGGCGCGGTTCCGCTGTTCGACAGGAGATAGGCCCCGAGGACCCCGATTGCCCACTTTAACGTTAAAGAACAGACTGGAGTGAGCGCCCGCACCGGGGCACAGAGCACTGCGGGGAGTCGATCATGGTGACGATGAAGGATGTGGCCCAGGTGATGGGAGTGTCCGTCATGACGGTCTCCAATGCCTTCAACCGCCCCCACCAACTGTCCCCTGACCTGCGCAAACGCATCCTGGAGAGGGCCGAGAGGATGGGCTACGGCGGCCCGAATGCGTCAGCCCGCCAGCTGCGCTCCGGGCGCACCCATGCCTTCGGCGTGATCTTCACCGCCGGCATCGAACATGCCCTCACTGATCCCTACTCGGTGACCTGGCTGGGAGGTCTGTCCTCCGTCCTGGAGCCCGCCGGAGCCAGCCTGCTGCTACTGGCGATTCCCGACGGTGACCTCGACCCGATCCGTCGGGCCAGCGTCGACGGCTTCGCAGGTGTCTGCGCCACCGGGCCCATGATGGAGGTTGCCAGGCGCCGTGGACTGCCCGTCGTGACCAGTGACCCGATGGAAGCGGACGGCTCATGGGTGGGCATCGACGACCGTCAGGCCGGTCTCGACATCACCGCCCACCTGCGCCACCTCGGACACCGGCGCATCACCATCGTCGCCGATGCCCCCGGCAGCCACGAGCTGAGGCTGCTCAGCACCGCGGACTACCGGGCAGGCCTGCAAGAACTGGATGACGAAGGGATCTACCCGGTGTGGGGACGCGACCAGGGCGTGCTCGACGGGCTGGACGGGCTGTCCGTCGACGTGGTCACCGTCCCGAGGAATACCCGCCACCATGGACAGCAGGCCGCTTCACGGGCGCTGGACCGTCCAGATCATCCCACCGCGGTGCTGTGCCTGAGCGACATGCTGGGCCTGGGCGTGCTCGACGAGCTGACCGAACGGGGCCTCACCCCCGGCCATGACGTCGCGGTGACCGGCTTCGACGACCTGCCGGACGCCTGCGCTGCGGGCCTGACCACCATCCGGCAGCCGATCCGTGAGAAGGGCCGGCTGCTGGGAGAGTTGCTGCTGCACCCGGACCGCAGCGATCGCCAGATCATCCTCCCCCACGAGCTGGTCGTGCGCTCCAGCACCGACCCCGCACCCGACGGGGTGATCCCGTGAGACGCGTCTTCGCGCTGGCAATCCCCATCTCCTTGCAGAGCCTGCTGATGGCGATGCTCTCCCTCACCGACCAACTGATGGTGGGTCAGCTCGGCAGCTCGGTAGTCGCCGCCACGGGGATCGGTGCCCAGCTCGGCATGCTGGTCACCGTCGTCGTCACCACTGTGGGGACCGCCTTCAGCGCCTATGCCGCGCAGTACCACGCCACCGGGCGCACCGAACAGTTCAAGGGGACTGTCCTGCTGGCGGCCGTCGCGGCCCTGACCCTCGCCCTGCCGGTGGCCCTGGTCGGCAGCCTCAACCCACAGGCCGCCATGAGCCCCTTCACCCATGACGCCCAGCTGGTCGACGTGGGTTCACCCTTCATCCGCTGTCTGACACTCTCCCTGCTGCCAGCCGCCCTCACCATCGTCTGCACGGCCGCCCTGCGCTCCATGGGTCACGTCCAGCTGCCGCTGTACGCCTCGCTGGCGGCAATCGCGGTGAACCTGGGCTTGGACTGGGTGTTGATCTTCGGGCAGTTCGGCGCACCACGGCTCGGCCTGCTCGGCGCCGGCATTGGCACGCTGTCCGCTCGGCTGCTGGAGCTCGGGCTGGTGATCGCCAGTCTGGTGCGCCTCGTCGGCGGCCATGAAGGCTGGACACTGCTGCCCCGCAAGACCAGCTGCGCCATCGCCGGGACAGCCGTACCGCAAGTGGCCACCGAACTGCTGTGGGTGTTCAGCGAGAACACCTACACCGGCGTCTACGGCCGGATCGGCACACAGTCACTGGCCGCGATGGCCCTCACCTATCCCCTGCAGAGCATGATCTTCGGGCTCACCGGTGGCCTGGCGGCAGCCGCCATCCCGATCCTGGGAGAACACCTGGGTCATCAGCGACGCGACGCCGCACTCGCCGACGCCCGGCTCCTGCTGCGGATGGGGATGGGTGGCGCGGTTCTCATCGGCGCGGGGCTGTTCGCCCTCGCACCCCGCTACGTCGGCCTCTACTCCGTCGATGGCGCGACGGCCATGCAGGCCACAGCAGTACTGCGGATCCTGGCGTTCTATCTGGTGGTGAAGGTGTCCAATCAGGTGATCTCGGGGGGCATCCTGCCGGCGGGTGGGGACAGCCGCTTCCAGCTGCTCAGCGAAAGCCTCGCCACGTGGCTCGTCGGCGTGCCCCTCGCCCTCGCCAGCGCCTTCCTTCTTCACCTGCCCTTGCCCTGGGTCTATGGGCTGCTCAGCCTGGAGGAGGTGGCGCGCTTCGTCATCGTGCGCCACCGCGTTGGATCCGGGAAGTGGATGCGGATCAGCGCGTGATTCCCCGTGGCCTCAACGCCTGGGCACAGACAATCCGGCAGCGACAAGGCCCCGACTCGCGGTTGGTACTGCGCCCGACGCCCTTCCCGAGCAGCCAGTACTTCTCGGCGAAGCAGTCTCGGCACCCCTGAAGGCATCGTGGGAGAGGGCTGCCCGTACCCCTCAGAACTCTGGAAAGCAGCGTCGCCATCGGTGGAGACTGGTGACACCGCAGTCATATCCGAGGAGAAGCCATGAAGTACGCAGACCGGGAGTCCTTCGAGCAGGCCAACATGTTCGGCACCGGCGCGCCGAACGATGCCTACACCCAGTACTTCATCGGGCAGTCCTTCCTGAACGGCCTCAACCAGCCCACCGACGAGGTTCCGCTCGGGCTTGCCAATGTCACCTTCGAGCCGTGCTGCCGCAACAACTGGCACAAGCACAACGCCAACTCCGGTGGCGGGCAGGTACTGATCTGCACCGCCGGCGAGGGCTGGTACCAGCTGGAGGGCCAGGAACCCATCGAGCTGAAGGAGGGGATGGTGATCGTCGTCCCGCCCAATGCCAAGCACTGGCACGGCGCCAAGGCCGACAGCTGGTTCAGCCACATCGCCTTCATCCTGCCCGGCACCGATCAGAACAACGAGTGGCTGGAGCCCGTGGACGACGAGTACTACGCCGCACTCAAGGGCTGAACCGACACGCGAGAATGGTCGACATGAACGAGCCCTTCGCCTACTTCGAGCGCGAGACCCACGACCGCTTCCGGCCCACCGAGCATGTAGGTGGCGCGTGGAAGACCGACGAGCAGCACATCGCGCCGGCGATGGGCCTGCTGGCGCACATGTTCGAGACCGACCATCGGGAGCGCCGCGGCGACGACGGCCTGGCGCTCTCCCGGGTCTGCTTCGACATCTTCGGGGTGCTGCCGATCGAGCCGGTGGACGTCTCGGTGGAGATGGTGCGCCCTGGTCGCTCGATCGAGCTGGTGGAGGCCCGGCTGGACCATGACGGCCGGACGGCGCTCACGGCGCGGGCCTGGTTTGCCAGCACGGCGGACACCTCCGCCCTGGCCGGTAGCAATTTGACAGCCATCCCGGGGGCCGACGACCTGCCGGCCTGGGAGATCGCCGACCGGTGGCCCGGTGGTTTCATCGACTCGCTGGAGGCCCGGCACCGACAGATCGAGCCCGGGCATGCCATCACCTGGATCCGTACCGACGCGCAGCTGGTGGCCGGGGAGCCGGTCAGCCCCACCGCGGAACTCTTCGCCTTGATCGACGTCGCGAATGGGCTGGCGCCGCGGGTCTCCCCCGATGAGGCGATCTTCCCAAATGTGGACCTGACCGCCCACCTCTTCCGCGAGCACCACGGCGAGTGGACCGGCTTCGACACCACGGTCCACTTCGGCCCGGCGGGCGTCGGATTGACCCACACCGTCCTGCACGACGATCGGGGCCCCTTCGGCACCGTGGCGCAGAGCCTCACCGTGCGGCCCCGCTCCTAGTCAGCGGGCCCAGGGCTTGGAGACCCAGGGATTGCCGCGCAGGTAGAAGCGTCGGGGCGCGTCGGCATTCCTGGTGATCCCCACCCGCGTGGTCACCACGATCTGGTCCGGCGCGACGCCAGCTGCGGGCACCAGTTGCAGCGGGGGCAGGGCAAGGTCATGGCCGCGCAGTGGCAGGGTGATCCCCAGGGCCTGACCCAGTTTCCCCGGGCCATTGGTGAGCTCCACCCCGGCGCGTCCGTGGCGCCGGCGCCGCATCTCGTCGAGGCCCTCCAGCGGTTCGGCCGCGCGCAGCAGCACCCCACAGCCGTAGCCCTCGTCCCCCACCACCACATTCATGCAGTGGTGCAGCCCGTGGATCAGGTAGACATAGGCGTGGCCGGCGGCCAGGAACATGGCGTCATTGCGAGCCGTGCGGCCGTGGTGGGAATGACTGGCGGGATCGTCCTGGTCATAGGCCTCGGTCTCGACGATCCGCACCCGCAGCCGATGCCCGTCCACCTCCCGGACCAGTTCGCAGCCCAGCAGGCGTCGCGCGGCCTGCTCGGCGTCGGCGGGCAACCAGCTCCAGTCCTGCATCCCGCCAGCCTACGTCGATGCCCGGGACCATTTGGCACACATTGCTAGCGTCGTCGACATGCCGCTTCCTCCGGATGACTGCTTCTGTCCTGTGCCCATCCAGATGACCCGGCCATGAGTGGGACCCTGCTGTTGCTCGTGGGCGGGCTGCTGGCGATCCTGTTGATCATCGCCGCCAATGGGTACTTCGTCGCCCAGGAGTTCGCCTACATGTCGGTGGACCGCAACCGGCTGACGGCCCAGGCCAATGCCGGTGACAAGGCTGCGGGCCGCGCACTGGAGGTGACCCGACGCACCTCCTTCATGCTGTCCGGTGCGCAGTTGGGGATCACCGTGACCGGCCTGTTGATCGGCTACGTCGCCGAACCCATGGTGGGTCGGGCGCTGGGGGAGCTGCTGGGCGGGGCCGGTGTCTCGACGGCCGTCAGCGTGTCGGTGGGCACCGTCGGCGCCCTCGCGCTGGCCACCCTGGTCCAGATGCTGCTCGGGGAGCTCTACCCGAAGAATCTGGCCATCGCCAATCCCGATCCGCTGGCCCGCGGACTGGCCCGCTCCACCTTGGTCTACCTCAAACTCTTCGGCTGGCTGGTCTCCCTCTTCGACAAGGCGGCCAATCGGCTGCTGCGGCTGGTGGGCATCGAACCCCTGGAAGACCTGGACAGCACCGCGAATGCCGAGGACCTGGAACGGATCGTCAGCGATTCCCGCAACAGTGGCGACCTCACCCCGGAGCTGTCCACCCTGCTTGGCCGGATCCTGGACTTTCCGGACCGTGACGTCGATCATGCGATGATCCCGCTCAGCCGGGTCTCCACCCTGCGTCCGACGATGACGGCCGCCGAGGCCCTGGAGCAGATGGCCACCGGCCACACCCGCTACCCCGTGATCGGTGACGAGCAGGAGCCCCTGGGCGTGCTGCAGCTGAATGACGCCCTCCGGGTGCCGGCTGCCGAGCGGGAGCAGCGGCAGGTGGCGGAGTTGATGCGGGCCCCGGTGGTGGTCCCCACCCTGATGCCACTGCCCAATGCCGTCCAGGAGCTGGACAGGGCCGGGCAACAGATGGCCCTGGTGGTGGACGAGTACGGCGGCTTCACCGGCATCGTCACATTGGAGGACCTCGCCGAGGAGCTGATCGGTGAGATCACCGACGAACACGACGACGAGCCCTCCGAGCAGATCACCAGCCTGGCCGACGACGGGTGGCAGCTGGACGGCGATGTGCACCTGGACGAGGTGGAAAGGTTGATCGACCGACCCCTCCCGTCGGGTGACTACGAGACGGTGGCGGGTCTCCTGATTGCGCACCGGAGAGAGCTGCTGCAGGTAGGTGACGTGGTCATGATCGAGCTCCCACCGGATCCGGAGAGTCTGCTGGATGAGAACCCGACGAGCGAAGCCGCCCGCTTCGAGGTGCTGGGGATTGGCCGCCACGTGCCCGACCAGGTCACCCTGCGCCTCGTCGAGGTCGAGGACCGGAAGGAGGACCAGCCGTGAGTGGGCTCGTCGTGATCCTGGCCACCATTGCCCTGATCGTGGCCAGCGCCTTCTTCGTCGTCGTCGAATTCGCCCTGCTCGGAGCCCGACGGCATCGGCTGGAGGCCGAGGCATCCGAGTCGCGCTCCGCGCGGGCGGCCCTGTTGGGGATGAACGAGTTGACGATGATGCTGGCCGGTGCCCAGCTGGGCATCACCGCCTGCACCTTCGCCCTGGGCGCCGTGACCAAGCCCGCCCTGGATGCTGCCCTCGGGCCAGCCCTGGTGATGCTGGGGGCACCCCGATGGGTCTCGGGCACCGTCTCCTTCGTGCTCTCGATGCTGATCGTCACCTTCCTGCACCTGGTGGTTGGGGAGATGGCGCCCAAGTCCTGGGCCATCGCCAATCCCGAGCGGGCGGCCAAGCTGGTGGCACCCGCCGCCAGGGCCTTCGTCTGGCCGCTGCGCCCGCTGCTGTCCGGGATCAACCACCTGGCCAATCGGCTGGTCTTGGCCAGCGGTGTCACGCCGGTGGATCGCTCCGCCGTCGGCGGTCAGGATGCCGAGACCATCCGGCAGTTGGTGGAGCAGTCCGCCGCCCGCGGTTCGCTGGATCGTCAGGTCACCGACCAGATCAGCGAGGTGCTGGACCTGCAGGAGCTGACCGTCGCCGACCTGCACCCCCGGCCGATCGGGGACTTGACGCTGCCGGCCGAGGCCACCATGGAGCAGGTGCAGCAGCTGGCCAGCAAGGCCGGTGCGGTGCGGGTCTTCCTGGCCGGCCGGGGTACGCCGCGGGTGGTCCATGTGCGGGACACCCTGGGGCGACCCGCACAGGAGGCCGCCGCAGCCGTTGCCAGGACCGCCCTGGTCCTGCAGGCCGGGCTGCCGGTCAACCAGGCCCTGCAGCAGATGCGATCCAGCTCGGAACAGCTCGCGGTGGTACCGGCCACCGCCGAGGAGGGGGACGGCGATCCGGGGCGGATCGGTCTGAGTGACATCCTGCAGCGGCTGATGCCGCATGCGCCGGAGCCTGCCGCGGAGAGTTGAGCCGGCCCCTCAGACCACGTCGCGACGACCGAAGCCCAGGAAGCCCACCAAGAGGAAGCCGCAGGCCACCAGCGCCAGCCAGGCCAGGTTGCCCCAGTCCGGATCGGCGGCGATCACCAGCGGCACGTGGTGCAGCGGGCTGATCGAGAGCATCCACTCGGGCAGCTTGAAGGACGGCCCCAGCAGGGTGATGCCGAAGGTGGCGACGATCACCAGCCAACCCACCAGCCGCTTGCTCGGCTTCGCACCCACCGCGGCGGTGCCGATGCAGGTCAGCACCCAGACGGCGGGGATGGTGCACAGCGCCTGACGCAGCACGTCGCCGAAGCTGAAACCGGCGTCGCTGCGGGAGACCACCCAGCCCATCACGGTGCCCTCCAGCGCCAGGCAGCAGGCGACGGCACCCAGCGCCAGCAGCACATTGGTCGCGAAGTAGCGCGGCCGACGAACGGCCCCGGCCAGCAGCGGCTCGATCCGGTAGGCGGTCTGCTCGGCGTGCATCCGCATCACCACCTGCGCTCCGACGATCGCGGCGATGATCCCGCCGATCTGCAGGATGGTGGCGACGAAGGCGAAGCTCAGCTCCTGCGGGCTGGTGGCCCCGGAGGCCAGGATCTGTTGCGCGGCGGGATTGTCGGCCAGCAGGTCACCGGCGGAGGAGGCCAGGTTGCCGAAGACCAGCCCCAGGAAGGCGAAGGCACACAGCCAGGTGACCAGCGCCGCGCGGTGCAGCCGCCAGGTCAGGGCCGTGAGGCCGAAGCGTGGGGCGGAGGCGGGCCCGGGGCGGGGCACGATCATCCCCAGCCCGAAGTCGCGCCGGTTCTGCAGCACCAGCGCCGACCCCACCAGCACCACGGCGAGCGCGACGACGGGCAGCAGCGGCCACCAGCGGTTCTCCACGGCGGGCAGGGTCTTCTCCAGCCAGCCGAGCGGGGTCAGCCAGAGCGTCCAGTCGGCGGCATCGGAGGAATCCAGGTAGCCACGCAGCACGAAGAAGAAGCCCAGCGCGCCGATCGACAGGGTGCTGGCGGTGCGGGCATCGGATCCGAGCTGGGCCGCGACGGCCGTCACCGCGGCGAAGAGCAGCGCGGAGCAGGCAAAGCTGGCGCTGATCACCGCCGTCGGCGCCACCTCCCCACCGGAGACCCAGGTCAACAGGAAGCAGAAGACCCCAAGCGCGACGGCGGCGATCACACCCATCAGCACTGCCACCAGCAACCGGGCCTGCCGGGTGACCACACCGGAGGCGATCAGTTCGGCCTGGCCGGAGTCCTCGTCGGCTCGGGAATTGCGCACCACGATCAGGATGCCCATCAGGCCGGCGAAGAAGGCGCCCAGCGAGCCGGCCCGCCAGGCGTTGAAGCCGTCATTGGTGAGCAGGTTGCGGGCGGGGCCGAAGATCAGTTCCATCGCCGGGTTGGCGCCCACCGCGACGGCGAAGGCCCGCCGGTCGGGCAATTCAGGAAAGATCCAGCGCCAGGCCCAGATGGAGCTGGCCGACAGGACGGAGATCAGCACCACCCAGGGCGCGATGTTCTTCCGGTCCTGCTTGAGGGTGGCCTTCAGCAAGGGCTTGAGGCCGGTGAGTGCGGCGGTCATCAGACGGCCTGTTCGTCGTAGTGGCTGAGGAAGAGGTCTTCCAGCGACGCCGGGCTGACGTCCAGGCTGGTCAGCTGGCAGGGCACCAGCGCGGCCATCGCCTCGTTGACCCGCTCCGGCGCGACGGTGGCGTGCAGCCGTCCGCGGGCATCCAGCGTGATGTCGGTCAGCGGCGCCAGCGCCGCGTGGTCGGCCGGCGGCCTGGCCAGACCGGCGGTAATGGTGAGGTGGGTCTGGCCGCGCAACTCGTCGAGAGTGCCGGTCTGCACGATCCTGCCGGCGCGGATGATGCTCACCCGATCGGCCAGCGCCTCCACCTCGGTCAGGATGTGCGAGCTGAGCAGCACGGTGCGGCCCTTGGCCTTCTCCTTCGCGATCTCGTCCTGGAAGACGGCCTCCATCAGCGGATCCAGGCCGCTGGTGGGCTCGTCCAGGATCAGCAGCTCCACATTGGAGGACAGGGCCGCGACGATCGCCACCTTCTGCCGGTTGCCCTTGGAATAGGCGCGGCCGCGCTTGGTGGGATCCAGCTCGAAGCGTTCCACCAGCTCATCTCGTCGGGTGCGATCCAACCCGCCGCGCAGGTTGCCCAGCAGGTCGATCGCCTCGCCGCCGGTCAGGCCGGGCCAGAGGGAGACGTCGCCGGGCACATAGGCCAGGCGCCGGTGCAGCTCGATCACGTCGCGCCATGGATCGCCACCCAGCAACCGGACGGTGCCGGCATTGGCGCGCAACAGGCCGAGCAGCACCCGGATGGTGGTGGACTTGCCGGCGCCATTGGGGCCCAGGAAGCCGTGCACCTCCCCCGTCTCCACCTGCAGGTTGATCCCGTCCAGGGCGGTGAAGGAGCCGAAGCGCTTCACCAGATCCTCGATCTGGATGGCGGGCGGCTGCTCGGGGCGGGCGTGCCGCGGGATCACGACGTCGGACGCGGCGTCGGGAATGGTGCTCATGGGTGTTGCCCTTCTGCGGTGGGGAGGTCGTCGAAGAGGTAGTGCCGCACGACGGGGGTGTAGGTGGCGACGAGTTGTTCCCGGTCGAAGCCGGTCAGGGGTTCCAACTCCAGGAATCTGCGCACCACCAGGGCGCCCAGCAGTTGGCTGGCGACCAAGCTGAAGCGATGTTCGGCCTCGTCCTGGGCAATCCCGAGCCGTGCGGTGACCGGCGTGATGATCGACCTGACCACGAAGCTCTTGAGCGCATCCAGCGGCATCTGACCGGACATCGCGCGGCGCAGCATGGCCTGCATGGCGGGGCCGGTGACCGGCCCCTCCCAGACGGTGAGGAAGGTGTTGACCAGCCGCTCGGGCAGCAGGTCGTCGTCACCCTCGGCCAGCAGCTCGGCAATCCGGGCGGGCACATCTGCCGGAATCTCCAGCGCCTCCCGGAAGAGCCCCTCCTTGCCGCCGAACCAGTGATTGATCATCGAGGGGTCAACCCCAGCCCGGGCGGCAATGGCACGCACCGAGACCTGGTTGAAGTCGCGTTGGGCAAACATTTCCCGGGCGGCCGCGACGATCGCCTCGCGGGTGTCCCCCTGACCCGGCCGACGGCCGATCCTCGGAGTCATGCAAGCACCTTCCACCAGAACTCAACTGTTGTTGAGTTCAAGTGAACTCCCCAGCTTCGACAAAGTCAACATCCGTTGAGTATTCGGCAGGCCCCACCGCTTCGACCGGCTGATGGACCTGGTCAGGCACTGGGCCGATGTGCCCCCTGGCGGCCGTGGGCCACCGGCATCATGGCAGGAATTGTGGACGTTCCAGCCAGCCGGGACGCCGGGCTCAACAGCTACCCCTCAGCCCTTCGGCACCCTGCTAGTCGCCCCGACTGCGGGTGTCGGGCTCCACGTACTCACCCTTGGCGTAGTCGTATTCCACCGGATTGCCGTCCTCGTCGGTGCGGGTGTACCACTCGGTGACTTCCGGCGCCGTGGAATCGAAGTCGCCACCCGTGGCCCGCTCGTCGGACTCGTCGATGGGCTCAACCACCAGGGCGAAGTTGTCGCCGTACTCGGTGACACCGTGCTTGACCGCCTTCTGGATGGCCTGCTCCTGGTAGTGCTCGCGGATGGCCTGCGGGTCATTTCGGAGCATCTTGACCAGGGCGACGGCCATCAACACCAGCACCACCGCAAAGGGCAGGGCCGTGACCACCACCAGGTTCTGCAGGCCCTGCAACGCGTTCTGGCCGCCGAAGAGCAGGATGACCACGGCGATGCCCGCCATGCAGAGTGCGAAGAAGGCGGTGATGAGCTTGTTCGGTTCCGGATTGCCCTTCTGTGCCAGCTGGGAGTTCACCAGTGACGCCGAATCCGACGTCGTGACGAAGAAGATGCCCAGCATGACGATCACCAGCGCGGACACGATCCCGCCGCCAGGCAGTTTCTCCACCACCTGGTAGAAGATCTCGGCCGGCAGCGGCAGGGAGGCAGCTGTGCCGTCCGGTGCGATCGCCTGGGACATGTCGCCGGCGGCAGCTGCTCGTCGCTGCAACCAGATGGCCGTGCCGCCCAGAATGGCGAAGGCCAGCACGATGATCGACGACGGGATCAGCAGCACCCCGAGGACGAACTGGCGAATGGTGCGTCCGCGGGAGATCTTGGCCGTGAAGACACCGACGAAGGGTGCCCAGCTCACCCACCACGCCCAGTAGAAGGTGGTCCAGGAGGACAGGAAGGTCTGCATCTCGGGGCCCTCCGCCATGTTGGCGCTGAGCATGTCCGGCATGTGGCCGAAGTACTCGACGATGGCGGCGGGCACCATGTTCATCAGGAAGGCCGTCGGGCCGACCACGAAGAAGAACAGGGCCAGGCCCAGCGCCATCACCATGTTGATGTTGCTCAGCCAGCGGATGCCCTTGGCGACGCCGGAGACCGCCGAGATGATGGTGGCGATGGTCAGCACCCCGATGATCACCAGGGCAAGGCGGTTGCCCGTCGGGCCCCAGCCGGCGACGATCTCCACCCCGCGGGCGATCTGCAGGGCGCCGATGCCCAGGGTGGCGGCGGTGCCGAAGAGGGTGGCGATGATGGCCAGCGCGTCGATGATCCGCGCGCCGGGGGTGTCGGTGCGGCCACTCCACAGGGAGGTGACCACGGCACTCATCAACGGCACCTTGCCGCGACGGTAGGAGGCGTAGGCGACGGACAACCCGACGATCGCGTAGATCGCCCAGGCATTCAGCCCCCAGTGCAGCGCGGCCTGCGCCATCGCACCCTTGACCGCATTGGCCGTGTTGGCGTCGTAGTGCGCGCCGGGGCGCGGGCTGAGGTAGTAGGTCAGCGGCTCGTAGGGCCCGAAGAAGATGATGCCGATACCGATGCCGGCGCCAAAGAGCATCGCGGCCCACGAGCCTGTTGAATATTCCGGCTGCTCACCGTCCAGGCCCAGGGTGATCTTGCCGAACCGGGAGAAGGCGATCACCAGCAGGAAGAGCACCATGGCGATCGCCAGGATGTTGAACATCCAGCCCAGATTGCGCATCACCCAGTTCAGTGCGGCCGTGGAAACCCCGAAGACCTGCTCCGGCGCGGCCAGGCCCCAGGCCACGAAGCCCACGATCAAGGCACCAACGGCGAAGAGGATCACCTTGTCAACGCCGTAGCGGATCTTCTGGTCCTCGACGGAGACGCCCGGGACGAGGGCCGGATGGATCTTGTGCGGGTAGTTCACCTCCCGCAGGAATTTGCGCGTGGCACGGGCTTTCGGGGCGCGTCGCGGTTCTGGATGGCTCACGAATTCTCCTGATGTCGGACAGCCCCGAGGGGCTCGGCACCCGTTCACGGTAACCGCATCGGTGATGAATTTCTGCAAGACCGCCCCGAAAGATGCCCACCTCAGACAAGCTTCCGGCGCGGGGCCGCCTACGCTGGAGCCATGAACAAGGGGTGGCTCGCCGCGGTCGGCGCGATGCTGACGCTCTGGGTGATCGTGCTGGGCGCACCGTGGTTCGGCTCCCGGATCGCGGCGTCGCGAATCCCCGACCCGGACTCCGCGGAGATGCGGGCCGAGGTTGCCCGGGTGGCGGGGCTGGCCGCCCGGGAGGACTTCCCCAAGGGTGCCAACTGCGCGGTGAAGGTGCTGCGGGTGGAGGCCGCCACCACCTGGGCCTGGGCCCATTGCGTCGGCTGGCAGTCATCCAACGACGGATACTTGGAGGCCGGGTGGTCGTCGCCGATCCGGGTGGACGGACAGGTGGTCGTGCGACCCGAGGATGGTGCAAACAACGGCAGCAGCGTCAAGGAGATGATGCCGTGGGATCTGCGCCATCTGGTCTTGCGCAACCCGGGGAAGGCCCAGCCTGCCGAGCCCCAGCTCCCCGCCAAACCGGGCTGATCACATCCATCGGGTGATGTGATCGATGTAACCCGTCATTTGTCCCCCGTTCACGGGACATTTCACCCCCGCTTTCTGTCGTCGGCCTGAAATGCGCCGCCCCCTGAACAATTTTCCTTGCCGACGACCCCGCCAGGGTGAATCCTGAGGTCATCGCACGGCGGCCTTATGGGAGTGGGGACGCCGACGCGGCCCCTCGCGAGAGGGGCTTGGAGGACTGTTCCGGACAACGATGTTCGGGACGATGGTTGTTGGCGGCGTTCGGGGGATCGCTGCCAGCAGATGCTTGGGCCCGTCGGCGGAACCGCTGACGGGCCCGAGCGCTCTTCCCTACAGTTGCACCATGTACCGACATCTCTTCTGGGACCTCGGCGGCACCCTGGTGGACACCTATCCCGCGCTTGATGCTGCCTTCGCGGACGTGGTGCTCCGCCGGGGGCAGATGATCGACGTGCGGGAGGTGGCGCGACTGACCCGCCGTTCCACCGGCGCGGCTGTCGCGGAGCTGTCCGGGAGTTTCGGGATTGACCCGGGCGAATTCGAGGCGGCCAATGCCCAGCTCAAGGAGTTGTGGAAGACCCAGCCGCCGCCCGCGATGGCCGGGGCCGCGGCCCTGCTGGATGAGGTCAGTGCAACCGGCGGGCTGAACCTGGTGGTCACCCACCGCGATCGGGCCAGCGCGCTCTCCCTGCTGGAGGGCCTGGGCCTGCGCGTGGATGATCTGATCTCGACCGCGGACGGCTACCCGCGCAAGCCGGATCCCGCCATGTACGCCGCACTGCTGGAGCGGCACGGACTGGCCGCCGACGACTGCCTGGCCGTCGGCGACCGGCCGATTGATGCGACCGCCGCCCATCACGCCGGGATGCGGGCCGCCATGCTGGAATCCCCCGAGGCACCCGTCGACGACGACGCGGAGTACTCGGTGGCGACGCTGGACGAACTGCGCCCGCTGCTCGGGCTGGACTGACCTGGCCTGCGGGCCGGGTCAGACCTGACCGTCGAAGCCCTGCCCCGCCTGGCTCCAGCGCCGCTCGATGGCCTCCAGTTGATCTTGGTCCAGCGGACCCTTCTCGATGCTGGCGACAGCCTTTGCCAGATTGTTGATCTTGGAGGTGCCCATGATCGCAGCACAGACGCCCGGGGCGTAGGCGCTGAACCGCAGGGCGAGGTCCAGCGGATCGTCGCCCAGGTCATAGGCCAGAGTCTGCAGCCGATCCCAGTAGACCTCGCCGTAGACGCCGTCGGGACGAGCGTCGTACTGCCACACAGCGTTGGCAATCGGACGCTTGGCGATCACCCCCAGGCCGCGCTCGGTGGCCAGCGGCAGGGCGTGGTGCAGGCTCCACTGGTCGGCCAGGTTGACGCTGGTCTCCACCGACGCGAACCGGCCCGACTCGATGGCCGCGACCAGTGAGTCGTTCTCGCCGGAGTAGGCGGCAAAACGCACCTTGCCCGCGGCGACCAGCTCATCCATGGTGTCCGCCAGGGTGCCGTCAGCAAGGTAGGACTTGTCGCAGGAATGCAGGTGCAGGACGTCGATCCGGTCGGTCTGCAGCCGCTGCAGGGAACGCTCGACGCTGGCCCGGACATTCGCCGGGGTCCAGTCCTCGGTGCCCTCGACGTTGTGCCCGCACTTGCTGCTGAGCACATACTCGTCGCGACGGTGGCGCAAGTGGCGTCCGATTCGCTCCTCCGAGAGGCCATAGCAATCGGCGGTGTCGATCAGCGTGATGCCGAGGTCCAGCACCGCATTGAGGACCCGCCCGGCGTCGGCATCGTCCAGATCGTGCGCGCCCACCTGCCCGGCGCCCAGACCAAGCACGGTGACATCAAGTCCAGTGTTGCCAAAGGGATTTCGCTGCATGCCGCGACTCTACGGGCCCGGCACCGGTGGGCCAAGCGTCCAGTTCCGAGAAGTGACCGCCAGATTCGGACCGAGGGGTGGGACGCCCGCTCGGCCCGGGTCCGGGTGGTGCTTTCCGGAGGTCGCTTTTCGGAACCGGCCGGGATTCATCGACCAGCAAAGAAACCCCGGATTCGCGGGGGGTCAGGGCGAGTTGTCCACAGTGCTCGAAGTTGTCCACAGGCATGACTATGAGGGTTGGCACAATGCGGGCCGAGTGGCAGATTGACCGTGTCGCCGACGACCCGGGAAGTGAACTCATGCGCAAAGCCGTCAACCTGTTGCTGGTGGTGCCGTTGCTGATCGGGTGCTCGCCCGAGGCGCCCTCGGGGGACGGCTCCCCGACGCCGAGCAGCCCCTCCCTGACGTCAACCAGCCCCACGCCGAGCGCCAGCCCGTCGATGGACCCCAGCCAGGACCCGCTCTACCTGGAGGCAGTGGAGGTATACAAGGCCTACTTCGCGGAACTCACCAAGGCAGAGATGAGTGGGTTCAAACCAAAGTCACTATCACCCATGATTGATCCATACGTGACTGGGACGATGAAGACCGCGGTCGAAGCCGGTTACACCACAGACCGATCCTCGGGACTTGTCTTCCGCGGCACGAGCCCTGCACGCATCTCTCAGATCGGGGCGAATCCTAGGGCATCGCGCAACGCTTCAGTGGTGAGCATCCGCGTTTGTGTTGATGCTCGACATCTGGAGATCATCAGGCGCGACGATTCAACTCGTGTGGGACAGGGTGTTCTGGCCTATAAGGAGGTCTACTTCATCCGCGAGTCGGGCAGGCTGATGGCCGCTGTGCAAGACAGCAAGGAAGTCGAGTCGTGTCCGATCAACTAGTCATGTGGGCCGCGGTGGGAGCCCTGGCGCTCGCCCCAGTGCTACCCCAGGAGCAGGGAGCCCCCGGTTCAACTGAGAACACGAGCATGGGCACTCGCGTCACAGCCCAGCCCCACGGGGCGTCGGTCAGCGCGCGTAGAGAGGGCACGCAAAGAACCCTTAGGGTGAACGGCTCCCCGCGCTCGACATCTGGCTCTTCCAGCGTCGGGTCCACCGCGGGGATGAGTATCGGCAGCCCCGCGCGCAGCAATAGGGGTGGCTACGTCAACCCTACTGTCGCCCGGGCCTACGCCGCCGCCCGTCGGGGCCCTGTGAGCGCACCATGGATCGGCAACGCTGCATACCTCGATCGCAGCGGCGGGTGGGATCAGTACTTCAGGTACCGGTTCGTCTTTCCGACCAACGCCCTGAGGGCTGCGGTGGCCCCAGCTGGGGGCGCGGCCGATCCACTCGCGACATGGAGTAATACGCGCATCGGACTTGGTGCCCCGGCTGGGCCAAGGCCTCAAGGCCAGGCCATCACCCCAACCAACGGCGGTGCTCCGGCCGCTGCTCCGGTGATTGACGTCGTCACGATCGTCAATCAGGCGGTCGCGTCCGTGAAACTCCCGGAACCCAGCATCAAGATCGGTCCGGAGCCGGAGGTGAACGAGTGGAAGATGATCGCTGTGGGTCAGCCGGTGTGGCTGTGGACCGCCGACGCCAAGGACATCGACGCGTCGAAGACCGAGCAGGGGATCGCCGTGAAACTCGTTGCGACGCCGGCCAGCACCACCATTGACCTGGGCGATGGCAAGACCATCACCTGCAAGACGAGCACCCCGCGCCCGGCGGACGCCAAGCCGATGGACAAGTCGCCCGACTGCGGCCACACCTGGCTCAAGGCCGGGAATCACACCGTCACGGCCAGCACCAACTGGGAGATCCAGTGGAGCGCCCTCGGCCAGTCGGGAACGCTACCGATGGAGCGCAGCGCCAGCCGCACCGTCGAGGTGGGCGAGCTGGCCTCCGTCGTCGTGCGCTGAACCACTCCCCCGCCCGTCGACTGTGCACCCCGGCACTGCTCTGCGCAGCGGTTGCAGCGCGTGCACAGTGCAATGCCGGGGTGCGCAGTGCCGGGCCCGCTTCACGGGCGGGACGTGCGGGAATGGTCAGTCGTCGCCGAGGGTCAGGGCGACGGCGCCGGTCAGGGCGCCCATGCCCACCACCAGGGCGGAGACGCCATAGGCGAGCACCGAGGTGAACAGCGAGGCGCGGACGAAGTTGGCCTGCATCACCATCTCCCGCGGGCCAGCCAGGGCCTCGGCCTTCTCGGTGTCACCGGCCGCATTGGCCGCCATGTACTCGTCGCTCAGCTCGGCGAAGGTCTTGCCGCCGCCGATGTGCTCGGCGTGCGAGCCCACCACATTGGCCTGTTCGAAGGCGGTGACGGGGCCGGCCACGGTCTTGCCACCCAGCTTGGCGCTGTCCGGGTGGACAGTGATCCGCTGGTCCTTGAGCTGCTTGGTGATGGTGGCCCAGGCCGCGGCGCCACTGCCGATCAGGGCGGGGCTGGCGACGGCAAGAAGGGTGCGGGCTGCGGTGTTGCTCATGGTGAAGACTCCTGTTTGGGTTGAGATACACCGGCATAACGTTGAACCTTCAACTTCTATTCCCGTGCCGTGCCTGCCCCTCCGAAACCGGTCCCACTCGGGCCGGGGTGACCGGATTGGTCCGAGCCCTCACCGCGTGAGGCGGCGCTGAAGGCCTACCAAGAACCCGCCCGCCCCGCCGAGATTCGGCCCCCTCCGAGCGACATTTCCGAGAATTGACCTCCAGATTCAGGCAGCTGCGCGCCTGACGCGGGTTCCCCCGCGGGCGACCCGGGGAGTGCCGAAATTCTGGAGGTCAATTCTCGGACAGCTTCCCCGAACCACGTCTCCCCACAACGTCCGTAGGCTGGGCCCATGGCGCTGGAGATGCTGATCGCCCGCAACCCGGAGGAGGACACCTCGCTGCCCTACCTGGTGTGGCTGCCGCTGGGCGACGGGTTGGTACTCAAGACCAAACAGACCTGGCCGCGCACCGGCAAGCTGTACTGCCATCCTGCGTCGTGGCCGGACAACGCGGAGATCCTGGAGCGGCTGCCGGTGACCTCCTGCACCCGTCGGGGTGCGGCGATCGATCTGGTGCTGGCGCGCGGACGGGAGAGCCGGTCACAATTCGTGATGACCAGGGTGCGGGGTGGCCGGGAGGCGATCTTCTGGCAGACCGCCCGCACCGCCAAGCAGGCCCGTCCGATGGCCACCGTGCCGAAGGCCCGGGCGTCGGGGCAGGCCGAGATGGAGATCATCGTCGACTCGCACGAGCGCTATGCGTGGAGATTCGACGAGCTACAGGTGACCACCCGAAAGGCACCGCTCAAGGCCGGTGACTACGCCGTTCAGGTCGACGATCAGGTGGTGGCCGCGGTCGAGCGCAAGAGTCTGGAGGATCTGTCCACCTCCCTGCTGACCGGCAAACTCACCTACCAGCTGGCCGAATTGGCGTCGTTGCCGCGGGCCGCGCTGGTGGTGGAGGAGCGGTACTCGTCGGTCTTCAAGCTCACCCACGCCCGGCCGGCGCAGGTGGCCGACCAGCTGGGCGAATGCCAGGTGCGCTTCCCGCACGTGCCGATCATCTTTGCCGAGAACCGGAAGCTGGCGCAGCAGTGGACCTACCGCTTCTTCGGGGCGGCACTGGCCGAGCACGAGCAGGAGGGCCCGGCGCTGGCGAGGCTCTCGGCGATGCCACCCGTTCCCAGCGCTGATTCCCTTGCTGGCAAGGAGTCGACGGAGAAGACGCTCAGCCCGCAGCAGGCCGCCCACGTGCTGGGCATCAGCCGGCCGACCCTGCTGAAGATCCTGGACCGCGGGGAGATCGCCTGGGAGCGAGTGGGCCGCAACCGCGTCATCCGGTTGGCGGATCTGGTGGCATACCAGCGCGAACACCCGAAGTAAGCGGGTGAGGGGTGCTGGCAGGCCCTCCCTCCCGCGGCGCCACGGGTGTTCCATGGAGTCATGACCGACAGCAGCTTCCAGCGTCGCCACGACGCGCTCCGCCAGACCGACCCCGAGTTCGTGGAGTGGTTCACCCGCTTTGCCCGCGACGAGGTCACCGCCCACGGGCAGGTAGACGTGCACACCCGCCAGTTGGTGCGGCTGGCGGCCCTGTTGGCTTGTCAGGCTCGGGTCGAGTTCCGGGAAACGGCCGAGGTGGCGCTGGACGACGGCCTGACCCCCGTCGAGCTGAAGGAGCTGGTCTACCAGGCGACGCCGTACCTGGGCGTCGGCAAGGTGCGCGACTTCCTGGAGATCAGCAACGAGGTGCTGGCCGCGCGCGGGGTGGCCCTGCCGCTGGAGCCGCGGGGCACCGTCACCCCGGATACCCGTCGTGACCAGGGGTGGAAGGCGCAGACGACGATCTTTGGCGAGACTCCCATCCGCGCCATGCACGACGCCGCCACGGAGGAGACCCGCTGGGTGCAGGAATGGCTCACCGCCAACTGCTTCGGCGACCACTACACCCGCGACGGGATCGACCTGCGGACCCGTGAGCTGCTCACCCTGGTGCTGCTGATCTCGCACGGCGGCTGCGACGCGCAGGTGCGCGGGCACGTCGCCGGGAATGTGAATGTGGGCAATGATCGCGGGGTGCTGCTGGCGGTGCTGAGCCAGCTGGTGCCCTACATCGGCTACCCGCGGACGCTGAATGGGCTGGCCGCGATCAACGAAGTGGCGCCCGCACAGTAGCCGGAGGAGCTCGACCTTGGAGGGGCAGCCGGGCGCACGTCGGCCGGCTGAGAGGACATGTCTCCCAAGGTTCCGAAAACCGACCTCCAGATGTGCGCCCGCCGAGGTCCCCCCGCAGGACTCAACCCTCCAAGGGTGAATTTGGTGGTCAACTCTCGGAAATGGATGCCTGAGCCACGCATGGCCGGCGGACGCGCCAGCCTCGCGGGAGCGCTTCACGGCCCGTGACATAGTGGAGCCTGACCGCACGCCCAGGAGGAAGCACCCCGTGGTAGCCAAGAAGCCCCCGCTCAAGATCCCCAAGACCGCCGGCGAGGCCGCCACCCTCCTGCTGCAGCAGGCATTGCACGCCGCGAAGGACCCCAAGGCCGTCGCCGCATTTGCGGCTGCTGCCGCCACCAATCCCACGGTTGCTGCGGCGGTGAAGGCGATCCGGGGCAAGGCCCACGGCCAAGTGACCGGGCCAGTGAGTGACCAGGTGGAGAAGCAGATCCTGCTGGTGCAGGAGGCGATGCGCAGCTACGCCACCATGCCCGACGTCGATGCCCCGGTTCAGGAGTGGAACCGGCGGATCTCCCTGCTGCGGCACAAGGCGCCGCTGGTCGACGGCCTGGTCGGCAAGGACCACCAGAGGGCGGCCAAGGAACTGCTGAAGGAGAGCAACTCGCTCATCCTGGACGTCGCCAATTTCGGGCTGGACGGCGAATCCGCGGCTGCGGCACAGCCCAAGAAGAAGCTCCCCGGCCTCACTCTGAAGAAGAAGACGACCAGCGCCAGCTGACAACGCAGGGCTCGGGCGACACCTACTCTGGCCGCATGGCGTTGATTCTGGTGACCCACGTGCAGCTCCGGCCGGCGACGCTGGATGACGCCCAGCTGATCAGCCGCTGGGTGGCCAGCCCCGACGAACTACTGGTCTTTGCCGGACCAAAGCTGGCCTTCCCGCTGGATCCGCAGGCGCTGCTGGACACCAGCCGCGATGGCTGGACCGTGTGTGCCCTCCGTGTGGACGGGGAGCTGGTGGGCACCGGCTCCTTCATCCTCCGCGACGGCGGGGTGCATCTGGGGCGGCTGCTCGTCGACCCGCAGCACCGGGGCCAGGGGCATGGCCGCACCTTGGTGAAGCAGGTACTGGAGCATGCCCGGCTGCACAGCCCCGAGCTGGCCCGGGCAACCCGCGCCACGCTGAACGTCTTCACCGACAACCTCGCTGCGCGGAGCCTGTACGATTCGCTGGGCTTCCAGACCACTGGCGAGGGCGAGCTGCACGATGGGCGCGAATCGGTGCGAATGGCCAAGGCGCTCGGGTCGGACATCAAGTAGTGCCGGACACAGCAGACGCGGCCTGCCCACAGGAGCAGACCGCGCCCAGCCAGTGACAATTGCTCAGGCCGTCAGGAAGGCCTCCAGACCAGCCAGGTCATCGGTGTTGATGTAGTCGACGCCAGCCGCGGCCAGCTCCTTCCACAGCGCTTCGCGAGCGGGGCCGGCAATGTCATTCGTCGCCCAGAAGCGGACGGTGTAGCCAGCCTCGTGCGCGGTGGTGACGTAGTCAATGAGCTTGGCGCGCTCGGCGGTCGGCATCTCACCGACGCCATGCCAGGTGAACAGCTTGGTCCAGTTCTCGCTGACCAGCGGCATCAGGGCCGGGCTCTTCCCCGACCGCAGGTCCGTGGAACGGCCGTCGTAGAAGCCGCGACGCACCGAGGCATCGGTCATGGTCTGCAGCGGACGGTTGCCGGAGATCACGGCGGTGACGGGGCCTTGCTTGACCTTGCCGTGGCTGTAGCGGGTGAAGACCTGCGGGTACTGGGCCAGCGCCTGCTCGATGGCGGCGTAGGTGGACTCACCCTCGGTCTTGATGTCGATCAGCAGTTGCAGCGAGCCGTCCCAGCCGGGGTACACGCTGCGACCCTTGCCCTTGGCGATCTCGCGCAGCGGCTCCAGGTAGAGGCCCTTGAGGGTGCGGGTGGGGTCGAGGTCTTCCTTGTCGTGGGCGATCAGCAGTTCGCCGTCGACCAGCCAGACGTCAGCCTCAAGGGAGACGAAGCCGTGGGACAGGGCGTCGTAGAGCGGCCGGGTGTGCTCGTAGTCGTTGTGGGCATGGGTTTGGGCAACCGGGGTGCCGAGCTCGACGGGCTGGGCGCGCTTGGCGTGTGCCGGGGTGAGGCCGGTGAACACCAGCAGCGCGGCGAGCACCGTGGTGACGAGGGCCAGAATCTTGCGGGACATGGACATGCCTTCCTTGGGGGGGGTGTTGAACCCTGCAAGGAAAGCGTGACGGGATGACCGGTTGAGGAATGATCGGTGGACAACACGTGAGCAACAGTCAAGGGGTATCCGGACATCAGACCGAGACCAGCCGGTGACCGGCCTCACACTGGTCGCCTACTCCGCTGAGGCGAGCTTCTGCAGGGTGCTCCACAGGGCCTCCCCCAACACGGTGACCTCCCCGTTGACCTCACGCGGTGGCTTGATCGGCGGCCGCTCGCCAAGCCTGATCCGGCGTACGACCGCGTTGTTCGGCAGGTCGGGATGCGGCACGGATCCCCTCCCACGCGGCAAGGATCCGGGAGCATTCCAGCACGTCATCCGACGAGTACCAGCCCCGGATCAGGTGGATGACGATGGCCACCAGCGGGCTGGTCTCAGCGACGGGCAGCTGCGCCGGGACGTCCCGTTCGGAACCCCCAATGACGTAGTCGCGGACCAGACGCTGATGGGCGACGGCATCCTCGTACAGGGATACCGGGTGGGGCGAGTTTGCCACCGAAACGGCCCTGGCCGATCCGGGCTCCACGATGGCCCTGGTTCGCCAGGCAGTGGCGCTGCGGCGTGAGCTCAGGCCACAGGAGACGATGCGATGGCCTGGGAGCGGACACCTGCCGGAGGTGTGATCGCTCACTGCGGCGGCATGGTTCAGATCGTGCTGGCCATGGGTACGGCCGAGCAACTGACAGAAGGCACAGTGCTGATCGCGTCGACGCCGGTCGACGGAGGACGATTGCCGGCCGGCAGGTGTGCCTGGGTACAGGGCCAGGGATAACTGCCCCCACTGCGGATTCTCACAGTCGTTTCCGCATCCGTTCCGGAAGATTGCGCGCTGGAGGTGTAGTCACGCCGCCCCTAGCCTCGAAGGCGAAGGGAGGTCCTCATGGATGAGCGACTCAGCACTGTGCTGGACATGTTGGAGCAGAGCGACTCCCGCACGTCCGAACAGCTCGCCTCCGAGCTGGGGGTCACCTCCAGAACCGTACGCACGCTCATCTCGCAGTCACAACGCCAGTTGCGTGCCATCGGAGCGGAAATCGAGTCCAAGCCCGGTGTGGGATACCGGCTCGTGGTCAGCAACCGCTGTCGACGACGGTCGAAAAGGGAGCCAGTAGCGACGGTCGAAAAGGGGGCCACGCGATCACGATGGAGGGATGATCAGCGTGGATGTGTGGGCCGAGATTCGGTATCTGCATGCCAGTGAGGGCCTGTCGGGCAGGGCGATCGCGAAGCGGTTGGGGG